>JASLBS010000051.1 GCA_030146405.1 Arthrobacter sp.
GCTGCCTCGACGTCGGCGAGGGTCACCGGGAGACCGGCGTCGGCGACGAGGTCCAGCACGGTCGCACCGGGGGTGGTCAGGGTCTGCTCTGTCACGATCACGTCTCTTCCTGGAGGGCTGGCGCCGTCTGCGCGGCGGGAGGTTCCGGGGTGCTGGCCGATGCCGTCGGGTGGGTCCCCGCCGTCATCGGCCCGCTAATCCCGGCCTCGTGCCCTTGCTGCGGATGGCCCTCCGGGCCCACGATCATCCGGGGGATCCCCGGCAGGGAAAGCCTGCTGGTTGGGTGGACTGGCGCGGCGGCGGCGCGGCGGGAGCCGCGCCCGATGGCCCGACCCTGTTCCGCTCCGTGGAGACGCTGCATGCTGCAATCTTCCCATAGAAGGCCTGGGCGCCCATTACCCGAGCGACGGCAGTATGCCCCAGCTCGCGGAGAACGACGCCCCGGGGTCCAGCCAGCGGAGCCCCTCCCCCGAGTTGAACGCATTCGCGGGAGCGGTGAGGGGTTCCACCGCCACGGCCTTGCTCACGCCCGGGTAGATGGTGCTGATGTACAGGTGCACGTAGGCGAAGGAGGAATCGGCCCACAGGGTCACGCTGCGGCCGTCCGGAGCTGCGAGGACGTGCTCGTGGCGTCCCGGTGCGGACGGCAGCCCGGTGAAGGCGGCGTCGAACTCGATGTCACCGATCCGCCGGCCGTGCCGCAGGTCCTTCTGCCCCGACACCGGGACCTTCCCCGTGGGGATCGACTTCTCGTTCGTCTCGAAGACCTCGTCCGCGAGCACCGTCAGGGTGAGGTCCTCCGTCGGTACGTCGGAGATCTTGAGGTAGGGGTGCGCTCCGAGGGCGAAGGGGGCCGCCGCACCGGAGAGGTTGGTGAGCTCCTGGGTGACCGTGAGCTGTTCCTCGGTGAGGTGGTACGTGGCACGGTGCATCAGGTGGAACGGGTAGCCGTGCTGCGGGAAGACCTCGGCTTCGAGGACCACCTCGGACGCGCCGGCCCGCACGGGCCGGTACCCGGTATTGCGGAGCAGCCCATGGCTCGCGTTCCCCGTGGACAGTTCGGTGATGTCGAGCTTCTGCTCCTTCCCGTCCAGTACCCACCGTGCATCGGCGATCCGGTTGGGCCAGGGCGCGAGCAGGATACCCGCTCCCCCTGCGGGGATGGCGTCGTCACCCCAGGTCTCCGTCAGCGCGACGCCGTTCTGCTCGTAGGACCGCAGCGCGGCGGCGAGGCTCGCCACGACGACGGTGGAGGAGCCCGCCGTCAGGGTGTAATTGATGCCGCTGGCCAGGGAGGGAGTCGATGCGCTCATGCAGCGATGCTAGCGCCGAATATCTCCCTCGACCGGGTATCGGGGAGTGGACGCCGTCCTCTATGGTAGTTTTTGTTCGATTTAGTTCGGAACCGTGCGGCTTCCCGGCCGCCCTGAGGAGGACAGTGCTTGCAGCCGAGCGGCATGCCGCCATCCTGGAACAGCTCTCCTCCCGATCCGCCGTGCGCGTCACCATCCTCGCGCACTCCCTGGGCGTCTCCGAGATGACCGTGCGCCGTGACATCGATGCCCTTGAGTCCCGTGGAGCGCTGATCCGCGTCCACGGCGGAGCGGTCCCGGTGGGTAGCCCGGGCGCCGTGGAGGCGGGCTTCGACATCAACCGGGCACGGGCGGGGAGTGCCAAGCAGGCGATCGCGACGGCGGCCATCGGTCTGCTCGCCCCCGGCATGACGGTGTCCATCACGGGAGGCACCACCACCTACGCCCTGGCACCGCTCCTCTCCCGTATCCCGGGGCTGACCGTCATCACCAATTCCCTGCCCCTGGCGGACGAACTGCACCGGCTCGGTACCACCCCGTCCGACGCCGCACCGCAGGTACTGCTCTCGGGCGGCATGCTCACTCCCTCCAAAGCCCTCGTGGGTCCCCTCGCCACCGCCACCATCTCATCCCTGCGGGCGGACGTCTGCCTCATGGGCGCACACGGCGTGGACGGTATCGCGGGCATCACCACCCCCAACCTCGCGGAAGCCGACACAAACCAGGCCTTCGCCCGCTGCTGCGGCATGCTCGCCGTCCTCGCCGACGCCGGCAAGATCGGCGTCGTGAGCCTCGCGCGGGTCGTGGCGCTCGAGGACGTCGCCGTCCTGGTCACGGACCGCCCACCCGACGACGAGTACAGCGCCCGCACCCGCATCCTCCACGCCCCCCGACCGAACACCTCCCCGGAAGACACCCCATGACTCACATCACGCCGACGCGACTCTCCGACGGGCGCGAACTGATCTACTTCGACGCTGACGCCGCCGGTGCTGCGCGCCACCGCGACCAGAGCCTCACGCAGGACACCCGAGGGTTGCCGCCCCGCGGCCCCGCCGGTACCGCGCGCTACGACGCGCTGTCCGGCGAGTGGATCGCCGTCGCCGCCCACCGGCAGTCGCGCACGCATCTACCCCCGGCGGACCAGTGCCCGCTCTGCCCCACCACCCCCGGGAACCTCTCGGAGGTCCCGGCGTCGGACTACGAGGTGGTGGTCTTCGAGAACCGTTTCTCGTCCTTCGGGCCCGATCTCGGCGAGCTGCCCGTCGATGCCGCCTGGGGTACCACGACGACGGCCTACGGACGCTGCGAAGTGGTGGCCTTCGACTCGGCGCACGAGGGATCCTTCGGCTCCCTGGGCTTCCGGCGTGCACGGACCGTGGTGGACGCCTGGGCACAGCGCACCGAGGCACTCTCCGCGCTACCGGGGATCAAGCAGGTCTTCTGCTTCGAGAACCGCGGAGCGGACATCGGCGTCACGCTCCTGCACCCCCACGGCCAGATCTACGCGTACCCCTTCATCCCGCCCAGGGCCGCCACCCTCGCGGACCGCGCCCTGAAGTTCTTCGAGGCATCGGGAGGTCAGCAGACACTGATGGGCTCCGCCCTGGCAGCCGAGCGCTCCTCCGGCGAGCGCATGATCGTCGAGGGTGAGCACTTCAGCGCGTTCGTGCCGTTCGCCGCGCGTTGGCCGCTCGAGGTGCACGTGGTCCCCCACCGCCAGGTGGCGGACCTCGCCGGTCTCACCGGCGCCGAGCGCGACGAACTCACCGACGTGTACCTCGACGTGCTCGGCAGGCTCGACGCCCTGTATCCCACGCCCACCCCGTACATCGCGGCCTGGCAGCAGGCCCCCATCGACGACGTCCTGCGGCCGGCCGGTTACCTGCACCTCCAGCTGACGTCCCCCCGCCGGGCTGCCGACAAACTGAAGTTCCTGGCGGGCTCGGAAGCCGCGATGGGGGCCTTCATCAACGACACCACTCCGGAGAAGGTCGCAGACGCCCTGCGCACCGTACCCGCTCCAGCACGGAAGGACCACGCATGAACTCCACACCCCAGGACCTCGCAGCCCGCTTCACCGAGCTGTTCGGCGGTGAGCCGGACGGACTGTGGTCCGCCCCCGGCCGGGTGAATCTCATCGGAGAACACACCGACTACAACGACGGCTTCGTGCTGCCGTTCGCCATCACCCACTCCACCACGGTCGCCGCCGCCGTCCGGAGTGACCGGCTGGTCCGGGTCGCCTCGACCTTCGCACCCGACGAGGCCCCCCTGATGATCGACCTCGACTCGCTCGAGCCGGGGTCCGTCCAGGGCTGGGCCGCCTACCCCCTCGGCGTGCTGTGGGCGCTGGAGCACTCGGGACACCGCTGCCCGGGCCTGGACCTGCTCGTCGATTCCTCCGTACCCGTGGGCGCCGGTCTCTCGTCCTCGGCGGCGCTCGAGTGCTCGGTGGCCCTCGCGGCCGGGGAGCTCTCCGGCGCAGAGGTGTCCCGTCGCGAACTCGCGACGATCGGGCAGCTCGCCGAGAACCGGATGGTGGGAGCACCCACCGGGATCATGGACCAGTCCGCCTCGCTCCTCGGTGAGGCCGGGCACGCCGTCTTCCTCGACTGCCGCTCGGGCGATTCGCGCCTCGTACCCCTCGATCTCGAGGGGGAGGGACTCGAGCTCATGGTCATCGACACGAGGGTCTCCCACGCGCACTCCACCGGAGGCTACGCCGAGCGCCGTCGCTCCTGTGAGCTGGGCGCCGAACTGATGGGCGTCGAAGCCCTCCGTGACCTCTCGGTCAAGGACCTCGCCGAAGCTGCCGGCGTTCTCGACGAGGAGACGTTCCGCCGCGTCCGTCACATCGTGACGGAGAACGCGCGGGTTGAGGACGCCGTGGAAGTGCTGACCGGTAAGGGCCCGACGGCACTCGGGTCACTCCTGGTGGCGAGTCACGCGTCCATGCGGGACGACTTCGAGATCTCCTGCCCCGAACTCGACGCCGCCGTCGATGCGTCCCTGGGCGCCGGGGCGATCGGGGCGCGCATGACCGGTGGCGGCTTCGGCGGATCGGCCATCGCCCTCGCACGGGCTGCGGACGTGCCGGCCATCCGTGCAGCCGTCGAGCAGGCGTTCTCCGCCTCCGGCTTCGAATCCCCCGTGATCTTCAGCGTGCTGCCCGGTGCGGGAGCCGCCCGCATCGCCTAGTAGTGGACGGAGAAGGGGCCCCGCAACCGGTGGTTGCGGGGCCCCTTCTCCTGTGTCAGGTGGCACTGTTCCTACCGCTGGATGGCGGCAGGAACAACGCGGCTAGTCGCTGCCGCGGATGATCGCGATGAGGCGGAGGATCTCCACGTACAGCCAGATCAGGGTGACCGTGAGGCCGAAGGCCGCGGTCCACGAGTACTTCTGCGGGGCACCGGCGCGGACACCCTCGCTGATCGAGGTGAAGTCGACGATCAGGGAGAAGGCGGCGAGGCCGATGGCGAACAGACCGATGACGATGCCGAACGGGATGCCGTTCTCGAAGCCGAACATGCCCTCGGTCCCGGGGATGCCGGTACTGCGGAGGCCGAACATGCCCTCCGTGGCGCCGAAGATCATGAGGCCGAGGTTGACCAGCGAGAACACCGCGTAGCTGATGATCGCGATCATGAAGAACTTCATGGCCTTGGGAGTGGCCCGCACCTTGCCGCTCTTGAAGAGCGCCAGCGTGACACCGAAGACCGAGAGGGTCCCGACGACCGCCTGGAGGGCGATTCCCGGGTACTGCGCCTCGAGGAACATCGTGAGCCCACCGATGAAGAAGCCCTGGAGCAGGGCGTAGGCGAGGATCAGTCCCGGCACCGGCTCACGCTTGAACGCGTTGACGAGACCGAGGACGAGTCCACCGATCATGCCGAGCACCATGAGCGGCAGGGCCAGGCCCGGCAACAGGAACGCCGGCACGGCAGCGCCGAGCAGCACCACGCCCAGGCAGAGGATCGTCTTGACGATCACGTCGTCGAAGGTCATTCGGCCCATCTGGGCCGGACCCGCGGAGGGCTGGTTGTACATGTGTTCCAGCTGCTGCTGGTCGGCGTAGGTCTGCCCGGCGTACGTCGCCGTACCGGATCCTGCCGCCTGGTTGCCTCGGGTAGCCGAACGGAAGTTCTTCCCGTTGAAAACCGGATTGCCGCCAAGTGCCATTTTTGCTGGTCCTCCAGAATAGGGGGCTGAGTGTTCCTGCAACCCTACCAATTGCAACGCTTCCCCCGGAGTTTGGTTCCCGGACCGCCACTCGGTCGATCCCCCGAATTTCAACACCGCGGCCACTCGGTAAAACCTTTGTTACCAAATCGCTACCTGAACTCGATGCTTTTGCGATGTCCGGAAACATGCCGCTAGTAACATGAGCCCCACGTCCGTGACAACCGTCACATCTTCTGCTCCCGATGCCATGCCGTCGGGCTTGCCCCCACCGTGGAGGTTCCCACCTTGATCACCCCATCGACGCCTGCGCGGATCAGGAGGGCCCTCCTACTGGTGCTGGGCATCCTCCTCGCCGTGCTGCTCGGCGCTCCCTCGGCGCAGGCGTCCCCGCAACCCCCCGCGTCCGCGAGCCAGCAGACCAGCGCTTCCGCGACGGTCCGGGCGCAAGGACAGGCGCAGCAGTTCGACTACCGGATCGGCGGTGTACTCCGCGGTGTCGACGGTCCGATCGCCGACGTGACCGTCACGGCCACCGGCAACGGGTTCGACGGCGAGGCCACCTCCGGCCCCAACGGCGCCTGGAGCATCGGTGTCCCCGAGCAGGGCACCTACGAGGTGGCCCTCGACGAGGAGTCCCTTCCCGAGGGCATCGTGCTCGCGGAAGGGCAGGAGAACCCACGGGACGTCACGTTCGCCAACACCTCGAGCGCCTCCACCCTCTTCCTCTTCGGCGACGGCATCGTCGCCACCGAGACCTCCTTCCTGGACACGCTCGCCGAACGAGCGGTAGCGGGCTTCAGCTTCGGGCTGCTCCTCGCCCTGAGTGCCGTGGGGCTCTCACTCATCTTCGGGACCACCGGACTCACCAACTTCGGTCACGGTGAGATGGTCACCTTCGGCGCCGTCCTGGCCTTCGCCTTCGCCGGAGCAGGGCTCCCGATCGCCCTCGCGATCGTCGTGGCGGTGATCGGTGGAGGCGTGCTGGGGTACGTACAGGACGCCGGGCTCTGGAAGCCGCTGCGCCGGCGTGGCACGGGCCTGGTGCCCATGATGATCGTCAGCATCGGCTTCGCCCTGGCCCTGCGCTACGTCATCCAGCTCTACTTCGGCGGGGCCACGCAGCAGCTGCCCGGATCGCAGAGCCCGATGATCGACATCGGCACGGTCTCCATCTCCCGCAACAACCTGACATCGCTGGTCGTGAGCCTCGTGATCATCCTCGTGGTGGCCTTCCTGCTGCTCCGCACACGCATCGGCAAGGCGACGCGGGCCGTGGCCGACAACGCGGCGCTGGCTGCCGCGTCGGGGATCGACGTGGACCGCGTGATCCGGATCGTCTGGGTGGTGGGTGGCATGCTCGCAGCACTGGGCGGCATCCTCTGGGCCTACTACCGGCCGGGCGTGTCCTACAACATGGGTCAGCAGATCCTGCTGCTCATCTTCGCGGGCGTCACCCTCGGCGGCCTTGGTACCGTCTTCGGGGCGCTCATCGGGTCCATCATCGTGGGCCTCTTCGTGGAGATCTCGACGATCTGGCTCGAGGCGGACCTCAAGTACGTAGGAGCGCTACTGATCCTGATCCTCGTACTCCTGTTCAGGCCGCAGGGCATCCTGGGCCGCAAAGAGCGCATAGGTTAGGGGCTCGTCATGGACTTCGGAAACATCCTCATCAACGCCTTCGGCGAGCTGATCAGCCCCACGACGGCGGCGTACGCGCTCGCCGCACTGGGCCTCGCCGTGCACTTCGGTTACGCGGGCCTGCTGAACTTCGGGCAGGCCGGCTTCATGGCCGTGGGCGCCTACGGGTTCGCGATCCCCACACTGAGCTTCAACGCTCCGCTCCCCGTGGCCGTGCTGGTGGCCGTGCTCTCATCGGTGATCTTCGCGATCGTGCTCGGCATTCCCACCCTCCGTCTCCGGGCGGACTACCTCGCGATCGTGACGATCGCCGCCGCGGAGATCATCCGCTACATCGTGACCACCAACGGACTCACGAACGTGACGGGTTCGGCCAACGGCCTGGCCGCCTTCGAGGGCGGCTTCTTCGGGCTCAACCCCTTCCCCGCACAGACCTACCGGATCGGCCCGCTCGCCATGAACGAGCGTGACCTGTGGATCCGGATCGTGGGCTGGGGCGTGGTCATCCTCGCCTGCATCGTGGTCTGGCTCCTGATGCGCAGCCCCTGGGGCCGCGTGCTCAAGGGCATCCGCGAGGACGAGAACGCGGTGCGCTCGCTGGGCAAGAACGTCTACGCGTACAAGATGCAGGCGCTCGTGATCGGTGGGATCCTCGGCTCGCTCGCGGGCATCATCTTCACGCTGCCTCGCGGTGCGGTGCAGCCCGCCAACTACGCGACGGAGCTGACCTTCTTCCTCTACACGTGCCTCCTCCTCGGCGGCATGGCCACCGTCCTCGGGCCCGTGATCGGCGCCATGATCTTCTGGGTGGTGCTGTCACTGACCCAGGGCCTCCTGTACGGCGCGATCGAGGTGGGTGCCATCACCTTCCTGTCCAACGCGCAGGCGGGCCAGCTGCGCTACATCCTCGTGGGCGTGGCACTGATGCTGCTCATGATCTTCAGGCCGCAGGGCGTCCTGGGCAACAAGAAGGAGTTGGCGTTCGCATGACCGACAACAACACGGACGGCACCGACGACGGCGCGACCGCCGCAGGCACAGGTACGAACACAGGTACAGGCAGCCACGCCGTCGACAGCCCGACCGGCAGCACGATGACCTGGGACGATGCAGGACCGATCGCCACCGGGGAGGTCGGGCCGGGGTGCAGCAAGCGCGATCCGATCGTGATCGCCCGCAACGTGACCCGGAGCTTCGGCGGCATCAACGCCGTGGACGTGGAGCACCTGGAGATCCCGCGGCACAAGATCACGGCGCTGATCGGCCCCAACGGTGCCGGCAAGACCACGCTGTTCAACCTCCTCACCGGATTCGACGTCCCCAACAGCGGTGACTGGGAGTTCGACGGCAAGCCCCTCGCGAAGGTGGCGTCCCACCGGGTGGCCCGCCTCGGCATGGTGCGCACGTTCCAGCTGACCAAGGTGATGGGCAAGCTGACCGTCCTGGAGAACATGCGTCTCGGCGCCACGGACCAGCCCGGCGAGAGCCTCGCCCGTGCGCTCTTCAAGGGGATGTGGGGCGGCCGCGAACGCGAGATCACCGAGCAGGCGGAGGTGCTCCTGGCCAAGTTCAAGCTGGACACCAAACGCGACGACTACGCGGCGTCGCTCTCCGGCGGCCAGCGCAAGCTCCTCGAGATGGCGCGGGCCCTCATGGTCCGCCCGCGGCTCGTGATGCTCGACGAACCGATGGCGGGGGTGAACCCGGCACTCACGCAGTCGCTCCTCGATCACATCAAGAACCTGAAGTCGGAGGGCATGACCGTCCTGTTCGTGGAACACGACATGCACATGGTCCGGCACATCGCGGACTGGGTGGTGGTCATGGCGGAGGGCAAGGTCGTGGCGGAGGGACCACCGGAGGTGGTCATGAAGGACCAGGCGGTCATCGACGCGTACCTGGGCGCCCACCACGACGTCGATCTCGGTGATTCGACGGGCATCGAGCGACTCGAGGAGGAGCTCGCCCACGACGAGAACTCGGTGGTCGGCACCGAGGACGAGGGGATCCTGGGCCACGGGGTCCCGGCATCTCCGGGGAACGACCCCACGGAACCCGGAGGCGGAGCACATGCAGCGCCTGCGCACAGGGATGAGGAGACGAGATGACGATCGAGTTCGAAGGGGATTCGGTGGTCAAGGTCACCGATCTCGTCGCGGGGTACCTACCCGGCGTGAACATCCTGAACGGATGCAGCATCGAGGCGCGCCGGGGTGAGCTGATCGGCATCATCGGCCCCAACGGCGCCGGCAAGTCCACCCTCCTGAAGGCGATGTTCGGCCTGGTCAAGGTCCACTCGGGCACCGTGATGGTGCGCGGCCAGGATCTCACGGGTCTGAAGGCGAACCGGCTGGTGAGCCGCGGCGTCGGGTTCGTGCCGCAGAACAACAACGTGTTCGGCACCCTGACCATCGAGGAGAACCTCCAGATGGGCATGTACCAGCGGCCCAAGGACTTCAAGGAGCGCTTCGAGTTCGTCACCGGGCTCTTCCCGGAACTCGGCAAGCGGAGGGCACAGCGGGCGGGATCGCTCTCGGGCGGTGAACGGCAGATGGTCGCCATGGGTCGCGCCCTCATGATGGATCCGGCCGTGCTCCTGCTCGACGAGCCGTCCGCGGGCCTCTCCCCCGTCAAGCAGGACGAGACGTTCCTCCGGGTCCACGAGATCAACCGGGCCGGCGTCTCGGTGATCATGGTGGAGCAGAACGCACGGCGCTGCCTGCAGATCTGCGATCGCGCCTATGTGCTGGACCAGGGCAAGGACGCGTACACGGGCACGGGTCGCGAGCTGATGAAGGACCCGAAGGTCATCCAGCTCTACCTCGGCACGCTCGCGGACACCGCCTGAGCCGCACGACGACGCCCGAGGCCCTGGAGAAGGAGCTGCGGGAGGACATCCTGCCACCTCGGGCGTGAAACGCAAGGGAGGGCGGAATCGGCACCGATTCCGCCCTCCCTTCTCGGTGTGCCGCTACGTTGGAGTCGACGATTTCCACAGCCCCGAGGAGAGGAAGCCCGACCAGTGGCAGGTACGACCAGCACCGTGATCGGCAAGGGGTTCGAGGTCTTGTTCCGGGGCATCAAGCGCGTGCGTCGGCACCGCCCGATCCACCCCCGCGGGTTCCGGCTCGACGGCGTGGTGAAGGTCCATGCCCACGGCGTGCCGAGTGGTATCTCCTGGGTCGACCAGCCCGGCGAGGCCCCGGTGACGGCCCGCGTCTCGAGGTCCGCGGGGACGCCCGACGGACTTCCCGACGTCGTGGGTCTGGCCCTCAGGTTCCACCACCCGGAGACCGGTTCCGGACCGTCCACCTTCTCCGACGTCCTCCTGTCCTCGACCGGATGGTCCTTCCCCGGCCGGTTCTTCCTGGCGCCGAGGCTCTCGGTGTCGAAGGCCGCGCTCACCACGATGATGCCCTACCAGGGCGACGACGGCCCCGTGGTACTCGGCGCCCGCACCATCAGCCCGGGGCGGCTCCCCGCCTCCCTGAACGGGTTCCACCGCACCCTCGGCTCCGCTCCGTGGACCCTGAAGCTGTATTTCGCCACCCCCAGAGGCCATTGGCACCCGTTCGGTCTGGTCACCCTCCGCCTCGACCCGGACGGCGAGGAGAAGGACCTCCGGTTCGACGCCGTCCTGCACCCCCTTGCGGGCGCCCAGACGTACGAGTGGGCCCGGAAGGTGCGCGAGCCGTCCTACGCCCTGTCCAGGCGCGAGCCCGGGGATTCCTGACCCGAACACCGAAGAGGCCCCGGCCTCCCCTGAGCGGGGTGACCGGGGCCTCTTTCGCGATCCGCGGGTCTTGCAGCCCGGAACCGATTCTTAGAGCTGCCCCACCTCGGAACGGCTCGGCTGAGGGCGGTTGTCGGCGTCGTACTGGTAGATGCCGATCGCGGCCTCGGTCGGGTCGCCGTTCTCGTCGAAGGTGACCGGCCCGGAGACGCCGTCGTAGTCGATCTCCTCGCCGTCGCGCAGCAGCGTGACACAGCCGGCGAAGTCGAAGCACTTGGTGCCGTCCTTCGAGACTGCCTCGAGCTCCGCGGCGATCGCCACTCCGTCGACGCTTCCCGCTGCCTCGGCGGCGAGCGCGATCAGGGTCACGGCGTCGTAGCTCTCACCCGAGTAGGCGTAGCTGGTGAGGTCGGGATTGACCGTGGCCAACGCGTCCTGGAACTCGGTACCGGTGAAGGGGCCGGGAATCGTGCCCTGCGCGCCCTCGAGGGTACCGGCGTCGAAGTCCTCGCTGAAGTCCGAGGTGTTGCCGTCCACCATGAACAGCGTGCTCGCGTCGATCCCCTTGGCGACGAGCAGCGGGATGATGCTCTTGGCCTCGTCGAAGCTGATCAGCACGATCGCGTCGGGCTCTGCTGCGGCCACCGCGTCCACCTGGCTGGAGAACTGGGAGTCACCGGTGTTGAACATCTCGTTCGCCACCACCTGGCCACCCGCGCCTTCGACGGTCTCCTGGATGTTGCCCTGCAGACCCGTCCCGTAGGAGTCGTTCAGGGTGATCATGCCCACGGTCTGAGCGCCGCACTCCATGATGTAGCTGCCGAGGGTGCGCCCCTGCAGGACATCGGAGGGAGCCGTACGCCAGTAGAGCCCGTTGTCGTCCCAGTCGGTGAACTCGGGCGAGGTGTTGGCGGGCGAGAACTGGATCACGCCGGCGCCGGTGATCTGGTTGATGACGGTCTTCGAGACGCCCGAGGACGCCGCGCCCACGATGGCGTTGACGTTCTGGGACAGGAGGTCCGTCACGGACTGCGTGGCGATGTCGGTGGTGGTGTCGCCGGAGTCACGGTGCGTGATGGTGACGTCCTGGCCGAGCACACCGCCGGCCTCGTTGATCTCGTTGATCGCGAGGTCCACGCCGGCGATCTCGGGTGGGCCGAGGAACGCGAGGGTTCCGGTGGTCGGCAGCAGCGAACCGATCCGCAGCGGCTCCGGGCTGGTCGTCTCACTCTCGGGAACGGAGGAGGGATCGCCCTTCTCGCCGGCCTCGGCCCCCGCACCGCCCTCACTGGGCGGGCAGGCCAGTGCCGACGCCGACGCGGCGTCCGTGGTGGTCTCGGCGCCTGCGCCGTCGCCCTCACTCTCGGCAGTGGTCCCGCCACCACCGCAGCCGCTGGCGAAGAGTGCGATCCCCAGGCCCAGGGCAGCGACCCTCGCCGCGCGCGGAGCACCCTTACCGGTGCTGGTCCGCACGGAATTGAGTGTTGCAATCATGAATTAGTCTCCTCGACCCAGAGGCTCTGCCACCTCTGACGCAGTCGCCAGGTGTTCCTGGCCTGTAGGAAAAGCTAATGCAAATTTGTGTCCGAAATAAGGGAATCGGGTTACAAGCTTGTAACGCCCGTCACATCCGGGTCCGATCGATCTTGACACTCGCAGCTTCCGGCCTCCTGCCGCGTCCCCTTCGGCTCCAGATTGCCGCCGCTGAAGGCCGCGGCAAGAAGTGCCCCAGCAGGGACTCGAACCCTGACTGAACAGATTTTAAGTCTGCTGCCTCTGCCGATTGGGCTACTGGGGCTGGACCGGCTGATCCAGAGTATCGCGGACGGGGAACGAGCTCCCACCGCCGGCCACCGGCGGCCCGAACGACAGAACGACGGCGACCGCGCACAGGGCGGTCACCGTCGTTCGGCGGATACTGCGGGGCGTGCGGCTAGCTCAGGCCGATGCCTTCGCGGCCTGGCCTGCCGGTGTGGGGGGCTGGCTCTGCAGCGCGGTGTCCTTCCTGGGCGGCGGGGTGGCCGCCTGGCGGAACTGGCGCTGTGGATCCTGCAGGTCGGAGAGGGGCGCGAGATCGCGGCCGAACAGGAAGCTCATGCTCCAGTTCACGATCACGCGGGCCTTACGCTCGTACATGGGCATCGCGAAGCCGTGGTAGCCACGGTGCGCCAGCCAGGCCGGGAAGCCCTTCATGCCGAAGCCCATGATGTTGGCGACACCCTTGAACTGGCCGAAGCCGGCGACAGCACCGAGGTTCGTGTGACGGTACTCCGAGACCTCTCCCTCGCCGTAGTTGGCTGCGAGGAGGTTCGACGCGAGGTGCTTGGCCTGGCGGACGGCGTGCTGGGCATTGGGGACACAGAATCCGCCCACTCCCCCGCCGGTGAGGTCCGGTACGGCAGCGACGTCGCCCGCGGTCCAGGCATTCTGGATGGGACCGTCGTCGCCCGTGATGCGCAGCTCGGCGGTGGCGCGGACCCGGCCGCGCTCGTCCACGGGGAAGTCCGTGGAGCGGACCACGGGGTTGGCCTGAACACCGGCCGTCCAGATGAGGGTGTCGGTCTCGAACTCGTCGGCCGGCGTCTTGTCCGGCATGTTGATGAGCTTGAGGGTTCCGTCCACGGCACTGGACAGTGACGTATTGAGCAGCACCTCGATCTGGCGCGAGCGGAGGTGCTCCACCACCCACTCGGCCTGCTCCGCGGTGACCTCGGGCATGATGCGTCCCATGGCCTCGACCAGCACGAACCGCAGGTCGGAGCGGCTGAGCCGCCCGTTCGCCTTCACGGCGTCGCGGGCCGCGTCCTCCATCTCGGTGATGGTCTCGATACCGGCGAAGCCACCGCCCACCACCACGAAGGTCAGGGCGCGGTCCCGCTCGGGGCCGGCGGGCATCAGTGACCCGGTCTCGATGCGCTCCAGCATCCTGTCGCGCAGCGCCACGGCCTCTTCGATGGTCTTGAGGCCGATGCCCTGGTCCTTGAGGCCGTCGATCGGGAAGGTCCGCGTGATGGAACCGGCGGCCACGACGACGTCGGTGTACCCGAGGTCGAAGGACTCGCTGCCGTCAGCGGGCTCGATCGTCGCGGTGCGGCCGGCGTGGTCGATCGAGGTCACCTTGCCGGAGATCAGCTCGGTCTTGCGGAGGTGCTTGCGGTGGGAGACGATCGCGTGGCGCGGCTCGATGCTCCCGGCTGCCACCTCGGGCAGGAACGGCTGGTAGGTCATGTAGGGCAGGGGATCGACCAGCGTGACGA
>JASLBS010000062.1 GCA_030146405.1 Arthrobacter sp.
TGAACAGGACACCTACGCAGTACGCGATGACCAGCACGGCCAAGACAACCAGTAGCACAGAAGGGCGCCTCACCCTCACATCCCTGTGCTGGCTCCTTGAAGCGGCATCGACAGCCGCATATGACCCCCAACCCGCCACCAATATTAAAAACCGAGCTTAGAACGATGTGAAAGGGTAAATCAGGCATTCGGCCTACAACACTCAGCATCTTGCGGGAATGCTTAGCCTCAGGTGCCGCCAGTGGTTCTCACCTGCTACCTCACTGTCCTCACTGTCCTCACTGTCCTCACATCACCTAGACATCAGTGCTTCAATTCGCTGGTCCGACACGTCATAGATGTGACCGCGTTCGATTGACTCCTTCGTCTCCGGCTTCAGACCCCGACTACACCCTGAATTACGATGAGCCCGTTTCACTTCGCCCCGGGTACTTTTTTGAAAGGTCTGAAGCCAGCAGCCCTACGCCGTGAAAAGTATCAAGAGATGGCCAGGCCCGATCCTACGTCGCTGTTCTGGGTCAGGCGCGTTGTTCGAACTTGATGAAGTCCACCACGAAGTAGGGGTCTACGTCGGCGCCCGCTGTATTGCGCGGCCAGGTGGATTCGTCGACGGGTCCTGAGAGGTGTGAGCCCACGGTCATGACGATGGTGATGAAGAATGGTTGCTCGAAGGGCCATCCTTCGCTGGCCCGCAGGTCGGTGGACTCCGCGACGTGGTAGACCTCGCCGTCGATCGCCCAGCTCAGGCGCCCGGGTTCCCACTCAAGGACGTGCTCTGCCCAGCGGTCGACCAATGGCTCTCCGGACCATGTGCCGGACAGTGGTTCTCCACCGGAGTATCCGGGGCCGTGCACGGATCCGAAAGGCTGCCCGGAGCGGGCGACCGCGACTTCGGTGGCGTCGATTTCACCACTGGCGGGCCAGCCGACGGCGTCGATGTCGGCACCGTAGAGGCATACGCCGACTCCCAGGCCGTGTCCGGGGCCGATCAGCTGCCGGGTAGTAAGCCGGCCGTAGGGCCCTACGGTCAGCTTGTCCTTGGTGGAGATCTGTCCGGCGATATAGGGGTAGCCATCTCGTGGGGTATTGCTGGCGTGCAGGACCAGGTTCCCTCCGCTGATCTCGACCATCGACGGGTCGTTGTGGTGCAACTCGCCGAGGTCCCGGTTACCGCCGTAGTCGGCAACACTCCAGACATTCTCGTCGAGGGAACCTGCGTCGAAGGTGTCCTCCCAGACCGTCTGCCACTCACCCGGGGTCGTCGGTGCTTCCCGGGCCGCTGGTTCATCAGGCGGGGTCGGAGTTCCTGCCGAGGAAGTGGGCGCTGATGGTGGAGCGGAAGGTGAACACGCCGCCATCAGACCAGCTACACCCAGCACACCCCCCAGTTGCAGTAATTGTCGCCTGTTCAACCGGCGTACGTTCTGGGATGGTTGGCCCTGCGGTTGTACGGGTAGCACGTCAAAAGTCCATCGTTCGTCATCATTGCGATATGAGAAAAGAGGGTAAACGGCGACGGCCCGGTAGTGAGGGAATCCCTCGCTACCGGGCCGTCGATCGTCGGTCAGCGTACCGTGATCTGGCCTGCCTGTCGGATGTCGTCGACCGAGGTGCCGACGTAGACGGGCACGGAACCCGTCGGGGTCACCCACCCCTTCGTCGTGGTGTCCCAGTACTGCAGTGCACGCTCATCAAGGTCGATGGTGACCTTCGAACGGGCTCCGGGCTGCAGGGAGACACGGTCGAAACCAGCCAACTGCTTGGCAGGAGTGGGCACTGATGTCGGGAGCTTACCGACATACACCTGAACGACCTGCTCGCCTGCCACGGCACCGGTGTTGGTGACATCCACCGTGATGGAACCGGTCTTACCGGCAGCGGCGTTGGCCCTGGTGTTGAGGTCCTTCACCTTGAGCTTGGCGAAATCGAACGAGGTGTAGGACAGGCCGTGGCCGAACGGGAAGAGCGGCTTCTCACCCTGGGCCTGGTACCCGCGGTACGCGACGAAAATATCCTCGTCGTAGGACACGACCGGGCTCTGCTGCTCGACGAAATCGAACGGAATCTCGATACCGAGATCAGCGACCTGCTGATCACTGGCGGGGAACGTGACCGGCAGCTTGCCGGAAGGGTTCACGTCCCCGAAGAGGACCTTCGCGACGCTGCGTCCCTGGCTCTGACCGGTGTACCAGGCCTCGATGACGGCCGGGACCTCATCGAGCCATGGCATCGTGACAGGACCACTGGTTGCCAGGACGACGACGGTGTTGGGGTTGGCCACTGCCACAGCGGCGATGAGGCGATCCTGGTCTTGCGGCAGGCTCAGCGAACCACGATCGGCTGCCTCACCGGTGTAATCACGGGCCACGACCACCGCGACGTCCGAAGCTGCCGCGGCCGCGACGGCCTCGGTCATCTCCGGGGACAGGACATCAGCAGGCGGTGTCCAGCCGAAGCGCATCATGGCGCCGGGCTGGTCATTGAGACCGCCGTCGAACTGGTTCGGTGCGTCCGTCACGTACTCGATGCGGACATCGACTTCCTGGCCGGCGGTGAAAGCAACCTTGTGAGTCTGCGTACCGTACTCGATCGCCGCATCGCTCAGTACGAGCTCACCGTCCAGGAACAGCCGGGCGGTACCCAGGTGCGAGAGGGACAATTCGTAGGTCCCTGCCGCAGGAGCGGTGAGCGTTCCGGTCCATTTGGCGGAGAGGGGAACACCGGCAAGCGGGAAGCCCAGCGCGGGGACCTGGGAGGTGTTGATCGCATCAGCGGAGAGGCCAGTGCGCAGGTTCACCTGATCCTCGGCGCGGGCCAGGAACGCATTGCCACCGAAGTTGCCGGCACCTATCCGGTACTCGGCCTGGAGGCCGCTGAGCACCGAGCCCGGCACTGGTGCCGGACCGGGCAGCGTGTCACCGAGGGACACCGGGTCGGTGCCCGGTGCGTAAGTCACGGTGGAACCGGCGGCACGGTCGGTGATCCCATCGAGCACGGTGGTCAGCCGGGCCGGGTTCGGAACCGCGCCGCTACCACCGCCGTCGATGTAGTGGTCGGCATCCGAGCCGATGACCGCGACCGACTGTCCCGCGGTGTCCGTCAGCGGCAGCGCCGAGGCATCGTTTTTGAGCAGCACGATGGAGTCATCGGCGACGGCCTCCGCCACGGCGGCGTTCTTGTCCAGCACGGCCGCAGGAATCGCAGGCTCCGCCGGCTGTGGGTAGGTCAAGGAGCCCACCGGCGGGTTGTCGATGATTCCCAGAGCGAACATCGTGCGCAGCACCCGCTGGACGCCATCAGTGATACGGGCCTCGGGGACCCTGCCATCGAGCACCGCAGCCTCCAGGGCCGGACCGGAGAACTGGACCCCGGGTCCGGCGACGTCCAGGCCCGCGGCGTAGTCGTCGAAACTCTTCGCGGCGTCGAAGTCCGAGGACACGTACCCCTTGAAGCCGAGCTGCTCCTTGAGGATCTGGTTGAGGAGGATGTCATTGCCGCACGCGTACTCGCCGAAGGCCTTGTTGAAGGAGCACATGATCGAGCCCGGCTGCCCCTGCTTCACGACCTTCTCCCAGGGACGCGTGTACGTCTCCTGCAACGCCCGCTCACTCACCTGGACATCGACGTGACCGCGCCGGGTCTCGAAGTTGTTGAGGTTGTAGTGCTTGACGATCGAGTGCACGTCCTTGCTCTGCTGACCCTGGACCTGCGCGGTCGCAGTGACCCCGTTGAGCAGCGGGTCCTCCCCGAACGCCTCCCACATACGCCCGTTATACGGCGTGGTGGTCAGATCCATGGTTGGCCCGGCAATACCGTTGTACCCGGTGGCCCGGGTCTCCTCACCGGCAACAGCCCCGTAAGCGAACGCAGCGTCACGGTCAAAAGTCGAAGCCAAAGCCACACCGACAGGCAGGCCCGTCGTCGGCGTGGAACCCAAAGCCAGACCACAGCAGCCGTCCTTACCCCGGATCCCAGGAATACCGAACTCAGGAAGACCAGGGCCACCGGACTGCACCAACATCGCGACCTTCTGGGAAAGATTCAAACGCTCCACCAACGCAGAAGCACGCTGATCAGCAGTCAGACCCGTGTTCATCCACGGCGAACCAGCCTGAGGATTTTTCGCCGCGGTCTTGGAGTTCTTGTCGGCAGGTGGTGCGGCGATGGCCGGGGCCACCCCCGTCGTTACGGTGACGACGGCGAGTACTGCAGCGGCGAGGACCGAGGACCGGCGTCGCGCGGAAAGGCGTGTGGGCACTGAGGAAGCTCCAAGCTAAGTCACGGAATATAAGACCCGACCTTCAGATGAATCACCAAGGCTCACAGGAACCTTTCAGGAAATTCAGAGGCCAGGCACAGGGGAGGCGATCATTCACCTGCTACAGAGATTAGGGTCCCGCCCATCAAACCTAGGCCCGTACAGCAATATTCAGGTAGCAGCCCCGTAGGAATAAAAAGGAATCCAAGTACTCTTCATACGCCAAGGTGTACTCATCGGCGTCGAATAGAGTAATTACCGCTGGGGGCTGTGGGGCCTGACTAGAACACAAGAGTCCCCTCTGAGCCTGCCACCCCCTACTCACGGCATAAAGCACGATCCCACCCCGTCGAACGACACCTCCAACGCGATGAAAACCGTTGGGAGAGGCCGTCGCCTTCCAGCCCTCATGGGTACGCCGGCAACGCGATGAAAACCGTTGGGAAAGACCATCACCTCCCAGCCCGATCACGAACGGACAGAAAGGATGATGAAAGCCGCTCACGCGGCGCTCTCACCACCTGAACGAAAGCCACGACCAACCAACCAAGGCCGGGAACCAACCCCCACAGCCACCAGAGAGCCACCAGCGAGCCCCAGCGCAGACAGCTCCCAGCCACTCCCCCACCACCTGAGCCCGGTCATGCACCCCAGGCCACCAACAACGGGCCAACGACAACGGGGCCACCCACACAGCTACAGAACACTCCCACCGCACCAGACCACGGAACCGGGCTGAGGAGGCCAGGGGCAAATAAACGGACACCCTGGCGCCGGGCACCGGGGCCGACATCGAGGCCGGGGATCGAGGTCGAACGGCCGGGCCGAGGCGACGGGAACCAGACGGCAAGGCGCCGGAACAACCTGCCAGGACAGCTCACCACAAATTACCTCCCGACCCCCACCGGCCACACAAGAACCCACCCCACACACAGCCACACAGCACCCCACGAGTGCCGACCCGCGGGTTACCCCCTGCGCGCGTGTCGTACCCAACTGGCCCATCTCCTGACACCCACCAGCACCCAACCGCCGACACCCGGACCGAGGAACCGCACCGACGCCCGAGTCAAGAAGCTCGCCGGCACCCGCACAGCGACCACGAATCCAAGAACCGCCGACGAACACCAGCGGCCAGGCCCTGGAGGAACTGCACCAGGATCCACCAGAGCAGCACCACCGAAGGCAAACACAACAAACCCGCACCAAGGGCATGAAGGGG
>JASLBS010000082.1 GCA_030146405.1 Arthrobacter sp.
CTCGGGACGCTACGAGGTGTGGCAGACCGTGCCGGGCATGGACCCCTCGGACAGCGCAGGACCTCAGTGGCAGGACCCCGTCCGGGTCGACTCCGGCACCTTCCGGAACGGGCAGATCGCGTTCCCGTCCCCCGCGATGACCGTGTCCACGGTCTTGGTCGGAGTCTGACAATGGACACGTGCTGCTGATCCACGGTGGGCCGGCCGCAGATCGGCCTTTGATCTCCTTCGGTGACGAACAAGAGTCTGCTGTCAGCACCGCTGAGACGGACCTGCGCATTTCTTTCACGCGAGCCCGGTGGGCGGTGCCCTGTTGCTGATCCCGGTCCCGGGCCTGCGTTCCCCGGCGGGAGGGCGGCCTGGGCACGGAGATCGGCGAAGTAGCGCTCCCGCTGTGAGGACGGAGCGCGATCCGGACAAGGTCATGGGTGCCCGGTCTTTCGGGCGCCGTGGGAAGTGCTGGCGGAGCAGAGGGACTGCAGGAGCCGACGTTTGCGGATTGATGCTTACGCCCGGGCTCCAGCGCCCCGGACCCGGATGCTCAGGCCGGTCGGCGCAGGCGGTGCACGTTGTACAGAGTGAGCTTAGCGAGCGCATACAGCACCGCGGCCGGGCCGGGGCGGCCCAATCTGAAGGCTGCGACGAAGGCCTGGAAGTGCTGTGACCTGTCGTCCGACCGCATCGCTCGCGCGAGGGTCTCCACCAGCACGTAGTCTCCACGCCATCGCGGGTGCAATGATTTCGAGTGTTCGGCGACCCATCCTGCCGATCTGCGCCAGTCCACGGCTCCGGACACTGAACCTGTGGTGCCGGTGCTAGTCGCCACGGGCATCGGTTCGTGGATCACGGCCAGCGCCTCAGGGCACTGGACAAAACGGACGTCCGGGAAAGTTTCGAGAAGGTGGATGTACCACGTGGGGTCCTGGTAGAACTTCACGGCGCGGTCGAAGGGGACCGCTTCCACCATCCACCGAGGAAACAGGAGCGTGGACGTGTGAATCTTCCCAACGCCTCCGCGGATCGATCTCTTCTCGAGCAGGTACGCCAGCGGGTGGTCCTCGGGCCCGATGAGGGCCGCCGGACGCAGCGAACCGTCCGTGTCGACGACTCTGCCCGAGATCACCCATGGATCTGTGACGGAGAGCTGCAGGGCGGCGAACTTGGCGAGCTGAGCTCGCAGCTTGAGCGGTTCCCACTCGTCGTCGTCGTCGAGGAGCGCAATCAGGTCTCCACGGGCGGCGTCAATCGCTACGGTGCGAGCGGTGTTGCCCCCGGCGCGGGGGCCGCACCGGATCACACGAACGGTCGGGTCGTCGGGGATATCTAGCGGTAGATCGGTGTCTGCCCCCACGACGACCTCAAGAGGCACTTGTGTCTGCTGGAGCGCGGACTCCACTGCCGCTCTCAGGGAGGGTCGGCCAAGGGTGGGGATCACCACGGTGACGGTCGGATCAGGTGTCATGCTCACTCGCTTCTTGCAGACAGGTGTACACGGTGGACGCGTAATCGGCCCAGGATGTCACCCGGCAGAGGGCTCCACTACGCATGTCCTCAGCGCGAGCCATCCGTTCATCGACACTGAGGGGACGGATCTCCCGCAGGTAAGCGGCGATGTCGTCCACGTCTGCCTCCTTGATCCAGCGCACCGAGTCCTCTGTGAACAGCTCTCCCGCCCCCACGCCGCGCGTCATGGCGATCGGTAGGCCTGACGCCGCTGCCTCCACTGGTGTGAAGGCGAAGGAGTCCTCGAGGGACGGGAACACGAAAGCGTCGGCACTGTTGAGAAGACTCACCAGCTGCTCGTGGGGCATGGTGCCGAGATACCGGACGTTGTCAGGCAATGACGGAAGCGGCATGCCCGGCACCAGAGGGCCGACGAGGTCGAGTGCCACTCCCGTGCGGCTGGCGGCCTCGATCAGAAAGGGAAGGCCTTTGCGCAGACTGATCTGTCCCACATACACCCCTCTGGGACGTCGAGAACGGTGTCCTCCCGTCCCTTTCTCGGGGCGCGGACCAAACGTCTCGAAGCTGACGCCGTAAGGCACGGTCAGGATCTTTCGCTCCGGCACACCATAGTCCCCCATCTGGCCCCTCACACCTCGACTCGGCACGAGAACGCGATCCGCCAGCTCGAGTTCCGCTTCCATCCACTCGAGGCGGGCTTTCGAGTACATCTCGTGTCGCGCCCGGCGCGCGCCGTACACGTCTGCCAAAATCTGATTGTGGTATCTCGGGTGCGCATCCACCTGGTGGAGGATCCTGTGGAGTTGCTCGAAGTACGCGAAGCTGCGAAGAGACGCCTCTGCCATGCCGATGAGTATCTGTGCGCCGTCAAGACTTCCCTGCGCCACGACCGAGCGATCGAAGAGCCGCTTCCCGAGAGTGAGTCCGTGGACGAAGACACCCGGCACAGGCACCATCTTGCTGGAAAGGCGCACGAGTTCGACCTCGGGGGCAGTTTCCTGGATCCATGGCCGATGCTCGGACTGCTTGGCGACGCGGGCGCCCAGGTCGGCAGAGACCCGGCGGACCAGCTTGCCGGCCGCTCGATTGCTCGCTCTGCTAGGACGTACCAACGTGGCGAGGTGACCGTCTGCGTGCCACCGGCTGGCCAGTTCCATGATCGCGCCCTCGGGGTAAGGCGCCGTGATGGCAACTCTGGGTTGTGTGGTCATACCTGCTGATCCTCGCGGTAGCTGGATGTCAGGACGCCATGCAACGACATCCGGCAGGAGAGCCTGCGTCGAATGATGCCCACAGTAGTAGTGGCAGCCCTCCATGGGCATGGGGTCTCGACCGAGGTTACGAGGTTCCCCGTACCGAACGTCTGAGGACAGACCTGTAGAGGAAGCAGGCGCGGAGATCGATCACCCCGGCAGGCGGTGCAGGTGGACGTGGCCTTCGACTGGTGGTCGGTCATGGCCGCTCACGTTCCACGGGCAGGTCCATCTGTGGTTCGCCAGTGTCGTCAGCAGGCAGTGAACGGATGTCTGCACCGGAGCCGTGGAACCGGAAGACGTACAGGCAAACGAGGCCGACGACCTGTGAGAGAACGCCGACGACATATCCCCACGCGGCAATCTCAAGGCCGTAGAAGTACCCCCCGGTGCACAGAAGGACGATTGTCAGCACCGAGAACACCATGGAGTTCCGTCCCACGGCCGAGTGCATTCCCAGCCCTTGCAGGACCGCCCCCAGCATATAGACCAGGGACAGGCCCACGAAGCCGAGAAAGTAGATCCG
>JASLBS010000139.1 GCA_030146405.1 Arthrobacter sp.
GTCACCTCGTCCTCAGGGGTGGTGAGGAGGACGTTCGTGACCTTCGGCTGGCCGCCCAGCACCCAGCCGCCGTCGTCGTAGACGGAGGCGAGCCGCTCCGCCTCCGCCTCCTCGTCCGCTGCCCCGTCCACGTGCTGCAGCAGGGCGTCGGCGTCCCCGGTCTGGAGCACGTAGCCCTTGAGCTCGAAGTAGTAGTAGAGGAATGCGCGGGCGCCCTCGGGCGATGCCTGCTCCGCGAGGTCGTTGCCCGCCGGTTGCTCGATGTTCGACGCGGCGGCGGAGGAGCTCGCGGGTGAGGGCCGGGTGTCGGCGGAGGGATCGGGCGTGGATTCCGGGGTGCCGGTACAGGCGGTGAGTGCCAGCAGCGTGAGGGCGGCGGTGGCCGCGGTGCGCGAGAAGTTCATGAGGGTCCCAACGGTGTTCGGAAGTGATGACGGCACGAGAGCCTCCCCCACTTTACCGGTGCCCGAGGCAACTTCCCGGCGCGGACGATCTACAGCCACCGGTTGCGTCTGAACGCCCAGTACAGTCCGAGGCCCATGCCGATCATCAGGAGAAGCGCGAAGGGGTATCCGAGTGCCCAGTGGAGTTCCGGCATGATGTCGAAGTTCATGCCGTAGGTGGAGGCCACCAGGGTGGGCGCGAACAGGATCGCAGCCCAGGAGGAGATCCGCTTGACCTCCTCGCCCTGCGCCACGGAGGCTGCCGTGAGGCGGGTCATCTCCTCGTTCTGGCGCTGTGCCACCAGCGTGGAGTTCACCGTCAAGGCGTTCTGCAGCAGGGTCCGGAACGTATTGACCCGCTCCACCACCCGGATCACGTGGTCCTGGACGTCGCGGAGGTTCCGCCCGAGCTCGGACTCCAGCCGGTACTTCTCCGAGCCGCGGAGCAGGGCGTCCAGCATGCCCTCCAGCGGCTGGGTGGCCCGCTGGAACTCGATGACCTCGCGGTGCAGTTCGTAGATACGGCGGGACACGTCCGGATCGCCACCGAACAGGTCGTCCTCGATCTCGTCGATGTCCGTCTCGAGCCCCTCGACCACGGGCTCGTACTCGTCCACCACCTGATCCAGGATGGCGTACAGGACCGCCTGCGGCCCGGCGGCCAGCAGTCCCGGATCGGCTTCGAGCCTGCGCCGGACGATCCCGAGGTCGGGGGACTCCGCGTGACGGATGGTCACCACGAAGTCCTGGCCGATGAACAGGTGCAGTTCCCCGAACTCCACCTTCTCCTCGGAGTCCATGTACCGGGCGGGGCGCAGCACCACGAACAGCGTGTTCCCGTAGCGTTCGAGCTTGGGGCGCTGGTGTCCGTTGGTGGCGTCCTCGACGGCGAGGGCGTGCAGGCCGAACTCCGACTCCACGGTGCGGAGTTCGTCGCGATCGGGCCGGTAGAGCCCGATCCACCCCATCCCGTTCCTCTCGCGCATGAGTTCGAAGGTCTGGGCGAGCGCCGCCGGTGTGATGCGCTCGCCGCCGGCGACGTAGACGGCGTTGGCGACGAGGGCCATTCAGCCCCTGCCTTCGGAAGGGACCGACCCCGCGAGTCCTGCGAGGGTCTCGATCAGCAGTCTGCGCTCCTCCACCTTGATCCGCTCGTGCAACGTGTCCTCGGTGTCCTCCGGCAGGACGGGGACGGCGGCCTGGGCGAGGATGGGGCCGGTGTCCACACCCGCGTCGGCGATCATCACGGTGCACCCGGTCACCTTCACGCCGTAGGCGAGGGCATCGCGCACACCATGGGCGCCGGGGAAGCTCGGCAGGAGCGCGGGATGCGTGTTGAGGTAGCGGTCGGGGAAGGTGTCGAGGAAGTGCTGGTCGACGATCCGCATGAAACCGGAGGACACCACGTAGGCCGGCTCGTGGGCGGCCACGGCCTCGGTGAGTGCACGATTCCAGTCCCCGCGGTCCTCGAACTGCCGGAAATCCACCACGAACGTCTCGATGCCGGCGGCGCGTGCACGCTCCACCCCACCGGTCCCCGGACGGTCCGCGCCCACGGCCGCGACGGTCACCGGAAGGCTGCCGTCGGCCACGGCGTCGATCACGGCCTGGAGGTTGGATCCGCTTCCGGACACGAGGACTACGATGCGCATGGCTCAACCTTAGGTCTCCTCTCACCTAGGGTTGAACCATGCCGAGGGAGAAACGAATCAAGGAACAGGACGCCGAGCAGCGGAGCACGAGCACCACCGCACCGGGGGACAAGGAGCCGGACGACGCCGCGAAAGCGCGCTCGGCGTCAGCGGGACTGTGGTTGCGTGTGTTCCTGCTCGCGCTGCTCGGCGCACTGCTGACGAGCAGCCTGCTGCTGCCCTGGAAGGTGATCGGGCTGGCGCTGGCGCTGTTCGCCGTGACCGCGGGCGTGATCGCCCTGGTCAAGGCCGTCCGGGCCAAACTCCCCCGGTTCATCGTGCTGGCCACCTCGCTCGGCGTGTTCGCCGCCCTGTTCCTGACGGCGGGCACGGCCGCCTCCGTCGTGCTGTGGCCGGTCACCCAGAAGTACGAGGACTGCCAGTCGCAGGCGCTGACGCTGCGGGCCGAACGCCAGTGCCAGGACGAGCTACGCGATCTCGGCGGTCTGATGCCCGGCGGAGGCCTCCGCTGACCTGACGGCTGCGCTACCCGGCGTCATACCGAGCGGCGCCGGGGTTCACGCTCGAGGATCGGCCCCACGGCGTACCCGAGGACGGCGCCGATCGCCACCTCCAGTGCGAGCCAGAGTCCGACGGCCAGCGGATCGGGGCCGATGTCCGTGAAGCGACCGAGACCCAGCGAGGCGCGGGACACCAGCGCGACGACGGCGCCGCACAGACCCGCCGCCAGTCCGATCAGCGCGGAGAGCGCCACGGTCGAGGCGGTCCAGGTGAGCCAGCGCTGCCTGCTGTGGAGGACCAGCCATTCGTCGAAGTGGTTCTCGCCCTCCCGGAAGAACCACCAACCGGCCAGGAGACCGGCGAGCACGGGGATGGCCAGGGCGGCATACCCGTACTCGAGTGTTCCGGCGGGCAGTGCGCCGAGGACGGGCAGCGCCGGCAGCGGACCCACGCTGCTGGCGAGCGGGGTGATCGAGCTGCCCGTGCCGAGGGCGAAGCCCGCGCCGGTGGACCAGGACATGGTCCACACGGCCAGGTTCGGCAGCAACCCGAGCTGCAGCACCGTCACCACGGTTGCTCCGGCGATCCCGCCGTCGATCCGTTCGTAGATCGCGGCGATCCCCGCCCAGTTCATCCCGATGGCCACGGCGAGCAGCACAGCGGACAGGGACACGGACACCAGGACGGCGAGGGAGGCGGAGCGGAGGACCGCCCAGGCGTAGGAACCGGCCCAGCGCGAGTGCTGGCTGGTACGGGCCACCCAGGCGGCGAAGTCGACGCCGACCAGGCGGCTCCACGCACCCGCCTCGCGGTAGGCACCCGTGATCAGTCCGATGCTCGCGGACACCGGCGGGATCAGGGCCCCTGCCCAGATCGAGGCGGAGGCATCCGCGGTGGAGGA
>JASLBS010000156.1 GCA_030146405.1 Arthrobacter sp.
TCCCTCGTCTCCGAGAGGCTGTCGGCGTCGTCCGCCTCGAGTGCTCGGGGGGAGGAGATGGCGAAGGCCGGGGCCGAGAGTGCCGAGAGGAGCCCCGTGACGGGGCTCGCCAGCTTCAGTTCCACCGTGTGCTCGTCCGTCGCCGTGCAGTCCTCGTAGAGGGTGCGATCGGGCTGGTCGGAGTGCGCCCTGAAGACAATCTCGAACGGTAGCCGGCCCGTCGTCCCCCGTGCCTCCTCGGGCAGGGTGTACCACCGATCGAAATTGGCGCACACGGCCTCGGCCGTGAGGAGTTCGCCGTCGTGGAAGCTCACGTCGTCCCGCAGGGAGAACTCGTAGGCGCGTCCACCGTCCTGTTCCTCCCAGGACTCGGCGAGCAGGGGGATCGGTTCGGAGGTCAACGGGTCGACTCCCGTGAGACCCTGCATGACCTGCCGGGTCACGCGGTAGGACTCGGTGTCGTTGGTCACCGCCGGATCGAGGGTCGGAGGATCGGCTGCCATGCCGAAGGTGAAGGTGGAATCCTCCGTCGTGGTGGTCGTTGCCGCCGCGCTGGGTTCCGGCGGTGCAGGGACCTCGCCCGGGGTGCACGCGACCAGCGAGAGCGCCGCCAGGGTCGCGACCACGGGGGATCGGCGGAGTGCCGGCCGGCCGGAGCGGAGGCGGCGGGCGGCAGGGATCTTCACAGGCTGGTTCTCCGGGGCAGTGTCTCTCCCGGTCAGCGGTGCCGGGCGGGTCGAGGTCCTAAGTCTAGGTGATCCACCTGCCGGTGCAGCCCAGGAACGCGGTGGCAGGTGGAGCCCGGTACCCGGACGAGGAAGACCTCCCCGCCGGAGGGCGAGGAGGTCTACCAGGTGCTGCGCATCAGGATGCGCGGTGTGCCCTAGCTGGCGGGAGGGGTGAGGACCCCGTCGATCAGGTAGACCACGGCGTTCTGGGTCTGGACTCCGCCGCAGACGACGTTGGCGTCGTTGACCATGAGCTCGTCGCCCGAGCCGGTGATCTCCACCTCGCCGCCCTGGACGGTCTCCTGGGTGGTGCCCTCGATCTCGGTGGGCTGCATCTTGCCCTCCACCACGTGGTAGGTGAGGATGCCCGACAGTGCATCGGCGTCCGTCTGCAGGGTTTCGATGGTGTCGGCGCCGAGTGCCTCGAAGGCCTCGTCGACAGGTGCGAAGACCGTGAACTCACCGCTGTTGAGCGTGTCCACGAGATCGACATCCGGGTTCAGCTCGCCGGTGACCGCGGCGGTCAGCTGTGTGAGGATCGGGTTGTTGCTCGCGGCAGTGGTCACGGGGTCGAGTGCCATGCCCTCGACCGATCCGGGGCCGTCGGGGACCTCTGCTGCGTAGTCGCCGCAGCCGGCGCCCACCAGGTTGGCCATCGGGTCCATGTCGCCGTCGGCCATGGCCGACTCGGAGGGCTCCATGCTGGCGTCCGGCGCTGCCGACTCGCTCGCCATGCTGTCCTGGCTGGGGCCGGGCTGCGTCGCCATCTCGGGGTCGTCGCCGCCGCCACAGGCTGCGAGGCCCAACATCGAGACTGCTGCGATTCCGAGGATCGAGAGGTTCCTGCGCTTGGTGATTCCCATGAGATCTTCCTCCATAAAAGTGACCCGGCGAGTGCCTGGGTTCTGTGGCTGTTGGTGAAACACATCGTGTCGATGTCTCAGGGGTACTTCGCGCTCCGGTCAGGAGTGGATGGGTGGGATCCCGAGAAAAGTTGAGGACCGGGCCGACCCACCTGCGGAGCAGCCGCGGCCCGCGATCCGGCCCACTCATCGACGAAGGCCCCGGTCAGGTGTCCCGACCAGGGCCTTTATTGTGCGCAAGAGGGGACTTGAACCCCTACGTCCGAAGACACTGGAACCTAAATCCAGCGCGTCTGCCAATTCCGCCACTCGCGCTCGGCCGCCTCCAGGGCATGCCGACCTCGCCAGCTACTCTAACGCCCCGAGGAGGGCGTCAGCCAGCCTACTGATCGACGCCGAGATCCCGGCGGAGCTTCGCAACGTGCCCGGTTGCCCGGACGTTGTACTGCGCGAGGCTCACCCGGCCCTCGCGATCCACCACGACGGTGGATCGGATGAGTCCGTCATACGTCTTGCCGTAGTTCTTCTTCTCACCCCATGCGCCGTAGGCCTCGGCGACTCCATGGTCCTCGTCCGAGAGGAGCGGGAAGGTGAGGGACTCCTGCTCGACGAAGGCGGCGAGCTTGTCCACCGGATCGGGTGAGATCCCGAGGACCCGGTACCCGGCCGCGTCGAGGGAGGCCAGGTTGTCGCGGAAATCGCAGGCCTGGGTGGTGCATCCGGGGGTGGCCGCGGCCGGGTAGAAGTAGACCACTACATCGCTGCCCCGGTACGAGGACAGAGCCACCGCTTCTCCCTCGGCATCGGTCAGCGTGAAGTCGGGGGCGTCGTCCCCGACGGTGAGTCTCTGCGACATGGTTCTCCTGGTGGCCGGACGGCGGAACGGGGCCCGTGGGGGGCCGGAAGGAATGTGTAGCCAGTCTAGCTATCATGGAATGATGCCCGGCGCCGACTGGACCGCCGGTCAGCCAATCGAGAGGAAGTGCACGGTACTATGCCCGATCTGGAGCAATGGCCCACGGGCCGACTGCTGACGACGGCCGCGCGTCTTGTCGAGCACGCATGGAACGAGCGACTCGTCGACATCGGCGTCACCCATGCAGGCGTGATCGCACTCGGCGTCCTCGGTGACCAGGGAGCCATGACGCAGGCGCATCTGGCACAGATAGTCCGGGTGCAGGCGCAGACCATGGGAAAGACCCTCTCGAGGCTCGAGACCAGGGGGCATGTCATCAGGGTCCGCAACGATCTCGACCGTCGCTCCCACCTGGTGTCCATCTCGCCCGAGGGGCAGCAGGTACTCCTCGCGGCCGATGACATCGAGCGCACCCTGATCGCGGGCGGAGGCCTCGTGTCCGAAGAACTGCGGAACCACCTCCAGACGGTGATCCGGCAACTGGGCGCCCCCCGATGGAATTCTGCGGCCGGTGGTCAGGCCCCGGCCGGTGGGACCGACCAGGCAGGACTTCCCGGGGACGTCTCCCCGGTGCTGCGGTGAACCGGGGCACCCGGCTTCCCGCGTCCTCCTGAGCTGACAGACGGGCGCGAGTTCCACCGAGCGTCCTAGCACGCCGATGTATGAAAAGGGAAGATAATGTTCGAGTAGGGCACCTCGGCCCCGGATGCTTGCGTAATAAGCAGGCTGATGTTCTGTTGGGAATCGTGAGTCTCCACGAGGGTTCGAGTCCCAGCACGCGCACTTCCACGTCATCCGCCGCGGACACCGCACCGGTAGGGCTCCCGACGGCCTCCAGTGCAGGTCTCGACCAGCGCCCCACGGACACCGGGACGGGTGCGACCGCGGACACTCCAGCGGACCACGCCTATGCGGAGCGTCCGCTGAAAGCGGCGCTGCAGGACGACATCGCGCTGCGGCATCTTGACATAGCCGAATCCGTGGCGCGTTCCTTCGCAGCCGCCGGCCCGGAGGCATCGGACATCCGGCAGGTCGCATACCTCGGTCTGATCAAGGCCGTCCGACGTTTCAACCCGGCACTGGGAGTGCCGTTCCCCTCCTTCGCGGTACCGACCATCACCGGCGAGATCAAGCGCTACCTCCGCGATTCCTGCTGGGTGGTCCGACCACCCCGGGACGTCCAGGACCTGAGGACGGAGATCGCCCGGGCCGCCCCTGCCATGGCGCAGCGGCTGGGCCGCGAAGCGACCGCCCGCGAACTCGGGGTGGAACTCGGTTGGCCGGAGAGCAAGATCCTCGAAGCCCAGGCCTCCCACTCCAGCCTCCGACCCGATTCGCTCGACGTACCGTTCGACGGGCGCACCTGGGGGGACACCCTGGCGGCCGATGCCGACACCATGGAGCGCAGCGACGACATGATCTCCCTGCGGGGGGCCGTCAACGAGCTGGACGCAGCCGAGAAGGAACTGCTCTACCGCCGCTACTTCATGGAGCAGACCCAGCAGGGGATCGGCGATGAACTGGGGATGTCGCAGATGCAGGTGTCCCGGATGCTCGCCCGGATCCTGGTCAAGCTGCAGAAGAGACTTCTGGGCGCGCCGGCCGCTCCGAAGGAGCAGGAGACGGGGCGCCTGGGGATCGTCTGACCTGCGAATCCCCTGGAGAGGTGCTCCTAGGAGATACCGTGGTTGGCCACGGCAGCGAGGACCTGTTCCACCGTGACAGCCAGGAGGGCAGGATCCGGGGTGGGGGAGAAGGTCTCGCCCACCCGCAGCGACTCGTCCGTGAGGACCGTGTGCGGGCCGCCACCCGGCCCGCACACGGTCCTCACGGACGAGTCGCTGCGGGTGGGCGAGACCTTCTCCCCCACCCCGGATCCTGCCCTCCTGGCTGTCACGGTGGAACA
>JASLBS010000165.1 GCA_030146405.1 Arthrobacter sp.
CTCAGCACCGGCCGGTCGAGCTCGAGGCCGACGAGGGACCACGTCCCGCACGAGACGTAGGCGAAGTCCGCGGCGCCGACCGCGGGCACGCCGACGACGGCCGATGCCGTGTCGTGCGAGCCGACCGCGAGCACGGGCACCAGGCCGTGGTGACCGATGTCGGCCAGCACCTCCGGCCGGACCGTCCCGATCGTCGAGCCGGCCTCGCGCACCGGCGGGAGCAGCTCGGTGTCGATCCCGAGCGTCGCCGCGAGATCGGTGGCCCAGATCCGCCCGGTGACGTCCAGCAGCCCCGTGGTGGACGCGTTGGTGACCTCCGCGCCCTCCTCACCGGTGAGCCAGTACGCGAGCAGGTCCGGGACCAGCAGCAGGCGCCGGGCGGCGCCCAGCTGGGCGCTGCCCGCGGCGGCCACGAGCTGGAACACCGTGTTGAACGGCTGCACCTGCAGGCCGGTGCGGGCGTACAGGTCGGTCGCCGGGACGATCTCGAAGACCCGGTCGGGGACGCCGGTCGTCCGGGCGTCCCGGTAGTGGACCGGGTTGCCGAGCAGCGCGCCGTCGGCGTCCAGCAGGCCGTAGTCGACGGCCCACGAGTCGATGCCGATGCCTGCGAGGGTGCCGGCCTCACGCGTCGCCGCCCGCAGGCCGTCGAGGATCCCGCGGTACAGCGCCAGCACGTCCCAGTGCAGGGTGGGCGCCGTCGACGACGACCCCGTGCGCCGGCCCACGACGACCGGCACGTTGGGGAACCGGTTCACCTCGTGCAGCTCGACCCGCTGCTCCCCCGGTGCGCCGACGACCCGGCCGACGATGACCCGGCCGCTCGAGGCGCCGAGGTCGACCGCCGCGAAGGCGGCCGACCCCGGCGTGACCTCGGCCGTCACCGCAGGAACGCCGCGGCGACCCCGGAGTCGACGGGCACGTGCAGGCCGGTGGTCTGGATCAGGTCCGGCCCGGTGAGCGCGAAGACCGCGGCGGCGACGTGCTCGGGCAGCACCTCGCGCTTGAGCAGCGTCCGCTGGGCGTAGTACTGCCCCAGCTCCTCCTCGGGCACGCCGTAGACCGCGGCGCGCTTGGCGCCCCAGCCGCCGGCGAAGATGCCGGAGCCGCGCACCACGCCGTCGGGGTTGATCCCGTTGACCCGCACACCGTAGCCACCGAGTTCGGCGGCGAGGAGGCGTACCTGGTGGGCCTGGTCCGCCTTCGTGGCGCTGTAGGCGATATTGTTCGGGCCGGCGAACACGGAGTTCTTCGAGGAGATGTAGATGATGTCCCCACCCATGTCCTGCTCGATCAGCACCTTGGCTGCGGCCTGCGACATGAGGAAGGAGCCCTTGGCCATGACGTTGTGCTGCAGGTCCCAGTCGTTCTCCGTGGTCTCGAGGAGCGGCTTGGAGATGGACAGGCCGGCATTGTTCACCAGGAGGTCGATGCCACCGAAGGCCAGCACGGCGGCTCTCACAGCCTCCTGCACCTGGGCGGGGTCGGTGACGTCGGTCTGGACGCCGATGGCGACGTCGGGCCCGCCGAGTTCCTCCGCGACCGCGTTCGCGCTGTCAATGTTGAGGTCGGCGATGACCACGCAGGCACCCTCCGCGGCCAACCGCGTGGCGATGGCCTTGCCGATGCCCGACGCCGCTCCGGTGACCAGGGCGATGCGCCCGGCGTGGGACTTCGGCTTGGGCATGCGCGCGAGCTTGGCCTCCTCGAGGGCCCAGTACTCGATCCGGAACTTCTCGCTCTCCTCGATGGGGGAGTAGGTGGAGATGGCCTCCGCGCCGCGCATCACGTTGATGGCGTTCAGGTAGAACTCCCCGGCGACCCGGGCGGTCTGCTTGTTGGCCCCGAACGAGAACATGCCGACTCCGGGCACCAGCACGATGGCCGGGTCCGCACCGCGCATGGCAGGGGAATCACCGTCTGCGTGGCGGTCGTAGTAGGCGGCATAATCCGCCCGGTACTCGGTGTGCAGTTCCCGCAGGCGCAGCAGGCAACTCTCGATGTCCGCGCCGGCCGGGAGGTCGAGGATCAGCGGCTTGACCTTGGTGCGGAGGAAGTGGTCGGGGCAACTGGTGCCCAGGGCCCCGAGTCGCGGGTGCGCGGTGGAGGCGAGGAAGTCGAGGACGCGGGGATCGTCGGTGAAGTGGCCCACTTGGGCCTTGTCCGTGGAGGCGAGGCCGCGGATCGTGGGAGCGAGGGCGGCGGCCCTGGCGCGGCGCTCCTCCTCGGGCAGCGCGGCGTAGCCCTCGAGGGCGGGGCCGAAGGGCTCGGCCTTACCGTGCTCCGCGATGTACCGCTCGGCCGTTTCGATGATCTCCAGCGAGTTCGCCTCGGCCTCGGCCGAGGTGTCGCCCCAGGCCGTGATGCCGTGACCGCCGAGGATCGTGCCGATCGCCTGCGGGTTGGCCTCCTTGATCGCGGCGATGTCCAGGCCGAGCTGGAAGCCGGGGCGGCGCCAGGGGACCCAGACCACCCTGGTACCGAAGATCGTGGTGGTGAGCGCCTCGCCGTCGGTGGCCGTCGCGATCGCGATGCCCGAGTCGGGGTGCAGATGGTCCACGTGCGCGGCGTCCACCAGCCCGTGCATGGCTGTGTCGATGGACGGTGCGGCGCCTCCCTTGCCGTGGAGCGTGTAGTCGAACGCGGCCACCATCTCGTCCTCGCGGTCGAGGCCGGGATACACGGCTCGCAGCGCGCGCATGCGGTCCAGACGCAGCACCGCTAGTCCGGGTTCCTTCAGCGTCCCGAGATCACCGCCGGAGCCCTTGACCCAGAGGAGTTCCACGTCCTCACCGGTGGCGGGATCGAATCCGAGGCCCTTCGCCGAGGTGTTACCACCGGCGTAGTTCGTGTTGCGCTTGTCCGCGCCCAGGCGGTTGGACCGCTCGATCAGGTCACGGACGGTCGGGTTGTCGGTGGTGCTCGTGGGCCCTGTCGTCGTCACTCTCATGCTCCCCATCCGGCCTGCTGGCCGCCCTGTCGTTCACTGTTGATGCGTTCCTGGTAGCCGCTGGCCCGGTACTCCGCCATCGGATCCGCCGGGAGGCCCTTGGACTCGCGCCACGCGGCGAGGCCAGGGCGAACATCCGTGTAGAAGGCATCCATCATGATTGCGTTGGCTGCGAGCACGTCCCCGGACTCCTGCGCCGTGGTCAGTGCTGGACGGTCGATCAGCAGGGCCCGGGCCGTCATCTCCTGGACGTTCAGTACCGAGCGGACCTGGCCCGGGATCTTCTCCTCGAGGTTGTGGCACTGGTCCAGCATCAGCGCGATCCCGTTCGCAGGGTCCAGGCCGCCACCGCGCACCACCTCGGCCATGATGCGGAAGAGCTGGAAGGGATCCGCGGATCCC
>JASLBS010000178.1 GCA_030146405.1 Arthrobacter sp.
CATGAAGGCCTCCCACCGCATCGACCTCCCGGAGCTCGAGGCCCGGCCCGCACTGAGGCGCGCCGACCAGCTCCGCGCGGATGCGCAGTGGGCCAGGCAGTACCTGACCCCGTGGGTCGGGCGACGGCTCCGCGGAGTGTCATCGGGGGACGAGCTGCAGCCCAAGTACCCGGTTCCCGGGCATCCGCGGCACGCTGCCGTCACCGCCTGAGGCGCTCCTGCAGCGGCCTGGCGGCCGACCCTCGAATCACCGTGGCGGTCTCCCGCGGATTCGGCGCCGGGTCACCCGTCGGATGAAATGTGGGAAATTTCCCTCAAGAGTCTAATGAATTCCTGTGCTCCTGCGGGGATGAATCCCTTCTCCGGACCAGAGCAGTGGTCACGCTCATACGAATTCCCGAAATCTTTCGGCCGGAAAAGCGCGGGATCGTCCATCCCGCCGTGGGCGTTCGCGACAATGGCTCTATGGTCTCTTCCCTGCATGAAAACCCACCACCGAGCGTTCTCGGCCTGCTTCGTCCCTTTCATGTTTGAGCGGGCGCAATCGCCGAAAGTCCCCTCTTTCGAAGGGTTGAGCCTGAGGTCCCGCATGGTGCTCAGCCAGTTGCCGCTGACGGTGATCATCGGTTGTGTGGTGGTGGCTGCACCTGCTGCCTGGCCGGGTCTGCTGGCTGAGGGGCTCTTCCAGATCTCGTTGCTCGTTCACGTCCTGTTGTTCGTCCTGTGCTGGCTCGTTCCCTGGGAGCGTCTTCCTTCGGTCGTGACGCTGGGTATCCCGGCAGGGGATGTGGTAGCACTGGTCCTCTCGCGCACCGGTGCTATCGAGCACCTGCCGGGGCTGAGTATCCTCCTGATCTTCCCGGTGATCTGGCTGGCCTCCTCGGGTCGCTTTCCGGCGCTTGCAGTGGTGATCAGTTTCGGCGTCCCGTTGGTGATGGGACTGGTTCCCCTGGCGCTCGGATCGGCGGAGGTCACGGCAACCCAGATCGCGACGACGGTGCTGGTCGCACTGATGCTGCTCGCGGTGGCTTTGACGGTGCGTTTCGTGACAGCTGTCATGTTCCTCCAGCAGCGGAAGCTGGAGCGGAAGGACGCGGAACTGCGACGACTCCTCGAATCCAGCGAGGAACGTGAGACCCTCCTCAACACCATCCTCGAGACCATCGATGTGGGCGTCATAGCGGTCGATTCAACAGGGCAGATCACTTTGCGCAATCGCCAGCAGGAGATTTTCGAGCGTTCTGGCCCCTACCCGCATCAGACCGACCCCGGTGGGGGCAGGATGGCGCTGTACGGGCAGGACCGGAAGACCCAGCTGCCTGAGGACAAAACGCCCGTATCGCGGGCGGTGCGGGGTGAGACGTTCGCTGATTACTTCGTGTGGACCGGACCGGAAGGGACCGCACGGGCACTTTCGACAGCGGCGCGAGGTATCAGGACCGGTTCCGGAGGTTTTGCGGGAGCCGTGATCGCCTATACCGACGTCACCAGCCTGGTGAAGACCGTCGCAGCCAAGGATGATCTCCTGGCTACGGTGTCGCACGAGCTCCGGACACCCCTGACCTCCATCGTGGGCAACCTCGAGTTGGCCCAGGACGAGAGTGAGCCACAGGTCGTCTCCGACTATGTCGATGTCGCCTGTCGGGGTGCGGAGCGCCTCGTGGGGTTGGTCTCCGACCTGTTGCTGTCCAGTTCGGCTGCAATGACCGTCCATGTGCGTGAGACGGACATGGCAGGACTGATCAGTTCGGTCATCGATTCCGTCTCTCCCTCGGCAGCTGCGGCCGGCATCGAGATCAGCACCGATGTACCGGCGCCGTTGTGGACGCAGGCTGATCCGCTACGGATGGGTCAGGTACTGGACAATCTGCTCTCGAACGCCATCAAGTACACCCCCGGCGGTGGCATGGTCACCGTGAGTGTGCGTGCCGAACGCGGGCAGCTCCGGTTGGACGTCCGGGACACCGGCATGGGCATGTCCGCGTCCGATGCGGAGCGGGTGTTCGACAAGTTCTTCCGTGCCCGGGCGGTTCAGGGTTCAGTGATCCCTGGCACCGGGCTCGGCCTGTCGATCACCAAGGCGATCGTCGAAGGACACCGCGGGGAGATCTTCTGTACCAGCCGACCCGGTCAGGGATCCACGTTCACGGTCCGGCTCCCTTCGACGGCGTAGGACGGAGATCCCGAGCACCAGTCCATGCAGTGTCCGATTCAGCTCGATGAGAGAAGATTATGAGCTTGCTGACGGTTAGAAGCTCGGCCGGAGGCGCGAACGAGGGCAGAGGCGGGTGTGCGGTGGTTCTGGCGGCGGCACGTGCAGCAGCGGCTGATGTCGCCCTGATCACCGATGCCGGGCAGACGATCACCTATGTGTCCGCCTCCTTCACGGCGATGACGGGATACGAGCCGGAGGACCTGCTCGGACACGATTGTCGTGTCCTGCAGGGACCGGGCACCGATACGGACACGAAGAACCAGATGAGGGATGTCCTCGCCTCGGGCGAAGTGTTCGAGGGACGTATCCTCAACTACCGCAAGGGCGGCTCCGCGTTCTGGACTGCCTTGAAGATCATTCCCATGCGGGTCGGTGACGGCCCCGAGGTGACGCACTTCGTCAGTGTCCAACGCGATATCAGCAACAAGGTGGCCTTGCTGAAACAGCTGCAGACCCAGGCCCTGCACGATCACGTGACAGGACTTCCGAACCGGGCCGCAGCCGAGGAGGCTGTGGCTGAAGCGGTAGGACGGGCGCCTGACGGCAAGGCGGCGACAGTGGTCGGTCTGATCGATCTCGACGACTTCCGCGTGGTCAACAACACCCTGGGGCATGCCGCGGGGGATGCAGTGCTGCAACAGTGGGCAACCCGCGTACTCTCCCGGTTGCGTGACGGTGACCTGCTCGCGCGGATGGGTGGGGACGAGTTCCTCCTGATCCTGAGGAACATCACCCGCATGACCTCGGAGGAGGATATTCCTGAGATCCTCGATCATCTCCACGAGGCCGTCGAGGAGCCCTTCGCGGTGAACGGGCAGAGGATCCGGATCGGGATGAGTATGGGCATCGCGCTGGTTCCCGAGGACGGGACCGACAGCCGGACGATCCTGCGTAGCGCCGACGAGGCCCTGTACACGGCGAAGAAACGCCAGGATCAGACGATGCCGTGGTGGGAGACCGCCGCACACGATGGCCTTCATCCCGTTCAGACCGGTCGGAGCACGGGAGGTGCCACCGGAGACGGCGGTACGGGAGCGCGCTTGCACACGGAGGACTACCGGGGCGCCCTCAGAAGCGGGGATGTCCTGGTCCACTTCCAGCCGGTGGTGGATCTTCGTGATGGGTCCGTGCATCTGTTCGAGGCCTTGGCACGGTTGAGGCTGCCAGGGGGAGTCATCGCGCACCCCGACCAGTTCCTGCCCCGCCTGGACACGGAGGACCAGCGCGCGTTGTTCGCCGCCGTCCTCGACCAGGCCTTGGCCGGCGTGGCCGGATGGGACCAGGACGGCGTGCACTTCGACGTCTCGGTGAACCTGCCCCCGGAGATCCTGCACGACGGCACGATACCGGCGATCGTCGAGGCATCCCTGCGCAGGCATGGAATCGCACCGCACAGACTGGGTCTCGAGCTCCTGGAGTCACAGGCCATGGGCATTGAAACGCAGCGTCGTGTCCTGCAGGAGCTCGTGGCACTCGGTGTCGGTCTTGCCATGGATGACCTCGGGTCTGGGTACAGCAGCCTTCAACGACTGTCATCCTTCCCGTTCAGCGCCATCAAACTCGATCGTGGACTGCTCCTTCATGCCTACGACAAACCCCTGGAAACACTCAGCATCATGGCGACACTCATCCAGATGGGCCGGGATCTGGGAATGAACGTCGTGATCGAAGGACTGGAGGAGGAGAGCCTGACCGAGGCCGCGATCATTCTCGGTGCACCCCTGGGGCAGGGCTACCACCTCGCCGCACCCATGGCAGTGGCAGAGTGTGCCGCGTGGTTCGGGACGTTCGAACTTCGTCTGCACCGATCGCCCATACAGACCTTCCTCGGCGCCCTGGCGTATCACTGGCAATTCGCCCGGTTGGCCTCCCCGCATCCACTCGACCTCCAGCAGTGCCCCCTGACCCGCTTCATCAGGGGTGGCGAGGTCACCACCGAAGTGGAGTCGTGGCATGCCCTGCAGCACACGTCGCAGGGGATACACCCGGCCGCCAGCCGGCTCCTCATCGGCTGGCTCACACATCAGGTCCGTCCACCGTCGTCACGTGATTCCTGCTGACCCCCGCACTCCGAAGCCGTGGGGAGTCGTTCCCGTCCTCCCTGATCAGTCGTCGCTCGTCCAAGTAGAAGGACCATCGTGAATCCAAGGCCCCGCACCGGAAGTCCTGGCCCTGACGCCGGTTCCGGTTCCGGTTCCGCCGGCCTCGTCCGGAACCTGATGCAGGATCACGCCGGCGCTGCGCGGAGCATGGGCAGGACGACGTCCGCGCAGCACCGGCTCAGCGTCCTCGAGGGTGCGGCATCGGAACTGGTGAGCAGCGCGCCGCTCGAGGAACTGCTGGACCGGATAGCCGCACATGCCGAGAGCGCCGTGCACGCGCCCGGGCACCTGCTCGCGGTGCGACTGCCGGCGGGCGACCGGCATACCCGGGTGCGCGGCACCGGTGGAACCCTGGTGGTATCCCTTGATCTCGACGGGAGACCCAAGCTGTCCGGCGACACTCAGGCGGGGTCCCCGGTCCTCAGTGTCGACGTGGCCTCTGCGTGGCATGACTACGGCGTGCTGGCGGTCCTCGCCGATGCAGGGCAGGAATTCCTCCCCGAGGACGCCGAGACCCTTGCTGCGTATGCCCGTCACGCCGCCACGGTGCTGGACAGAGCAGGACTGGTTGCCGAAGCCCGTGAGAACAGTGAGACCTCTGAGCTCCTCCTCGACGTCGCCCGTCTCCTGGCCGGGGGTTCCAGCGTTCGAACCGTCGCCGCCACGATCGCCGATGCCGTTCCCACTCTTTCGGGAGCCACCCGCTCCGCCGTTGCACTCTGGGATGCGGACGAAGGCCAGCTGCGGATCGCGGGGATGAGCGGGTGGCGCGGGGAAGCGGCGGAGAAACTGGCCGAGTACGTGACGACCGCCCAGGAGAGCCCCGAACTCGCCGAGCTTCTGGGCAGTGGTTCGCCGGCCTTGATGAACCGGAAGGGCTCGGCGTGGGCGAGGGAGCTGCTGGACGACTTCGGCCTCTCCGCCCTGGCCGGCATACCCATCAGGTCCGGGAACCAGATCTCCGGGATCGTTCTGGCCCACTGGGTCGGAGAGCCGACACCGGAAAAGCTCGACCGGGCCCTGACCGAGCGATTGACGGGGCTGGCCTGCCTCGCGGCTGTGGCGCTGGACAACATCCGTCTCCTCGAGGACGCGCGGTATCAGGCCCTGCACGATCCGCTGACGGGGCTGCCCAACCGGGCGCTGCTGGAATCCCGGTTGGAGGCACAGCTGGCACGGGACGGGCACAAGGTGGGCCTGGTGTTCTGTGATGTCAACCGGTTCAAGCGGATCAATGACAGCCTTGGCCACGGAGCCGGTGACCAGGTGCTGCGGCACGTCGCCGCGCAGCTGCGAGCCGCTGTGTGCAGCAGTGACACGGTTGCGCGGTACAGCGGCGACGAATTCGTCATCCTGCTACCCGACCTCGAGACCGAGTCCGATGCTGATCGCCTGGTCGCGAGGATCCGGGCGAACCTCGCCGAGCCGCTGGTCGTCAAAGGAAGGACCATCGTCGTCGACGTGGCCATCGGTACCAGCGTCAGCGGCCCCGTCGTGCACGAGGGCGCTGACATCCGGACCGAGGCTGCGCGCCTCCTCATCGAGGAGGCGGACTTCCAGATGTACCGTTCGAAGGCACTCCGAAGAGGCCAGAATCCCCCTTCCAGGGGCAGGGACAATCTCCGGCTCGAGAACGACCTGCGCGGCGCCGTGAACGGCGGCGAGCTTCGGGTGCACTACCAGCCCCAGATCGACCTGGCGACGAACAGGATCACCGCGGCGGAGGCTCTGGTCCGATGGCAGCACCCCGAACTCGGCCTCATTCCGCCGGACGAGTTCATCCCGCTGGCCGAGGAGAGCACCCTCATCACGGAACTCGGGGCGTTCATGCTCACCGAGGCCTGCCGCACGGGCGCCGGCTGGAGAGCAGCGGGATACGGCATCGAGATCTCCGTCAACGTGTCAGCAGTCCAGCTCGGTGACCCGGAGTTCCCGGTGTTCGTCAGGGACACCCTGCAACGCACCGGGTTCCCCGCAGCCTCACTGATCCTCGAAGTCACCGAATCGCAGGCCGTGTCCGAAGCCATCATGAACGACTCCACCCTGCGCGGGCTCCGGTCCCTGGGCGTGGGGATCTCGGTGGACGACTTCGGTACCGGATATTCCTCGCTGGCCCAGTTGCACAGGCTCCCGGTCACGGAGGTCAAGATCGACCGGTCCTTCACCGGGCGGCTCGCGGACGAGGGGTCTGCCGGCTTCATCTCGGGCATCGTCGGGCTCGGCCATGGTTTGGGCCTGCGTGTCGTGGCGGAGGGCATAGAGACGCAGGGTCAGCTCGAGGCCGTACGCGCCATGGGTTGTGAGCGGGCCCAGGGCTACCTGCTCGGCAGGCCCGTCACCACGGCCGCCCTGGAGGAGCTGCTCAGGGCAACAGCACCGGAGGGTCCGTGGGCCACCGGAGATGGGCGCGAGAACCGACAACACCATCGGTGATCACGAGGGCCTTCGCTCAGCGCCCGTAGCGGGTCCGCGGGTCGTTGGTTCCGGCCGCCCTGCAGACCGACCCGGGCGCGCGCTGCGACGAGCGAATGGGCAGGAGCCGATCAGAAGCCGCCTCCTCGTTGCTACGGCCGGGCATCGAGGAGATCGGGTTGCGGTTCGGCCGGGACGGATTCGATTCCCGGCCGGTAGCGGTAGGTG
>JASLBS010000183.1 GCA_030146405.1 Arthrobacter sp.
CGTGGAAGGATCCGAGATCCAGCCGCGGCCCTCGATGCCGACCAGTGCGAGGACCTGGTTGATCAGACCCGAGTTGCCGAAGATCTGGCGCCACAGGACCGCGATGGCCACCGAACCGCCCAGCAGCGAGGGGAGATAGTAGACCGAGCGGTAGAACCCCAGCCCGCGCATCCCGCGGTCCAGGACCAAAGCCAGGGCCAGAGCCGCGACCAGTTGCAGCGGTACCGAGATGAACACGTACAGGAAAGTGACCTTGAGCGAGTTCAGAAGCCGAGCATCCTGCGCCATGCGGATGTAGTTGTCGAGCCCGATCCACTCCGGCGCCTCGAGCAGGTTGTAATCGGTGAACGACAGGTACAGCGACGCCGACATCGGCCCGATGGTGATCAGGAACAACCCGAGCAGCCAGGGGGCGAGGAAGAGGTACGACGCCCGCTCCTCCTTCTTCTCCGCGTCGGTCAGCGGACGTTTCGGGCCCTTGGGGCCGCGTTTCATCCGGGACAATTCACCTAATGCCGACATCGCCCGTCCCTTCCGTTGGAACGGGGATCTGCTCGGAAGTCGTGCTGCTGTTCGCACAGGACGGTGTCTTCACGTCAACCCTCCTTTTGAATCGTCATTGTTTCTCGTGGAGCCGCTGGTGTCCGAGCTCTGTGAAAACGGTTTCTCGGCGACTGCTACTCGACGATAGCCTGTGATCTGGCACACGTCAAGGAAAGCGGTTTCCCTTACTGCCGGCTAGCCGTTCGGAGCTGATTCCCGCCCTCTACCCAGTGATTCTGCGGGTACCAGCGGTGCTCTCCCGGGACCATCCTGCCGCAGGCTCCTCGCAGGACGGCGGACCTCCACCCCGGGTGCGGGGAAGCGATACCGAATCGATATCGGCGTCACGGCATGCCAGTGGAGGCGTCCCCGCGATGGAGCACCTCGAGTGGCTGAACCCACGGTCCGACGATCACCGGGAGACGCCCGACGACCGCAGGCGGCCCTCGGAATGAGGACCGCCTGCTACCAGGGGATGATCGGCGTCGTGGACCGGAGGATGAAGAGTCAGGCCACTTCGGGAGGAAGGACCAGCCCGGCCCCGGGAATCGCCGCCAGGAGGGCCTGGGTGTATGCCGTCCGAGGGTTGTCGAACACAGCATCGGTGGTGCCCTGTTCCACCAGCTTCCCCTTCTCCATGACCACCACGTGATCGGCGATCTGCCGTACTACCGCGAGGTCATGGGTGATGAAGAGGTAACTGAGGCCGAGCTCGGACTGCAGATCGGCCAGCAGGTTCAGGATCTGTGCCTGCACCAGGACGTCCAGCGCCGAGACGGCCTCGTCGCAGATGACCACCTCGGGATCCAGGGCCAGCGCGCGGGCGATGGCCACGCGCTGGCGCTGGCCCCCCGAGAGCTCGTTGGGGAAGCGCTGCATCATGGCTGACGGCAGTGCTACCTGGTCGAGGAGTTCCCGTACCTTCTTCTCCCGGCTCTTCGCATCACCCACCCCGTGCACACGGAGCGGCTCCTCGATGGTTCGGTAGATGTTGTACATCGGGTCGAGCGAGCCGTACGGATCCTGGAAGATCGGCTGGACACGGCGCCGGAAGTCGAACATCTCCTTGCGTCCGAGCGTGGTGATGTCCACCCCGTCGAACCGGATACTGCCCGAGGTGGCACTCTCCAGGCCGAGGACCATCTTCGCGACCGTGGACTTGCCGGAGCCGGACTCCCCCACCACGGCCGTGGTGGTACCGCGCGCGATCGAGAGCGATACGTTGTCCACTGCGGTGAAGTCCGTGGACCTGCCCCAGCTGCCACGGATCTTGAAGACCTTGGTGAGATCCTCGACCTCGATCACCTTCTCCAGCAGGCCTCCCTTCGCCGCGGCCGGAGCCAACAGGTCCTCCGCCTCGATGCCGGCCCTCTTCGCGGACTCGATGCGCCGCGAAGCGATGGACGGAGCGGACGCGACGAGCTTCTGCGTGTAGGGGTGGCGTGGGTTGGTGAGCAGCTCGAGTGCCGGTCCAGCCTCCACCACCTGGCCCTTGTACATCACGATGACCTTGTGGGCGCGTTCGGCGGCCAGACCGAGATCGTGCGTGATGAGGAGCACGGCGGTGCCGAGCTGCTCCGTCATGGTGTCCAGGTGGTCCAGGATCTGCCGCTGCACGGTCACATCGAGGGCCGACGTCGGCTCGTCGGCGATGAGCAGGCGCGGTCGGCAGGAGAGGCCGATGGCGATGAGTGCTCGCTGACGCATACCGCCGGAGAACTCGTGCGGGTACTGGTTGGCACGGGCCTCGGCATCCGGCAACCCAGCCTCCGAGAGCACCTTCGCCACATCCTGCGTTCCGCTCGGCAGTCCGTTCGCCTTCAGGGTCTCCTTGACCTGGAACCCGATCTTCCACACCGGATTCAGGTTGGACATCGGGTCCTGCGGCACCATGCCGATCGACGAACCGCGGAGTTCGACGATGCGCTTCTCCGAGGCGTGGGTGATGTCCTCGCCGTCGAAGATGATGCTGCCGTTCGAGACCCTCCCGTTGCCGGGCAGGAGCCCGATCGCCGCCAGGGCCGTCGTCGATTTGCCCGAGCCGGACTCCCCGACGATCGCCACGGTCTCGCCGGGCATCACGGTCAGGTGTGCGTTGCGCACGGCCGGGACTTCCCCGTTCGACGTCGTGAAGGTGATCGCGAGGTCGCGGAGCTCGAGCAGTGGCTGCGGTGCACCCGATGGCGCACCACCAGTCGGTGTGCTGCGGGCTGCGCGGCGGCCGCTCTCCTTGCCAGTACTGTGGCTCATCGTTTGCGTGCCTTCGGATCGAGAGCGTCACGCAGGGCATCGCCCAGCATGATGAAGCTCAGAACGGTGATCGACAGTGCCAGTCCCGGCCAGAAGATGGCCATCGGGTTGCTCCGCAGGGACGGTTTCGCCGAGAAGATGTCGTTGCCCCATGACATGACGTCCGGTGGGAGACCGATACCCAGGAAGGACAGTGTGGACTCCGCGACGATGAACGTTCCCAGCGAGATCGTCGCGATGACGATGACCGGAGCGAGGGCGTTCGGGATGACGTGTTTCACGAGTGCGCCGATCGGCGAGACGCCGAGCGAACGGGCAGCCGTCACGAAGTCCGCGTTGCGGACCTCGATGACCGCCGCACGGGTGATGCGAGCGATCTGTGGCCAGCCGAACGTCACGAGGATCACCACGAGCGTCCAGACGTTCCGGTTCTGCTGGAACGCGGGGAGCTGCACGACCACGATCGCACCGAGGATCAGCGGCAGGGCGAAGAAGATGTCGCCGATACGGGCGAGGATCGCATCGACCCAGCCACCGAAGAAGCCCGCCAGAGCGCCGATGAGCCCGCCGATCAGGACGACTCCGATGGTGGCGAAAAGGCCCACGGTCAACGAGGACTGGGTGCCCCAGACCACGCGGGCCAGGATGTCGCAGCCCTGGACGGTGAAGCCCAGGGGGTGTCCGGGTGCGGGGCCGCCGTCGGAGTTGCTCAGCAGGCAGTTGTCGTTCGGCGGTTCATTGGTGAAGACGCCGGGGAACAGGGCCACGAAGATGACCCCGAGGATGAGCAACCCGCTGATGATGAACAGGGGCTGCTTACGCAGGCTGCGCCAGGCCTCGCCCCAAAGACTGCGCGGGGCGACATCGGACACGGCGCTGTCGGTGGCGCGGATGGGGGTCTCGTCCGGGTCGGCGACGAAGTGTTCGATCGGATAGGCCGACGTCTTGGTGCGTGCGGCGGGAGTCGGCGCCTCGGTGGGTAGGGGTGCTCCGGCTCCGCTCGGTGCGGAGGGTGATGTTGGTTCAGGCATATCGAATCCTTGGGTCCAGCCACGCGTACAGAAGATCCACCAGCAGGTTCGCGAGGCAGAAGATGAGGATCAGGAACGTGACGATCGAGACGACCATCGGCCCGTCACCGTTCAGCACCGCGCGGTAGAGAGTGTTGCCCACGCCGTTGACGTTGAAGATGCCCTCGGTGACGATCGCGCCGCCCATCAGGGCGCCGAGGTCGGCGCCGAGGAAGGTCACGACCGGGATCAGCGAGTTGCGCAGCACGTGGACGCTGACCACTCGCCTGCGGCTGAGACCCTTGGCCGTCGCCGTCCGGACGTAGTCCGCGTTCACGTTCTCGATGATGCTGGTCCGGGTCAGGCGCAGGACGTAGGCGAAGGACACCAGTCCCAGGACCACCGCCGGCAGCAGCAGTTCCGTGAAGGTGGCGTCACCGCTGACGGTCGGGCTGGTCCACTGCAACTTCACACCGATGAGGAACTGCATGAGGAAGCCGAGCACGAAGATGGGGACGGCGATCACGACCAGGGACAGGATGAGGACCGAGGAGTCGAAGAGCTTGCCCTTGCGGAGGCCCGCGATGAGACCGAAGAGGATGCCGAAGACGGCTTCGATGACCAGGGCCATGATGGCGAGCTTGGCCGTGGTCGGGAACACCTCGGCGATGATGGTCGCGATGGGGCGGCCCGAGAAGTTGGTGCCGAGGTCGAACGTCAGCACACCCTTGAGGTACAGCAGGTACTGGATCCAGAACGGCTGGTCCAGGTTGTACTGCTCGCGGAGGCCCGCGATGACGGCCGGGGTGCAGCCGCGCTCACCACAGATCGCGGCGGTCGCGTCACCGGGGAGGCTGAAGACGAGGAAGTACACGAGCAGCGTGGCACCCAGGAAGACCGGGATCAGCTGCAGGAAACGGCGAACGATGTACCAGACCATCAGTGCGCACCTCCCGGTGCACGGTACGTCCCGACGGGACGCATGGAGAAGTTGTTCATGAGGGGATGAACCTTTGTCTAAGAGCACGGAAAAGGGGCCCACCCGATGACGGGCGGGCCCCGAGACCGTTACGGGTTACTTGCCGGTGATGGCGTAGTACAGCGGGACACCGTTCCAGCCGAACTCGACGTTGTCCACGTTGTTGCTCCAGCCGCCCTGGGCCACCTGGTACCACAGCGGGATGGCCGGGAGGTCCTCCAGGAGCATCTCCTGGGCCTTGTTCATGTCGTCGTTACCCTCTTCGACAGAACTGGCAGCGAGTCCTTCGCTCAACGCTTCGTCGAACTCGGGATTGCTGTAGCGGGAGTCGTTGGATCCGGCGCCGGTGGCGTAGATCGGTCCGAGGAAGTTGTACAGCGACGGGTAGTCGGCCTGCCAACCGGAGCGCAGTGCGCCGGTCAGGCTTGCCTCGGTGGCCTCCGTACGCGCTTCCTTGAAGGTCGCGTACGGCTTGCCGGAGACCTCGATGCCGAGGTTGTTCTTCACGTTGTTCACCACGGCCTCGACCCACGTCTTGTGGTCGCCCTTGTCGGCGTTGTAACCGATGGTCAGGGGCTCCGACTCGTCGTAGGGCGTGATCTCCTCGGCCTCGTCCCAGAGCTGCTTCGCCATCTCCGGGTTGAAGTCGAGGTTCTCGCTGCCCGGGAGCTCATCGCTGTAGCCCTCGAGCACGGGTGCGGTGAAGTCCTTCGCAGGCGTGCGGCCGTTGTTGAAGATCACGGTGGTGATCTCCTCGCGGTCGATCGACATGGACAGGGCCTGACGGCGCAGCTTGCCCGCCTCACCGTCCCAGTTCGGGAGGTAGTAAGGGATGGCGATGGTCTGGTTGCCCGCGTACGGCGACTCGATCGAGTTCTCACCCAGATCGTTCTTGAAGTTCTTGATGTCACTGGTCGGGATGATCTTCAGGACATCGAGGTTGTCGGAGATCAGGTCCTGGTACGCCGTCGTGTCGTTCTGGTAGATCTTGAACGTCACGCCCGCGTTCTGTGCGGCCTGCGGTCCCTCGTAGTCCTCGTTGGGAACGAGCTCGATCTGCTGGTTGTGCTGCCAGGCTCCCTCGGCCGCGAACATGTACGGCCCGTTACCGACGGGGTTCTCACCGTAGGCGGCGGGGTCCTCGAGCGCTGCGGTGGGCAGCGGGAAGAATGCGCTGTAGCCGAGGCGCAGGGGCCAGTCCGACTCGGGCTGCGACAGCGCGACGGTGAAGGTCTGGTCGTCCACGACGGTGAGACCGCTCATGGTCTCCACGGTGGATCCCTCTGCACTTGCCTCGTCGTACCCCTCGATGCTCTCGAAGAAGTAGCTCGAGAGCTGGGCGTTCTTCGCTGCGGCGCCGTAGTTCCACGCGTCGACGAAGGAGTTGGCAGTGACCGGATCTCCGTTGGTGAAGGTCATACCCTCCTTCAGCGTGATCGTGTAGTTCTGCGCGTCGTCGGTCTCGATGGACTCCGCCATCTCGTTCTGGGTGGCGCCGTCGGCGTCGTAGCTCACCAGACCCACGAAGAGCAGGTCGAGGATCGCTCCGCCACCCACCTCGTTGGTGCTGGTGGGGATCAGCGGGTTCTGGGGCTCGGAGCCGTCCACCACGATCACGGCGTCGTTGTCTCCACTCGCCGTGCCGGCTTCGTTGCTGCTGCCGCCACCACATGCACTCAGCGACAGAGCGGCGACTGCCGCGACACTGAGCATTCTGGAAGTGCGCGTGAAACGCATTCCGCCTCCTAGTTGTTGGGTAGTTCCGGCTCTGATGTGGCCGGGATCGTCGCCCCGCTGATAGCGAGATCGAACTCACACCGGAAGATCATATGCCTGTTCGGTTGCTTCTTCGAACATCGTTCTGCGGTGTGCATCCAGCCTGTTCTCAGGTTCCCCCTGCGACCGCGGTGATTCCGCGGATCGTGGGCAGGCAGAGACTGGGTGTCACGATTCGATAACAGGTGCCGGTATCCGCTCAGCAGCTCTGTACATACCATCCTCAGCCTGCTTGTCTCCCGGCTACTCGCCGTGGAGGTCGACCAAGCGCCGGGAGCCCCTAGTCCGTCGAGGCGAGAAGAGCTGCTCGCAACTCCCGGCGCTCCCGCTGCTTCTCGGGGTCGGGAAGGGGCACGGCGGCGAGGAGTCGCTGGGTGTAGGGGTCCTGAGGGGCCCGCAGGATCTGGTCCCGCGTTCCCTGCTCCACGATCTTCCCCCGCTTCATGACGCAGATGTAGTCCGCGAGCACGTCGACGACGGCGAGGTCGTGGGTGACGAAGAGGCAGGCGAAGCCCAGCTCCCGCTGCAGGTTCTGGAACAGTTCGAGCACCCGGGCCTGGACGGACACGTCGAGCGCCGAGGTCGGCTCGTCCGCGACCATCAGCTTCGGCTTCAGGGAGAGAGCCCGGGCAATTCCCACACGCTGTTTCTGTCCGCCGGAGAGTTCGTGCGGATAGCGGTTGCGATAGGAGCGGGGCAGTTCGACCTGATCGAGCAGGGTCTCGATCCGCTTCTGGAGTTCGCCACCCTTGGCTTCTCCCGCGAGGAACATCGGCTCGCCGATGCTCTCACCGATCGGAAGCCGTGGGTTCAGGGACGACGACGGGTCCTGGAACACCATGCCCACGTGGCGACGGACCTTCCCCAGTTCCTTGGACGTGGGCTTGAATCCGGAGATGTCCGTACCCACCACCTTCAGTGAGCCGGCCGCCACCGGGAGCAGGCCCACCGCCGCGCGGCCGATGGTCGTCTTCCCGGACCCCGATTCCCCGACCAACCCGATGACCTGACCGGGATACACGGTGAGATTCGCCCCCTCGACGGCGCGGAAAGCGGGGACACGCCCCTGTTTCGGGTACTCGATGGCCACGTCGACGAGTTCGAGGACGGGCTCCCCGGTGACGCGGGGCATTGCTTCCTGATCACCGAGGTGCGCGAGTACCTCCTGTTCGCGGCGTTCGAGCTCGTCCTGGCCCACCGTCTGCAGCTCGACCTGGGTGGCTGCCGCCAGCGCAGCCGTGATGTCGACGTCGTCGCTCCCGGCTCCCTGGCCCAGGTGGGGCACCGCGGCCAGAAGTGCCTTCGTGTACTCGTGCTGCGGGTTGTTGAAGATCTGGTCCGCGGTGCCCGTCTCGACGATCCTGCCCTTGCGCATCACCGCGATGCGGTCCGCGAGGTCGGCCACCACCCCCATGTCGTGGGTGATCAGCACGATGGCGCTGTTGAGCTGATTCCGCAGGTTGCGCATCAGGTCGAGGATCTCGGCCTGGACGGTGACGTCGAGCGCCGTCGTCGGCTCGTCCGCGATGAGGAGCTTGGGGTCGCAGGACAGGGACTGCGCGATCATCGCACGCTGGCGCTGGCCGCCGGACAACTGGTGCGGGTAGGAACGGAACGCCTTCTCGGGATCAGGAAGCTCCACCATCTGCAGGAGGCGCAGGGCACGCTGCTCCGCCTCGGCCGGTGAGATCTCGTTGTGCAGGCGAAGCGTCTCCACGATCTGGAAGCCCACGGTGTAGACGGGGTTGAGCGCCGTCATCGGCTCCTGGAAGATCACGGCGACGTCGTTGCCCCGGATCTGGCGCAGTCGTGCGGGTGACGCGGTGAGGATCGACTTGCCGTTGAGCAGGACCTCCCCCGTGACCCGGCTGTTCGACGGCAGCAGCCCGAGGAGCGACATCGAACTGGCGCTCTTCCCCGACCCGGACTCCCCGACGATCGCGAGCACCTCCCCCGCATTCACCTCGTAGCTGAGGTCGATGGCGGCCGGCACCCACTGCTTGTCGACGCCGAAGTCGACATTGAGGTTGCGGACTTCGAGTACCGGACCCGTTGCTGCCGGCCGGTCCGCGCCGGAATCCCCGGCGCTACCGATTACCTGAGTACTCATGAGGGCATCTCCTTCGTGGAGGAGGTTCCGCAGGACCGCGGCGCCTCCTGGATTGCCGCAAGCGGCGGCCGTACTGGGACTATGAGGTCATGGAAAGCTCGAAGGACCCGGCGGACGCCACCGTCTTCAAACCGCGTACCAGCATCTGGTTCACGGCCGTCGCCGTCCTCGTCTCCGTCGGTGGGCTGGTATCTGTCGTGGCGTCCGAGGGCTTCGAGGGCCTGCTGACGGGCTGGCCGCTCATCGGAGTGGCGTACCTGGGTTGGTGGCTGTTCTGGCACCCATCGGTGGTCCTCACCCCCAGCGCCGTGGTTCTGCACAATCCGCTGGTGACCATCGAGGTGCCCCTCACCGCACTGATCGACGTCGACACCAGGTACGCGCTCACACTGGTCACGCCGTCCGGCTCCTACACCGCGTGGGCAGCTCCGGCCCCCGGCATCTGGGGAACCCACGCCGGGAAGCCCGAACACGTGACCAATCTGCCCTCCACCAGTTACGGACCCGGTGGCTCCATCCGGCCAGGAGACCTCCGGAACACCGACTCGGGCTACGCCGCCTACCTCGTCCGCACCCGATGGCAGGACCTCGTGGAGAGAGGCTCCGTCGACGTCGACGCGCCGGGAAGCTCCCGGCGCTCCTGGAACTGGTGGCTGATCGGTGTGGCCGTGGTGCTGGTGAGTGCGAGTGCGGCGTCGCTCGGTTTGGGCTCCTAGGCGCCTTCTCACGCGGCCGTAGGCCTTGCGTGGTTCTCGGTCTTCACGGCGTCCTTCGCACGAGCGGCATTGAACTTCCGCTGCCGGGGATCGAAGGCGTCACGCAGGCCGTCACCGATGAAGTTGATGCACAGGCAGATGAGCACGATGAACAGGCCCGGGAACCAGAACAACCACGGCCGCGTCTGGAACGCCTCCTGGTTCTGGCTGATGATGAGTCCGAGCGAGACATCCGGCGCCTTCACGCCGAAGCCGATGTAGCTGAGCGCCGTCTCGAGCAGGATCGCGGAGGACATCAGCAGGGTGGTGTTCACGATGATCACGCCCACCGCGTTCGGCAGGATGTGCTTGAAGATGATCCGACTGTTCGAGGCGCCCGCGATCTTCGCCGCATCCACGAACTCCCGTTCACGCAGGGTGAGGAACTCACCGCGCACCAGTCGTGCGAGACCCGTCCACAGCACGAGGCCGAGGAAGAGGCCGAGGAGCCAGATCTGGGCTCCGGACCCCACGATCCGGTTGACGGCCTGACCCAGGGTCGCTGCTGCCAGCACCACGGGGATGATGATGATGACGTCGGTGAACCGCATCAGCACGGCCTCCGTCCAGCCCCGGAAGTACCCGGAGCAGGCACCGACCACCACGCCGACCAGGCCCGCGAGTGCTCCGATGATGAACATGATGATGATGGAGTTCTGCGTACCGCGCATCGTCATGGCGAAGTAGTCGCGTCCGATCGAGTCCTGCCCGAAGGGGTGTTCCCCCCAGCTGAACGGGCCGGTGATCGTCGGAGCCCCGCCGTTGAGCAGGGGTACGAACTGCGTGTGGTTGTACTTCCACCAGCCGGGGATTCCCGCGAACCCCACGGAGGTGAACGCGAGGATCACGATGATCGCGAACACCACGAGGGACACGATGGCGGCAGCGTTCCCGAGGAACTTCTTCCGGACGATCTGCCCCTGCGAGAGTCCCTTCGCCTCGGGCTCCGGAGCGGGGTGCGTGGGACCGGTGACGGTGGCTGCCTCTCCGCGTGGGAGGTCGGAAGGAGATTGAGTGCTCATGCTTTCACCCTTACGCGAGGATCGAGGAAGGAGTACACGATGTCGGCCACGAGGTTGAACACCAGTGCGAGAATGCCTGCGACCAGGAAGAAGCCCATGATCGGATCAGGATCCACCCGTCGCAACGCCTGGACGAAGAGCTGTCCCATACCGGCGAAGGCGAAGACCTGCTCGGTGATGATGGCGCCGCCGATCAGCGCGCCGATGTCGAAGGCCACCAACGTTGCCAGGGGGATGAGTGCATTGCGGAAGGCGTGGCGCATGACCACGGTCCGCTCGCTGAGGCCCTTGGCCCGGGCGGTACGGATGTAGTCCATGTTCATGATCTCCAGCATCGACGCCCTCGAGTAGCGGCTGTAACCCGCGAGGGATGCCAGGAGGAGGGCCAGCGTGGGGAGAAGGAGGTGCGTGAACGTGTCGAGGCCACTGATCCAGAAGTCGCCGTCGAGGCCGGGTGTCTCGGCGCCGACCGTCGCGATCGGCCTGCCACGGATCCGCGAGTTGCTCACGTAGGCGGGCCACGTGACCATGAAACGGTCCATGACGATGAGGAGTCCCATGAGCAACCCGGTGAGCGCAGCGGCACGCATGCTCTGGCCGCGATCGTAACCACCCAGCACGAAGCCGACGGCGAGGCCCACCAGCACGGTCACGACGCCGAGGATGATCATCAGCCAGACGGTTGCACCATTGAAGATCGGGTTCACCACGTAGTAGGCCACGAGGCCGAGCGCCACCATGATCAGCGCGGAGAGCAGGGCCTTCCGGTTCCGAAGCCCCGCCGTGAGCAGCACGACCGCGAAGGCGACACCGACTCCCGTGACGAGGAGGACCACCGGGCCGAGACCGGGAGAGGAGAACCAGTCGACGGCGCTGAGCACGAACAGGAGGATCCCCGCCACCGCGGCACCCAGGAGGAAGGCGATCCCCTTGCGTGCCCAGGATCTGCTCGCGAACAGGGACCAGATCAGTCCACTGGCGATCGCGACCACGAGGATGGTCGAACCGGGGATCTGCGGATCGGCGAGGAAGTTGTTGAAACCGATGGCCCCGAACTCCTTGAGCAGCACCGCGAGCCAGAAGATGGGCAGGGAGAAGAAGAGGAAGGACATGAACGTGACGCCGTAGTCCAGTCCGCTGTACTGACGCAGTGCCGTGATGATTCCCAGCGAGACGCCGATGATGATCGCCAGCAGGGTGGCAGTGGTGACCAGGGTGATGGTGTTGCCCATGGCGCGGGCCAGGGCCGTCACCACCGGTTCCCCCTGGATGCTCTGGCCGAGGTCACACGTCGCGGCGAAGGGGATGAGGCACTTGGCCGCCCCCGCCAGCCACCCGAAGTAGCGCAGCGGGGCCGGGGTGTTCAGATCCAGCAGGTCGGTACGCGCCTGGATGAGCTGATCACGATTGGGTGCATTACTACCGCGGAGGTCCTCGAGTGGATCGCCGGACAGGGCGGTGAGCTGATAAACGACGAACGACGCGCCGAACAGGATGAGGACGGCCGTCACCAGACGCCGAACGATGTAGGTCAGCATTAATCTCGAGCCTCAGTAGTGGTGTCGGGTGGGTGTTCCCGCGCTATCGCAGAAGTGTAGTGCAGGGTTCCGCGCGGAGGAATGTGGCATTTCCCAATGACTATCAGCACTGGCTCTCCCCGCGGCATGACAGGTCAACAACGTGCCTACGGCACAAGAAAAGGCGCCGGGACGGGCTAGCTCCCCCGATCCCGGCACCTTGTCCATCGCTGAGGTGATGATCCTCGCGTATGCCTTACTGCACTACTTCCCAATCCCACACGTTCCACCACACGCCGGTCTGGTTCGGCATGTAGTCAACACCCGTGACGGTGTCGCTGTAGGCTTCGATGCCCGGCACCTGGAAGAGGGGCAGACCGTACTTCGCGTCCCAGATCAGCTGGTCGATCTGCACCTGCAGGGCATCCTGCTCGTCAGGATCGGTGGTGACGATCAGTTCGTCCATGAGCTCGTCGGCTTCAGGGCTCGAGAACCCGTTGAAGTTGGAACCGTTACCGGTCTTGAAGATCTGCGGCACGCCGGAAACGCCGACACCCGAGTTGATCCAGCCGTAGATGGACGCGTCATACGTACCGCTACCCAGCGCAGCTCCCCAGTCGGAGGCACCGAGGCCACCATCGACCACGTTGAAGCCGGCCTGCGAGGCCGACTCCGCGATCAGGGTGTAGGAGTTGAGGCGGTTGGGGTTGTCGCGGTTGTACATGATCCG
>JASLBS010000206.1 GCA_030146405.1 Arthrobacter sp.
AGTGTTCAAAGAAACCCTCTCCTGGTCCGAGGCCACTGTCAGTGACGTCCGGTCCCACCCCGATCACCGGGCACCCGAAGACCCGGAAGACCCAGAGGATCCGGCATGACCGCGGACCCACATCGCGAACCCCAACAGGAACGCAGCCGCATCGCCTACGCCAAAGCCCTCAGAGCGGCCACAGACCTGTACGCCGAACACGGTGGGGACTCCTTCACCCTCAAGGACGTCAGTGTCGGCTCCGGAGTGTCCATCGGGTCCATCTACGGTCGATTCGAGAACAAGGACGCGCTGGTGCGGGCACTGCATCGTCAGGAGATCCAGCGCATCAATGACAGGACCTCCGCAACGCTGGACAAGGACACAGCGCCCGCGCACGACACCTTGGCAGCACGCGTCACCTGGGTCGTCGGAACCGCCGCCGCCGTGCTCTGCGATCACGCACCCTTCCTGCGCGCCAGCATGGGCACCGCCTTGCACGATCCGAGCGTGGCGCAAGTCGGTAAGAGCGGTCACGAGCTGATGCGCACCCACTTCATCGCCCGGCTCCAGGAAGTCCCTCCCAGCACGGGCTCACACCACGGCCCGGAAGCCCTCACCTGGTCGTTCACCGTCTTCTACAGTGTCATCGCACGCTACCTGGGGATCGGCAGCTCGCTCGAGTCCGCCCACGAGGGGAACTGGGCCGGTCTCCTCACCCAACTCTCCACCACCATCACCCGATACCTCTCACCCATACAGGAGACCTAGAATCATGCACCTCACCATCACGGCCGACCAGGTCGTCCTCGACGCCCCGCAGGACCTCACAGCCTTCGCCGCAACCACCTCACTGCCCCCGCAGGTCCTCGCCGACTCGCTGCCCGAGGGCATCAGCGTGGACGATGACCATGCTCACCTCTGGGTCGACCCGCGGAACCTCCGGCAGCTCGCCGGCCACTGGGCGAACGACGACGAGTGGAACACCCGCTTCGAGGCAATGATCGCCTACGCCAGGACCAAAGGCTGGACGGATGCACACGGCATGATCCGGGCGCACCTCACAGTGGAGAACACCGACCAGGCCTGACGCACCTCCGCTACACAACCCCACGACACGGCCGCACCGCGTATCAGAACCTGCAATGACTTCCCGACCGACACCGCCGGACCCGGGCCCGAGCCGGGACGCTCTCTCATCACCGGGACGAATACCGGTCATCCACAATGTGCGTTTCCGCCAACCTGGGAATCCCGTAACAGTAAGGGCAGATACATCAGCGCCGTGCCCGCTCCCCACAGCACAGGACACCGGGCACGAGGGCGCAGGACCGCACCATCTGAACGCGAGGGGAAACCACATGGACCGCAGTGATGCGATGGCCAGCATCGATGCCATGGCCAAGGAATGCAGCAACTGGGGGCGGTGGGGTGCGGATGACGTCCTGGGAACCTTGAACTTCATCGACGAACCCAAACGGGCCGCGGCCGCACGCCTGGTACGCAGCGGCCGGACCTTCTCCCTGGCTCAGGCCTTCGACACGAACGGCCCGCAGAACGGTTGGCGTCGCCGGACCAACCCGGTCCACACCATGATCGACACGGGCCTGGAGGCAGAGTTCGGGGACCAGGGGTTCCCACACGGCTTCGGCGGCGCTGACGACGTCATCGCGATGCCGCTGCAGTGCTCGACGCAATGGGACGGACTGGGGCACATCTTCGATCGCGGCAACGCCTGGAACGGTCGCCGTGCCGGATCCGTGGTGACCTCCGACGGCGACCAGGTCACCGGAATCGAAACGGCAGCCGCGCACCTGGTCAGCCGGGGGGTGCTCCTGGACGTCGGCCGGACGGTGGCACAACAGCTGGACCTGGAGCACCCGGAGCTGCCCGACGGATTCGCCATCACCCCCGAACATCTCGAAGCCACCATCAAGGCTCAAGGCGTCTCCGCGCAGATCGGTCAAGGCGACATCCTGCTGATCCGCACCGGCCAGTACGCGCGCACACGCCGTGACGGGTGGGGCACCTACGCCGGGGGACCGGCCCCCGGCTTGTCCTTCACCACAGCGCCTTGGTTACACGGGCGCGAGGTAGCCGCGGTCGCAACAGACACCTGGGGGTTCGAGGTACGACCCAACGAATTTGACGCCGCCTTCCAACCATTGCACCAGATCGTCATCCCACACATCGGGCTGTACATCGGGGAGATGTGGAACCTGGACGACCTCGCCCACTACTGCGCGGACGAACAGCGATACGACTTCCTGCTGGCCGCCCCACCCCTGCCGATCACCGGAGCGGTCGGCTCACCACTGAACCCCATCGCCCTCATGTAGACGTCGTTCCCCCGATCGCTTGCGCGCTCGGAGTCGTGCGGAGTCATCCAGGAGGACCCCCGAATGCCGCCGTGTACCCGAAACTCACAGGGGAGCCGCCCGCGGCGCCTCCGCCCCGGCTTGTGAGCGCCAAGCCCGGCTCATCCGAAATGCCTGTCCCGGAAGGACACCACCATGGTCATGATCACCCGCTGGGCCCAGGACGGCGCAGTACGCACAGGATTCGTCCACGAGGGACGATGTGTGGCCCTGCCCCAGGACACCACCACCCAGGACCTGCTCGATGCAGGCCTGGGAGCCACCCTCGAACTGGCCGCCCGCACGATCTCCGACGCGCCGGCCGGCGCCCCTCGGTTGGGGCAGGTGCGGTTGCTGGCACCGCTGGTGCCGCGTACGGTGCGTGACTTCGTCACATTCGAGGAGCACGTCGAAGGGGTTACCGCCAGCATCGACGGCGCCGGGGGAGTGGTCGACGAGTGGTACGAGGCGCCGACGTTCTACTTCACCAACCCGCACACCATTCGGGCCACAGGGGAGACGATCCCCGTTCCCGCAGGATGCTCCCGGTTGGACCTGGAGACCGAGGTCGCCGCCGTGCTCGGGGCCGTCGATGGTCTCACCGGCACGAATCTCACGCCCGCCGACGCACACCGGATGATCTTCGGATACACGATCTTCAACGACTGGTCCGCGCGCGACCTCCAGGCGAGGGAAATGAAAGTACGACTGGGCCCGTGCAAGGGTAAGGACTTCGCCTCCACCCTGGGTCCCTGGATCGTCACCGCCGACGAGTTCGAGGACCACCACGACGGTGACGGATTCCTCGACCTGGTGATGAGTGCGTTCATCAACGACGAACCACTAGGCGCGGACTCGCTGGCACACATGGGTTGGCCGTTCGCCGAGCTGGTTGCCTACGCTTCCCAGGACTCCCTCGTGCTTCCCGGGGATACTCTCGGTTCGGGCACCAGTGGCCGGGGGTGTCTGGCCGAATTGTGGGGACGCAATGGGGGACTCATCCCCCCGCCGCTGCAGGAGGGGGATCGGGTGCGTCTGGTCGTGGAGGGACTCGGGCAGATCGAGAACACCATCGGAGCCCGCCGCCACAACCCCGTACCGGTCACCCGTGCACGTCACCGCGGACGTGCCACCCCACCCCTGGCCGACACCACCCGACGACCAAACTGATGAGTCAGCAGCGGCCCGTCATCCCAGGGTTCCACCCGGACCCGAGCGTCTGCCGGGTGGGGGACACCTACTATGCGGTGACCTCAAGCTTCGAGTACGCACCAGGGGTGCCGGTGTTCCGGTCGAACGATCTGCACTCATGGGAGCAGATCGGACACGCCCTGCACCGGAGCTCGCAGATGGATGTGACCACGGCGTGGCCATCAGGTGGCATCATGGCGCCGACATTGCGTCATCATGACGGCCGATTCTGGATGATCACCACCAACATGGCCGACGGCGGCGGTCATGTGCTGGTCTGGGCAGAGGACCCAGCCGGCCCATGGTCGGATCCCGTGCGCATCACGAACGCCCCAGGCATCGACCCCGATCTGGCCTGGGACAAGGACGGGACCTGTTACATCACGTACGCGGGCTTCGGTTCCGGCCGCCCGCAGGGCATCGTCCAGTCCGTCATCGATCTTCCCTCCGGCGAGGTTCTCAGCGAACCCCAGCAGCTGTGGTCCGGTACGGGAGGCAAATCCCCGGAAGGACCGCGGCTCTACCAGATCGGTAAGTTCTGGTACCTGCTCATCGCTGAGGGTGGGACGGAGCGGGGCCACGCCGTGAC
>JASLBS010000264.1 GCA_030146405.1 Arthrobacter sp.
GCACCAGGACCTCGCGCAGGGCTTCCCGATCGGCAAGCGTTTCAAGTCCGCCCCCGTCGTGCGCGTCTGCGATGGCGTTCCGACGCACCTCGGACACCACGCGGTTGCCGATGGGCGCTGGCGCATCTACGTCTTCGCGGACGGGGCAACGGCAGGCACCTCGTCGAGGACGGCGGAGTTCGCCCGCTGGCTCACGACGGCTCCCGGGTCGCCCCTCGCGGCTACTCCGGAAAGCGCGGATGCGGACGCGTGGTTCGACGTGAAAGTGATCTACCAGCAGGACCACACCCAAGTGGACATCGGCGGCGTGCCGGCAGCCTTCAAGCCGGCGGTCGGGCCCTTCGGGCTCACCGACTACGAGAAGGTCTATGCCACAGACCCGGCAGCGGACATCTTCGACCTGCGCGGACTCGATCGTTCCGGAGTCGTCGTCGTCGTCCGCCCGGACCAGTATGTCGCCGCGGTGCTTCCCCTCGACGCCACGGGGAAACTTGAGCAGTTCTTCGCGGGTCTTCTCTCGCCGGTCCGCTCGGCGCAGCCTGCTACCTAGGATGGGTTCGGTGAGCGAAGTGAGCAGTTCGACAGAGGCCATCACGACCGGGGCGAAGGGCGTACCGCAGAGTCAGACGCTGTCTCGGGGTATCCGCGCCCTGGAGATCCTCGCCGAGTCGCCCCGCGGCATGTCGATCGCGGAGGTCGCTGCCGCCCTTGGCGTTCACCGCTCCATCGCCTACCGGATCCTGCGCACGTTGGAGGATCATGCCCTCGTCCAGCGGGATCCTGCCGGTAACCTCACTATCGGCCCGGGGATGGCGAGCCTTGCCCGTGGCGTGGCACGGAACCTGCAAACCGCCGCATTGCCGGAGTTGACCGCCCTCGCGACGTCGTTGCAGATGACGGCCTTCATCGCCGTCTGGGATCGCCGCGAGTGCGTGACCCTCGTGGCGGTCGAGCCTCCGCACGGTGACGGGACACTCGTCCAACGGCCCGGTTCACGCCATTCCTTCAGCGCGGGCGCCCCGGGTATCGCCATCCAGTCCGCGGTCGGCGAGGACGAATGGGCGCGCCTTGCCCCGGGGGAGCCCTACCGGCCGGAGTCCCGGCAGGCAGCCCGGTGCGGATACGCGCTGAGCCACGATGAGGTCATTCCCGGCGTCAGTTCCGTGGGCGCCGCCGTGCGGGTACCGGGGCAGCTCCCGGCTGCCCTCGCGGTCGTGTACCTCAGCAGCGACCTATCGACCGATCGCATCGGAGCGGAAGTAGCACGTTCCGCCGGGATCATCGAACGAAGCTTGCGCTGACACGACCGATGTTGATGGCAGGCTCGGGAAGGCCTCATCCGGTCGATCGGGACGTCGGCATCCCAGGGACGAGAACGAAGCGAAGGACAACAGACCGGCGGTTGCCCGGACGGGTTGCAATAGGATGGATCTCTGAAGCGACGACAGTTCCGCTTGTCACCTTTGCAAGGACTGGGAAGGTAGCTCATGGTGTCCATACCGCGCACGATCACCAGCGCTCCCGAAGATCCGCTCCTGGTCAGATCCATCCAGGATTGGACACGGCTCTCCTCACGCTCCTTCGTGCCCCTCACCTGCACGACAACGGCTCCCCGCACTTTCCGGGGTGGCATGCTGGCACGGGAAGCGGGGAAGGTGCATGTCGCGCACCTGCGTTTCAGCCCCCACGTCGTCGAACGGGACTCGATACTTCCCGCGGACCCCGGGTCAGGCCGATACAAGGTCGGGGTGCAGCTGGAGGGCCGCGCGATTGTGGAACAAGCAGACAGCGTTGCGGTGCTAAGGGCCGGAGACATGGTCCTCTACGACACCTCCGCGCCCTACCGCCTGGAATTCCCTGATGATTCACGGCTGTTGGTACTCATGTTCGATCATGCTGCGCTGGATCTGCCTCCTAACGCGGCCAGTCAGCTACGGGCCCACCGACTCGGACCGGAAGAACCCGTGCACCGAATGGTGGGTTCCTTTCTCTCGTCCTTGGCCGATCACATGGATGAACTGACGGGAATGACCGGCCAGCGGATGGGCAACTCCGCCCTGGATCTGCTCACCACGTCCCTCAACCGGGCGCTGGACGGTCGAGCCTACGTCTCCTTGGACGAGAAGGACCGGCTCCGCGCCAACGTGCACGACTACATCGAAGCACACCTGGCGGACCCGGATCTGGATCCGGCAATGATTGCCCGAGCTCATTACGTTTCCGTCCGACGCCTCCATCAGGTCTTTCACGACGAGGGCACTACCGTCTCGGCCTGGATCCGCACGCGGCGACTGGAACGGTGCCGCCGGGCGCTGGAGGACCCCGTCAGCGCTGGGGTGCCGGTCGCCCGCGTCGCGGCACGGTGGGGTTTCACGGACGGCGCGCACTTCTCCCGGGTGTTCCGCGCAGCTTACGGCGTGACCCCCTCGCAGATCCGGATGCAGGCGCTGTCGGCCTGAACCGCATGCCACGGGCTCCGTCGCCCCGATAAGGCTGCTTGCTGTTCGGCACCACGCAACTGCCCGGTACCGGTCCGGCGCGCATACCAGCAGACCAGTACCGGGCGAACCACTCAGCCGTTGATGACCTGTGGCGCACCGAGGTGCTTCAGGCCTTCGATCCCGAATTCCAGACCGTAACCGGACTGCTTGGCCCCGCCGAAAGGTATGCGCGGATCGACGTTACCGTGCTTGTTGATCCACACCGTCCCGGCCTGGATCCTGCCGGCGACCTCACGTGCTCTCCCGAGGTCGGACGACCAGACGGAGGCGCCCAGACCGACATCGAGCCCATTGGCCATCTCGACGGCCTCATCGATGTCCCTGTACTTAACGATGGGCAGTACTGGGCCGAACTGCTCCTGCGATACCAGGGAATCGGTGTTCTCGATATCTGCGACCAGGGTGGTGGGGTAGAAGTAACCAGGACGATCCTCATCGGGATCCCCACCGAGCAGCACCCGGGATCCGGAGTCTTTGGCCTGCTGCACCAGTCCGGCGACGATGTCGTACTGGGCCTGGTTCTGCAGAGGCCCCAGCACATTCGCCTCGTCCAGACCCACACCCATCGGCATCTTCTTCGCGACCGCGACGAGGGCCTCGCAGACCTCGGTGTAGACGTCCTCATGCACGTAGAGGCGCTTGAGCGCCGCACAGGTCTGTCCAGTGTTGATGAACGCCCCCCAGAACAGGGTCTCGGCGATCGCCTTCGGATCGACATCGGGCAGCACGATGCCCGCGTCATTGCCGCCCAGTTCGAGAGTCAGGCGCTTCACGGTATCGGCGGAGGAGCGGATGATCGCCTTACCGGTGGCGGTGGACCCCGTGAACATGACCTTATCCACGTCCGGGTGGGCGGACAGGCGCTCACCCACGTCCCGGCCACCGGCGACCACGTGGAGCACCTCGGCGGGAATGACCGTGTGCAGTACCTTCACGAGGGCCAACACGGACAGCGGAGTGTACTCCGAGGGTTTCATCACCACGGTGTTGCCCATACGCAGGGCGGGGGCCAGCTGCCAGATCGAGATCATCATGGGCCAGTTCCACGGACCGATCGCGCCCACCACGCCCAGGGGGCGGTAGTGCAGCTCGGCCTTGGTCCCGTCCTCCTCCACCAGGATCTCCGTCTTCAACTCGAGGCCGGCGGTGGTCCGCAGCCATGCCGCGCATGCCCCGACCTCGAACCGGGCGTTGGGGCCATTGAGGGGTTTCCCCTGCTCCCGGCTCAGCAACTCCGCCAGGGCTTCGGCATTGGCCTCCACAGCATCGGCTGCTGCTCCGAGCAGGCCGGATCGCTCTACGTGACCGAGGGACGCCCAGCGTAGCTGGGCACTCCGGGCGGTGGCCACGGCTGCCTCAAGATCTCCCACGGAATGCTCAGGCGCATACCCGACGAGCTCCTCCGTAGCGGGGTCCAGTATGGGACGTCCGCCATGGGGCGGTTGGATCACAGCCAGCAGGTCAGCCGCAGTCGTGAAGGCGGGCAGGGCAAGAGATTCGGCGGTCATGGCGCGTCTCCTCGTCGAAGGACAGTATGGGAATGATGACGGATTCCGGCATGGTCGCCGCCGGTCCTCCGCTCTTCTTCTACTGTGCTGGTCATCACACCATCCGCGTTAGGACCTGAGCGTCCGGGCCCTTGACGTTGCGTGCACGACTGCCGATGCGCGGGGCTTCGATCCCTATGGAAGGGGAGCCGGCCGAAGGAAACGTGGGCCGCAGCCCCCTTGATTCTCCGTGCACGTCGACCGCCATCCCGGGAACGAACCCGTCCAGGTCAAGGACAGGCAATGTAATTCTCGTCACCATGGTGGGGAATCTCATTGTGGCCGGAACCCCGGCCTGATCCCTTGAACCTGGAGGACTGTCGTGAGCGACACCACCCATCCCATACGGCCGTCGACGCTGGGAATCTCACATCCCCTGGATCTCCTGACCCCCGTCGAGATCAGCACCGCACGCGCCGTACTGAACGAGGCCGGTCTGCTGCGCCCCACAACACGTTTTCCTCGGGTGCTGCCGGTCGAACCTCCCAAGTCCGTGGTACTGGAGCACATCGAAGGCGAAGACGATTTCGACCGCTCTCTGGACATCACCCTGCTCGACACCGATACGGGTGAGACGCGCCGGGCGATCGTGTCGGTGACCGCTGGTGAGGTTCTCTCGATCGAGACTCTGGCCACGGGCGAACACCCCTACGGGCAGGCACAGTACATGTTCGAGGAGTACGACCGCGCGGCACGGATCGTCAAGGCAGACCCGCGCTGGCAGGCCGCGATGGCCCGCCGGGGGATCGAGGACACCACACACACGTTCGTCTCACCGCTGGCTCCCGGTTTCTTCCCACGTGAGGACGAGACGGGCAAGCGGATGATCCGATCCCTGACCTTCCACCGCCGCTTCGAGGGCGACAACCCGTGGGGACACCCGGTCGAAGGACTGATAGCCCACGTGGACCTCACCGGGGGAATCGTCGTTCGCCTCGAGGACGACGGCGACGTCCCCATTCCCATGGCGGACGCCAACTACACGCCCGAGTACACGGGCCCCGCGCGCACCACCCTCAGACCCCTCGACATCGTCCAGCCGGAGGGCCCTTCCTTCCAGGTCGAGGGAACGCACGTGACCTGGGAGAACTGGAAGCTGCGCATCGGCTTCAACGCCCAGGAGGGCCTCGTGCTGAACCAGGTCACCTTCCGCGACGACACCGGGGAGCACCCCGAGGACCGCTCGGTGCTCTACCGTGGCTCGGTTCCGGAGATGGTCGTCCCCTACGGTGACACCACGAATACCCGTTTCTGGATCAGCTACTTCGATGCGGGGGAATACCTGCTGGGAAAGAACGCGAACTCGCTGAAACTGGGCTGCGACTGCCTGGGTGTCATCCAGTACTTCGATGCCTTCGTGGCCGATGACGAGGGGCACCCCATGGAGATCCCGCACGCGGTATGCATGCACGAGGAGGACTACGGGATCCTCTGGAAGCACACCGAAGGTGGGGAAGCACCGCAGGTGCGCCGGTCCCGTCGGCTGGTGATCAGCTACTTCGCCACGATCGGTAACTACGAATACGGCTTCTTCTGGTACTTCTACCTCGACGGATCCATCCAGGTGGAAGCGAAGGCCACCGGTATCGTCTTCGCCGGCGCCTGCGAACCCGGTGCGCCCAATCGGCACTCGGCCGAGATCGCCCCGGGAATCCAGGCTCCGGTGCACCAACACCTCTTCTGCGCCCGCCTCGACGTGGCTGTCGACGGCATGGAGAACTCCGTGCAGGAGGAGAACCTCGTGACCCTGCCCATGGGGGAGGACAACCCGTACGGAAACGCCTTCACGTGGTCGCGTACCGCTGTAACCCGGGAGTCCGAGGGAATACGGGATGCGAACACCGAAACCGGGCGTAAGTGGTTCGTCACCAACCCCAACCGCCGCAACTACGTGGGGGAACCGACTGCCTACCACCTGGTCCCCACGCCGGGACCTCGGCTGCTGGCCGCGGAAGGCTCCTCCGTGCGCAAGCGTGCCGAGTTCGCCACCCACCACCTGTGGGTCACCCCCTTCGACCACGAGGAGCGGTTCCCCGCCGGGGACTTCCCCAACCAGCATGCCGGCGGCGGTATCGGGGAATGGGTGCAGCAGGACCGCGCTCTCGAGAACACCGATGTGGTGCTCTGGCACACCTTCGGCCCGACCCACATCCCGCGCACGGAGGACTGGCCGGTGATGCCCGTGGAGTACTACGGCTTCTGGTTCAAGCCCTATGGGTTCCTCGATCGCAACCCCGCCCTGAACCTGCCCGACTGGTCCACTGCGGGCGGGACATGCTGTGGCACCGAGGTCGGTCATAGCGACCCGGCTCCCGCCATCGAGCGCGCTCATGCCATCACCGGAACCGGCGATCATTCCTCTACCGACACGGACGGCTCATCCAGTCCCACGTCCCCTACCTGCGCTTGTAAGGAATAAGCCATGAGCACCAGCAACAGCCCGGCCGCGCCCGTCGATCCCGCGACTGATGGGACCCCTCCCGCGAGCAGGGGCCTGGAGCGCCGGACCCTGACCGTATCGTCGCTCGTCTTCCTCATCATCGCCGCGTCGGCGCCCCTGACGGTGCTGGCCGGCGGAGTGACCTCCACCTACGCCGTCGCCGGGCTGCTGGGGGTACCCCTGGCCTACATCCTCCTTGGAACGATCCTGGCCGTGTTCGCCGTCGGCTACGGGGCGATGTCAGCGCGTATCACCAACGCCGGAGCCTTCTACGCCTATGTGGCCGACGGCCTGGGCCGACGGCAGGGCATCGGTGCTTCCTGGTTGGCGTTGATCAGCTACAACGCGATGCAGATCGGTATCTACGGTCTGTTCGGCTTCGCCCTGTCCTCTTTCCTGGAAGCACGGCTGGGTATATCGGTACCGTGGTGGGTCTCCGCTCTGGCCGGGCTGGTGCTGGTCGGTGTACTGGGGATCAGCCGGGTGGACCTCTCGGCGAAGGTGATCGCCGTGCTCGTGGCCCTGGAGTTCCTTGTGGTGAT
>JASLBS010000059.1 GCA_030146405.1 Arthrobacter sp.
CTCGTGGCCGCACTCGAGGTCTTCGAGGAGATCGGCTACGTGGCCGCGCGCCTCGACACGATCGCCGAGAGGGCCGGCTACACGAAGGGAGCCGTCTACTCGAACTTCGGCTCCAAGCAGGAGCTCTTCGCCACACTGCTCGGTGAGCGCCTGGCCGAGACCGCCGCCGACGTCCTCAGCCAGGTGGACCACCTGGCCACGCTCGACGAGACCGTCCTGCACGCCGCCCGCCATCTCGCCCGCGGGGTGCTCCGTGAACAGCGCTGGCACGCGCTCGTCGTCGAGTTCGCGCTGCAGGCGGGGCGTGACCCGGACGTGGGTACCGTGTTCCGCGAGGACCGGCGCCAGCGAAGGGCGATGCTCGCCGGCACCCTGGCCGAGCGGGCCGGGGCCTTCGGCGGCCCCTCCGACCCCGAGCACTACACGGTGTTCGCCACGATCCTGCTGGCCACGATCAACGGGATGGCCGTGGAGTGCGCGGCGGACCCGGACGCCGTCAGCGAGGACCAGGTGGCGCGCAGCATCGCGGCCGTGCTGCGCGCAGCGCTGGCACCCTGACGGTCCGCATGGACTGGCAACCCGCCCTGCAGGCCGTCGCCGCCATCGCTGCCGCGTACGCGCTCTTCCTCGCGTGCCTGGCCGTCCACGCCCGTCGCCACCCGGACGTCATCTCACTCAGGGAGGTGCTGCGACTCGGGCCGGACCTCCTCAGGCTCATCCGGCGGCTCTCCTCGGACCGCACCGTGCCCCGGCGGACGCGGATCCTGCTGATCCTCCTCGTCGCCTACCTGATCCTGCCGATCGATCTCGTTCCCGACTTCCTCCCCCTCATCGGGTACGCGGACGACCTCCTGCTGATCGCCGTCGTCCTGCGCGCGGTCGTCCGGGCGGCGGGCGCCGATGCCCTGCGACGGCACTGGCCCGGGAGCGATGGCGGACTGCACGCCCTTCGTGCGCTGGCAGGTCTCGGGAACCGGACCACCGATACCGACGAACGCAATACGGCGTAACGGAAACACGGGCGGCTGCTTCATCCGGGCGTAATCTCCAGCGCATGCAGCACACACCGGGACAGATCCCCACCCTTGACCTGAGCACCGCACGTTCCGCCGATGGCTCCTTCAACCCCGGCTTCATCGAGGAACTGCGCAACGCCGCCCACACCGTCGGCTTCTTCCACGTCATCAACTACGGCGCCGCACCCACGCAGGTGGAGGACCTCTTCTCCGTCACCAGCCGCTTCTTCGAGCTCCCCCTGGAGGATCGCCTCGCCCTGCACAACCAGAAGTCCCCGCACTTCCGGGGCTACGCCGGCCTCGGCACCGAGATCACCCGGGGACGACCGGACGCCCGTGAGCAGATCGACTTCTCCCCGGAGCGCGCACCGCTGACCGACTACCCGGCCGATGAGCCCTACTGGTTGCTCCAGGGCCCCAACCTGTGGCCGCGCGAGACCCTGCCCGAGCTCGAGGACCATGCCATGCAGTGGGCGGAGCTGATGTCCCGCGTGGGCGCCGAACTGCTCGCCGCGATCGCCGTGGCCCTCCATCTGCCGGAGGACCACTTCGCCGAGCCCTTCGAGAGAACACCCGCCTGGATGGCCAAGCTCGTGCACTACGTGGGCGGCGTCGTCGAGGGAGCCGGGTCCCAGGGCGTGGGCTCGCACGCGGACTACGGGTTCGTGACCCTCCTGCTGCAGGACGAGGTGGGCGGCCTCGAAGTCCTTCCCCACGGCGCGGAGACCTGGGTACCGGTCACGCCGATCCCCGGCGCTCTCGTAGTGAACCTCGGCGAGATGCTCGAGGTGGCCACCGAGGGTTACCTCGCGGCCACCATCCACCGTGTCACCTCACCGGCTCCGGGCGTGGACCGCTACGCCATCCCGTTCTTCTGGTCACCGCGTCTGGATGCCGTGATCGAGCCGGTGCCCCTGACCGACGACCTGCGGGCCGCCGCCCGCGGTATCTCCGACGATCCCGAGAACCCCATGCTCTCCTCCTACGGCTCCAACGTGCTCAAGGGCCGGGTCCGGGCCCACCCGGATGTCACCGGCCTCCACCACCCGGAGCTCGCGCCGCGATAGGGCGGGAGGGACGGAACGCCAGAGGCGGCACCCATGTGGGGTGCCGCCTCCGTTCTGACGCTCAAGGGCCGAGGAGCCTGCGGGACGTCGCCTCAGGCCTCGCCCATCATGAGACCCTCGATCGAGTGTTTCTGGGTGATCGGTGTCAGGGTTTCCACCAACGGGCACACCACGTGGGCGCGGACGCGCTCGGGCAGGGCGTCGAAGAAGTGCTTCGTCATGGCCATCGCGTGGTGTTCCGCATTGCCTGCTCCCGGGGCATCGACACCGAGCACCAGGACCGGGCGCGACTTCTGTGACCCGTTCTTCGTCCCTCGGTGGATGGTCAGCGCCGAGCGGGCCGAGATGTCGCCCATGCGGGGATACTTACGCTCCGCAAGCCCCTCGTACCGGGGGTAGGCGGACTTCGGCGGGAACATTCCGTGGTCGAAGCCCTCCGACAGGTCCCATTGGGTACCGGGGGCTATCTCGAACGGACCCATGTCCTCTTCGGTGTCCACGGCGGTCAGGTTGAACGCCAGTGAGGTGAGGCGCCCGTTCCTCCTGGTCTCGTCGGGCATGGGGAAGTCCCGGTGCCATGGTTGGTTGACGGCTCCCGGCCCCGGGACGTCGAACCCGAGTTCGACGATCTCGTACTCGGGGCCGAGCACCGACTCGCACACCATGCGAACCCAGGGATGGTCCACCAGGTCCACCCAGCCCCGCATCTGCTCCGGGTGGATCTCGACGTAGTACCGCTTAGGACCACGTCCCACGGCGCCATCGGGGCGCGCGAGCGCGTCCACCAACGCAGTATCGATGTCCTCCCGCATCACCGCCGCCCAGTCGCGCGGGAAAGCGCCCTGCTGCGCTATGAGGCCACGCGTGTACAGGCCCTCGACGGCGGCGACGACGTCAGGCCCGGCACCCTCGGGTACCGGTATCTCCCTTGGCGCGACACCGAATGTCAGGTCACTCATTGTTCTCCCTCCATGAACTCCCCATAACGATCTTGCGGATCTCCGCCACCGGCAGCTTCGGCTTCCGATTCTCATCCGTCAGTCCGTTCGCCTCCTGCAGCGTGTCGGTCAATTGCGTGTAGCAGAAGCCCGAGAGCACCGGGCTGTCGTACAGCGCCGCGAAGAGTGCCCGCAGACGTCGGGCGAAGTCCTCACCGGAGTCTGCCGTCGAATAGCCCCACGTCGCGATCGGGCTGTTCGGCGCGTAGAGGATGCCACCGAACTCGGACACCATCACCGGTTCGTTCCGCGACAGTTCCGGAAGCACGCTCAGGCGCCGGCCTGCGGGTCCCACCGTCGCGACGAGTTCGTCGAAGGCCGCCGCGTCGCTGTAGTTCGCGTGCAGGTCCTCGTAGTTCGTCGCGTAGTCGTGAACGGTGAAGATATCGGATTCCACGTGCTCCCAGCCGTCGTTGGAAATGACCGGGCGGGACCCGTCGAGTGCCTTGGTGAGGTGATACATGGCCTGAGCGAAATGCCGTTGCTCGGAGCTGTGGGCGATTTGCTGGACGCCCCAGCTCTCGTTGAGCGGAACCCACGTCACGATGCAGGGATGTGACCGGTCCCTCTGCACCACGCTGGCCCACTCCCGGGAGACCCGCTCCATGGCGATCGGTGAGAACTCGAAGGTGCTGCCCATCTCTCCCCAGACAAGCAGTCCGAGGCGGTCCGCCCAGTAGAGGAAGCGCGGGTCCTCCACCTTCTCGTGGAGGCGCGCGGCGTTGAAGCCCAGGTCCTTGATCAGCTGGACCTCCTCACGCAGGGCGGTCGCGTCGGGAGCGGCGAGAAGCGATTCCGGCCAGTACCCCTGCTCCAGGACGGAGCGGAGGTAGTAGGGACGGTCGTTCAGCAGGAACTTCCGGCCCGCCGTTCCGACGCTGCGCAGGCCGAAGTAGGACCACACCTCGTCCACCACGGAGCCGTCACCGTCCAGCAGAGACACCTTCGCGTCGATGAGACGCGGGTGCTCCGGTGACCACAGGAGCGATTCGTAGGCCTGGCCGTTGGCCTGGTGCGGGATGACACAGTCGAGGACGACACGGGGCTGCGCGGCCGATGCCGTGTACGTGCCGAGCGGGTGCCCCGCGTAGCTGAGATCCACCCTCGCGGTCCGGGCTTTGTGCCGCTGCGGTGAGAGTTCGAGCTCGAGGCGGGCGGATCCCCTCGGCACGTCCGGCTCCCATACGACGTCCTCGATGAAGGCCGCCGGAACGGACTCGAGCCAGACCGGCTGCCAGATACCGGTGGTGCGGTGGTACCAGATGATATGCGGGTCCTCGAGCCAGTCCTGCTTGCCGCGCGGCTGGGCGACGTCATGCGGATCGTCCTCCGCGCGAACGACGAGGGAGAGATCACCACCGGTCGCGGCGTGATCGGTGATGTCGAAGGTGAAGGAGCTCTGGCCGCCCTCGTGGTGGCCGACGAGTTGCCCGTCGATCCAGACCGTGGCCCGATAGTCGACCGCACCGAAGTGCAACCGCAGACGGTCATCGGAGGTGGATCGTCCGCTGGCCTCGATGTCCGCCCGTCGGATGGTTCGCCGGTACCAGACCACCGGGTGGAAGCTCGTGTCGTTGACGCCCGAGCGGACCGACTCGGGTGGGAACGGAACGGTGATGGTGAGCGGGAACGGACGGGCGCCGGAGAACCAGCCCTCACCTGTGCCGACGTCGTCGTCGTCGTAACCGAAGTCCCACTCCCCGCCGAGGTCCGCCCATCGTCGACGCACGAGCTGGGGTCTCGGATAGGTTCCGTCCTGGGCGCTGGCTGTCGAC
>JASLBS010000089.1 GCA_030146405.1 Arthrobacter sp.
TCGCGCTCGTAGTACTCGTTCTTCACCAGGTAGTCGAGCTTCTCCTCGAGATCATGGAAGAAGACCGTGTTGTTGTTGACGTGCTGCAGGAAGTACTGGTTCGCGGCTTCCCGGTCGGCGTCGAACTGGATCTTCCCATCCGCCCCGTACAGGTTGAGCATGGCGTTGAGCTCGTGATATCCCATGTCCTTGAAGCGGTCCACCGCGGCTGCGGGTGTGCCCGTCTCCGTCTCTGCAACACTCATGTCCAAAACTCTTCCAATCCTGTGGTTACTCGGTCCACGTCCTCGGACGTACCCATGACTTCAAATCTGTAGAGAACCGGCACGTTGCACTTCGCGGCGACGATGTCGGCGGCGAGGCAGTAGGTCTCACCGAAATTGGTGTTCCCGGCCCCGATCACCCCCCGGAGAAGGCTGCGGTTCTGTTCGTTGTTCAGGAATTTCACGACCTGACGGGGTACTGCCCCTTTGCCCGTGATACCCCCGTAGGTGGGGAGAACGAGGACGAAGGGTGCGTGTGCCCGCAAGGTCGGCTCCTTCGTGAGCAACGGCATGCGGGCCGCCCGGATTCCCAGCTTCTCGACGAAGCGATGGGTGTTGTCCGACACGGAGGAGAAATAGATCAACGGAGCATACGTGACCGGCCCCTCCCCCTCAGGGGAGCGGACCGGGTCATCGCGGCTGTCGCGATCCTCCATGACGATGCTGGTCATCGTTGCTGATGTGCCCGCGAACCCCCGTTCGGGGATCCGCTCAGGCTACCGAACTGATCGCGGAGTCGGCGAGGGCGCTGATCTTGTCAGGACGGAAGCCGGACCAGTGATCGTTGTCCGTGATGACCACGGGAGCCTGCATGTATCCCATGGAACGGAGTCGCTCGAGGGCGGCAGAGTCCTGCGAGATGTCGATGCTCTGGTAGGCAATGCCTTTCTTGTCCAGAGCGCGGTAGGTGGCGTTGCACTGTACGCACGCCGGCTTCGTGTAAACCGTGACGGTCATGTCCTGATCCCCTTTTCTCTACTGCGGTAATGCTGTGTCATGAGCGGCGCGCGGCCCCGGAAAGGGGAAGAAATCCGGGGATTCCCGCGCTTCCGGGCTCATGCCCGTCCAGCGGATGTTCTGTCCTTCGATACTACATCTAGTGCGACCAACTCGCGCGAACCCCTAGATGATGTATTACAAGTATGTCATTCACCCCTGGCGTCGTCCACACGATGTCCACAGAGCCAGCCGTCGCCGAACCGCGGGAACCAGCCGATCGGCACCTGTTCGGAGGGCACCGTCCACATGCTGTGGACGCCGTTCCGCACAGGCAGGAGAACTTCGTGTCGCGGTCGTACGGGCGTGTCGCACCCCTTCCACCGGACCATCGGTGGAGCGCCCCAGCACATCGCGACGCCCGATGCACGTACTTCGGAACCACGGTGCCTCCGTTGCGCGGGCCCGGTGGGAATCCGTACCTTCGGGACGGAAGCGGACGACGGTCCGTACATCATCGGCAGCCAAGGAAGGGCAGCGCATGCGGATCAAGAACAGCGTGGTGGTCATCACGGGGGCGGCGAGCGGCATCGGCCGGGCGACGGCGCTCCGGTTCGCCGGACGCAGGACCCACCTGGTACTGGCGAGCAGGCGGGGTGCCGCCCTCGACTCGCTCGTCGAGGAATGCACCCGGCTCGGCTCCCGTGCCATCGCCGTACCCACCGACACCTCGGACCACGCCGCCGTCCAGCACCTGGCCGCCCGGGCCGTCGAGGAGTTCGGCCGCATCGACGTCTGGGTCAACAACGCCGCCGTCTCGTTCTTCTCGCCGTTCCTGGAAGTACCGCTGCGGGACTTCCAGCGCGTGCTCGACGTCAACGTGATGGGTTACGTGCACGGAGCACGGGCCGCCCTGGAACAGATGCACCGCCAGGGCTCGGGCGTGCTCGTGAACGTGGCATCGATCGTCGGAGAGATCCCCCAGCCCTACACCTCGGCCTACTCGATGTCCAAGGCAGCGGTGCGTGCACTCGGGGTGAGCCTGAGATCGGAGTTGATGCTGGACAGGAAGAAGAACACCCACGTGAGCACCATCCTTCCTCCCACCATCGATACGCCCTTCTTCGATCACGCTGCCAACTACACCGGCCGCCGCGCCGTCGCCATGCCCCCCGTGTACAGCGCCGACCGGGTGGCCAGGACCATTCTCGACGTCGTCGAGGCACCGGTGCGTGAGGTCGCGGTGGGGCGGATCGGGCGCTCCATGGTGCGCCAGCACCGCCTGATGCCCGGCCGGCTGGAGAAGACCATGGCCGTCCAGGTGGAACACACCCACCTGTCCAAGAAGGAAGCGGCTCCCAGGTCCACCGGCAACCTGTACGACCCCTCGCCGGATCCGGACAACGCGACGGTCACGGGCGGGTGGAGCGGACGACGTCGGACGTTCCAGCGCACGCTCGTGGGCACCGCACTGCTCGGTGTAGGGGCGCTGGTGTTCGGCGAGAAGATCAGGGCCGCCATCCCGGCCGTGACCGGCGCAGCGGTCGAGCTCGGTCACGCCCTCCGGAAGGGCGCCTGACAGCACTACAGGGTCGACGCCGAACCGGCCTCCGGGGGCCTGGCGAGATCGAGTGCCTCGAGGACGTCCAACGCGGCCGCGTGCTGGTTGAACGTGTAGAGGTGGATGCCGGGCGCTCCCTGGCCCAGCACCGAACGAGCCAGTTCGACGGTCGCCGCCACGCCGATCCTCCGGCGTTCGACGTCGTCGCGTACACCCTCCAGGCGTGCCATCAGGGCCTGGTCCGGCTCGATGCCGGCGAGACCGCACAACTTCTTCAACCGTTTCGGGCTGGTGAGCGGAATCACTCCCGGGATGATCGGGATGGTGACCCCGGCCTGCCCGGCCCGGGCAAGGAGCCCGGCGTAGTCGGAGGGGTGGAAGAATATCTGCGTGATGGCGAAATCGGCTCCGGCCACCTGCTTGGCCAGCAGCGCCTCGATGTCCTGATCGAGACTGAGTGATTCGGGATGGCGCGTGGCATAGGCGGCAACACCGACGGACACCCTGCCCGCGGCCAGTTGTGCGGTGCGCCCGGATTCCACCTGCCGGATCAACCGGACGAACTCGTCGGCGTGCTGGACCTCGCCCCGGGGGCTGTCCTCGCCCTCGGGCAGATCGCCCCGAAGGGCGAGGATCCCCCGGACCCCGCCGTCGAGCAGGCGCCCCACGATCTCCACCAGGTCCGCTCGCGTACTGCCCGCGCAGGCCAGGTGGGCGAGAGGTTTGAGGGTGGTCTCCGTGAGCAGGTGCCGCAGGAGGTCGATCGCCTTCTCGCGGCTGCTTCCCGCGGTACCGGAGGTGACCGACACGAAATCCGGCCGTGTCTCCTCGAGCCGTCGAACGGTGGTCATCAGGGAAGCCTCGGCCTTGGCGTTCCGAGGCGGATACAACTCGAAGGAAAGAGCGGGATAGGCCGAGGGCGACATCAGGTTCCTAGATGGACGGACCACCACCTCCGGACCACACGGGTCGCGCAGGAAGAAGGGTGACAGGATGGAAGAGCAGGATCAGTGTGCGTCCTCGGGCCCGCTGGCGGAGCGCGCATCCACGTCGATGATGCCCAGTTCCTCGAGTTGGGCCGACATCCCGGCGCCGTCCGGTGCGTAGATCCAGGGGATCCCAGGAGTGGGGTGCCCAGCGGACTTCGATCGGCCACCTGCCAGCACCGCCTCGCCCGCGGACAGCTGGCGGATGGCGATCGCACGGACGTTGTCCGGGTGACGCTTCGCGAACTCGGCGTAGATCGCCTCGTCGTGCTGGCCGTCGTCCCCCACGAGCAACCACTTGATCCCCGGGAATTCCTCGGCGAGGCGTTCGAGTGATCTCCGCTTGTGCTCCTGCCCGCTGCGGAACCAGCGGTCGGGAGTGGGCCCCCAGTTGGTCAACAGCTTGGGCCCGGCGGGGTAGAGATTCCTGGTCAGGAATCGGGAGAGGGTCGGCGCCACGTTCCAGGCGCCGGTGGAGAGGTAGAGCACGGGCGCTGAGCGCACACTACGGACGATCCGCTCGTACAGCACGGCCATGCCCGGAGTAGGGGTGCGCGCGTGCTCGTCCAGCACGAAGGTGTTCCATGCCGCCAGGAACGGCCGGGGTAGGGCCGTCACCACCACGGTGTCGTCGATGTCCGACACGACACCGAAATCGGCGTCCTCCTCGACGATCCGGACCGGGCTCTCCACCGGGTCCGCCTCGCCGGCCTTCAACGTGATGGTGTGCCAGCCGGGCCATAAGGATGACGGGATGCGAGCATCCACGACACCGCCACGGTCAGCCTTCACCTCGTGGACGGTTTCTCCGACGGTCACCTGGACCACTGCGCCCGCTACCGGAGCGCTCGTGAAGTTGCGCCAGCCGCGCATGCCTTCCTGGAGCGGTGTGAGGGCACCGGTTGTAGGCCCCTCGCCGGCGTCGCGAGGGTGGGCGCGGACCACGCGTGCCAGCACACGGACCCACGACGTCGTGCCGTAGCCCGTGTAGGGGATGACGGTCACCACCCTGCCACGGCGCACGGCGATCCGAGTCTGGAACCGGAGCCACGCATCGTCGAGGCGCATCGCGAGATGGCGGGCCTCGGTCTCGGTGTCGGTGGGTCCGGTGCTCGCGGGCGCCTCGACGTCGGGGGTCGGCTTCGCGGAGTGTGGCTGCATGCCTTCCAGTCTGGCACGACACCGTGCAGCCGGCAGGTGCTTGACGTCGCCGGGCCGGCGCATGGTTACGCCGAGGTCACGGGGCGCTAACAACTTCTACCGCGTGTTCTTCGGCCCCTTGTTGCAGGGTGTCGTTACTGCGACGCTGGGATCTCGGTTCATCGCACCATCATCGGGGGACGCAATGGGACAGTCGTCGGAGCATGTGTCGGTCCTGCTCAAGGAGAACATGGAGTTGCGGGGGTGGGATGCTGCGGCCGCGCAGGACCTCGGCGCCGCAGCTGCCGACTTGGCGCATGCGATCCTCTTCGGTCGAGCTCAGGAAGCACTCGAGCAGGTCATGGCGGGTAGCACCGGGCTCACTGCGGAACACGCCAGAGCGCTCCACTTCGCGAATGAGATGGCGGAACTGCACCATTACGGTCCGCTCATCGCGGCGGACGACGGCGTCCCCGTCCTCGCCCCCGGGGTTCTTGCCATCATCGCGATGTTCGACGACCTCGGGCTGTGGGACGGGCAACCGGCATGGACACTGTGAGCCCGCCCCCGGGCCGCCGGTAACCCTCCTCCTCCACCTCGGCATCCGCCGCCCGGAACTACCGGACATCGGTGACGGCGGTCCAGTGGGACCTGACCATCTCGAACCGCCGGCAGCGCGTTCGGGGCGTGACAGAGCTTTCCAGGACGCTCACCGGCAGGCACCGGCACAGTGGAACAAGTATTTCTCCGCAGTGCTTCGGCAGGATTGTGCGGTGGAAGCCAGAACCTCCGGCACATCCCTTAGTCTTACTTCCGTCGATCGACCACGAGGGGAAATCATGGCCGCTGGGGCCCGTCAGTCTGTTGTCCGTCGCGTCACTGGTCCGGTTCTCGCCGTCGCCGTCTCGAGTGGCCTCCTTCTCGGCTCCGCTGGTGCGGCGCACGCCGTCTGCTTGCCGGGCCTGCCCGGGGCAACCCTTGTCGATGCCTCCGCCGGGTGCCTACCGGGCCCCGGGCCTGCGACGGCTCTCGCGGACGGCGCCCTCATCGGCGCCGCGGTGCGGACGCAACCGATCGCTCCATCCCCGGCTCCATCGCTGGCCCCTCGACCCACCCCTTCTGCTGATCCACCGGCTCCAGCCCCCGTACCTGCACCAACGGCTCCGGTACCCGCACCCGTACCTGCGCCGCCCACTCCGGCGCCCGTGCCTGCACCGCCTGCTCCTGCACCGCCCGCTCCGGCGCCTGTGCCTGCACCGCCTGCTCCTGCACCGCCCGCTCCGGCGCCTGTGCCTGCACCGCCGGCACCCGTCCCTGCGATCCCTGCACCGGCACCTGCCCCGCCTGTTCCGGCACCGCTCCCCCTGGCTCCCGAGCCCGTGCCGGCCGAACCGCAGCTCGCTGTGCTGGTGCCCGCCGAGGTGATTCCCGTGGACGAGTCCCTGGGCGCGGAGACGGACGATGAGGGACCGGACGAAGAGCTGGAGGAAGAGCCGGACGACGCACCCGAATCGGCGCGCCCCTCTCAGCGGGCCGCTCCGTCACCCTCGGCCTCCGCGATCTCCGTTCCTGTAGCCACCGCCACTGCCGTTCCCGTGAAGGTGGTTGCGGGGCAGCAGGTGGCAACACGCTCGTCCGTCCTACCCGCGATCATCATCGGCTGCGTCCTGGCTCTGGCTGCAGCGGCGATCCTCGCTGTCCGCAGACGAGCGCTCTGACGCCTCGGCCCCGCCCGTTCGTCCACCCGGGCGAGGTCCCCGGGAGGGCGGCTCCTGGTCCTGCTAGGCGAAATCGGCCTTCCGGATCAGCCCGTGCACACCCACGGTCCGGTCCACCACCTGCGACACGGCGAAGTCGGCGGCCGCCGAGAGGTAGGCGTAGGCGATCGCCCGATCCATTCCCCGATCGTTCTGCAGGTAGTCGAGCGCATTGATGATCGCCCGCCGCATCGCGATGTTCAGGTCCCCGCTGATCTCCCCGGCGAGACCGTCGGGATCGGACAGCCCGATGGGGATCCAGGCATCGGGTGTCTCCCCGAAGGGGTACGAGTAGGCGACCGACGGCGCGTCCCCGGAGCCTGGCTTGCAGACCGTCAGGCGGAAGGTCCCACGGAGGGAGCCTTCCATCGCAGTCAGGGCCACTTCGCCGTCGCCCATGCCCATGTGGGGGTCACCCACGTAGAACAATGCACCGTCGGCGTTGACCGGGAGGTAGAAGGTGGATCCCGGGCCGAGGTGGCGGATGTCGATATTGCCGCCGCCCAGCGTGGGTGGAACGGAGTTCGCCTCCGGCGACGTCAGACCGTCGGCCTCGGCGAAGGCCACGCCCATCATTCCGAAGAAAGGACGCAGGGGAAAGCGGACCGACATGTCCCCGCTGGTCATCACACCCTTACCGTCCTCGATCGCCGTGAAGACCGAGACGTTCCCGTAATCGGAGGGGATGCCCGAGGACCGGTTGTCCGTCCCGACAGGGGGCATCACCTCCTCGAGCGAGATCCCGAGAGGTGGCTGGACATCGGGCTGGACTGCGAGCCCACCCTTGCCGTGGCGGCTCGACACCACTCCGTACGGCACGCGTGGAACGGCTTCGAGCGTCTCGATCTTCAGTACGTCACCCGGTTCTGCTCCTTCCACCGCCACAGGACCGGTGACGATGTGGGGGCCGTCGACGTCGAAGTCCCGCGGGGTGCGGTCGTACTCCGCAGCGATCGTCACGGCGTCCTCGAGAATGCTGTTCTCCGGCACTCCGAGCGAGCCGAAGTACTCACGCGGGTTCCGCCCCTGATCCTCGAGGATGCCCTCGTGGGACAGCGAATCGATGGTCACCGTCTGCCCTGAACGGATGGACATGACCGGAGTGGCGTGGATGGTCGGCACATAGCCCCAGAGCACGTCCTCAGGAGTGGAGGGCAGGTAGGAATCGCCCCGGATGACGCCACTACCCGGTTGGACGATCTCGCCGAACCCACCGAACGAATGCGTTCCCCCACCGCTCGGTGATCCCGCCGAGCGCGGTGCCGATGCCGGCCGGCCCGTACCTCCACCACTACCGGCTGATCCTGGAGCACTACAGGCAGATGCTGCCGTCACGGTACCGAGAGCCGCCACGACTCCCATGAATCGCCGCCTGCCGAGTCCCTTCGCCAGGGCCTGCGCTGCATCGCGTCCGAACATGTCGCTCATGTGTCTCTCCTCAGAATGGGTGAGAGACGACGCTAGCGGGAGCTCGTTTCAGCGAGGTGTCCATCGTGTATCAGCGCTCGACGTCGCCGGCGCCGCACCGTGCCGGCCGTGATCGCGAGGAACCAAGCGCTGACCAGAAGAACACCGGCGATCAGCACCACCCAGTCCATTCCGGCCCACCGGCCTTCGCTCCATCGGAGGATCGACGGGATCACCAGCAGGAGTCCCACCATCACGGCGAGCGCCTGCAGGGACTCGTTGTGCCAGTAGGAGTCGTTCTTCTTCGCAGTCACACTTCAGTCTGTCAGGATTCCTCCCCCAGCGTGCGTCGCAGCCCTGGTCCGAGCGAGCGTCCTCGAGCCGGAACCCCTCGGGGATCACCACCGCCTCGGCACGGACGGCGAACGGTCCTGGAGGTGAAGTCCGCTGACGCCTGGCTACACTGGGGCCATGGCCAGGGCAGTCGCGTTGATCCGGGGTGTCGGTGGGCCGACCGCCCTTCGGATGCCGGACCTGCGCGCAGCCCTGGAGGACGCCGGCCTCCGGGGAGTGACGACCCTCCAGGTGGCAGGGAACATCGTCTTCGAGCAGGACGGTCGTGCCACCTCGCTGTGCACCGCCCTGGTGCGGCGCACCGTAGTCGAGAGGTTCGGGCACGACCTCCCCGTCATCGTCCGATCACACGAACAGCTCGTGGACGCGGAGCGGCGCAATCCTTTCGCGGGTTCGCAGGAGGGTCGCTGGCTCCTGACCGTGTTCCTCGACAGGACACCGCCTGAAGGGGCCGTCCTCGATCCCCACCGGGGCGCACCCGATGTCTTCGCGGTGGACGGCGCGGAGGTGTTCGTGCGGTACGCCACGGCTGTTGCCGGATCGAAGCTCCAGACCTCGTGGTTCGAGAAAGGGCTGGGCGTCGTCGGTACCGCCCGTAACGCCAACACTGTCGCGAAGCTCGTGCAGCTCAGCGCGTGAGCGCCGGATCACCATCGACCGAGGTGATGCGTGGTGCCACGCCGATCAAGCGTACGGAGCGTCTGCTCGTCAGTCTCCGACGGCGTCGCGACCGCGGCGCACGATGAGCGGATCGGCGTCGTACACCACCGTGGTGTCCTTGCCCTCGTAGTCGAATTGCTGGAGGAAGTAGCGCATCGCGTTCAGGCGCGCCCGCTTCTTGTCATTGGACTTCACGGTGATCCATGGGGCATGGTCGCTGTCCGTCTGCCGGAAGGTGGCTTCCTTCGCCTCCGTGTAGTCGTCCCACCGGTCCAGGGATGCAAGATCCATGGGTGACAGTTTCCAGCGTCGTACCGGATCGATCTGCCGGATCGCGAAACGCGTACGTTGCTCCAGGCGCGTGACGGAGAACCAGAACTTGGTCAGGTGGGTGCCTGATTCGACGAGCATCCTTTCGAACTCCGGCGCCTGCACCATGAACGTCTGGTACTCCTCGTCGGAGCAGAATCCCATGACCTTCTCGACATTGGCCCGGTTGTACCAGGAGCGGTCGAACATCACGATCTCCCCCGTCGTCGGGAGGTGCTGGGCGTAGCGTTGGAAGTACCACTGGCCCTGCTCCCGGTCCGATGGCTTGCCGAGCGCCACGGCACGGGCGGCCCGCGGATTGAGGTGTTCCGTGAAGCGCTTGATGGTTCCACCCTTGCCTGCGGCATCCCGGCCCTCGAAGACGATCACATGCTTGAGATCGTGCTCCTGGCCCCAGTACTGGAACTTGAGCAGTTCGATCTGCAGGAGGTACTTCTCCAGTTCGTAGGCCTCTCGTGTCAGCCGCTCGTTGTACGGGTAGTCCTCCCGCCAGGTCTCGACCGCCGATCCACCCGGATCGATCAGCTCGGGGTCCTGGCCCTGGCCACCACGCACCGTGTACCCCTCGTGGACCAGATGATCGATCGCCTCCCGCAGGTTGTCCCGCATCCAACTCTGATCCCCGGAGTCCCAGGTACTTCTCGCTTCTTCCATCGCCATCCACTTCCCGTCGAGCCCGACCAAGTCCGCCGCAGTCTAACAACGCCAGGAGACCGCCGGGTGTCTGCAACAGTGTCCCGGCTCGGGTACGGGTTGCGCTATGCACGGTGGCCGATGAATTCATGCTGGTCGTGACCGGCGGGAGGATGCGGGTCAGCGGTTCTCGCGTTCCGGGAGGGGCGAGCAAGTAGGAGAGAATCAGGGATGCACTCGAACGAAGGACGAAGAGAGAACACTGCCGGCTCCTCGGCGAATCGTCAGTACGGGCCTCGATCCCGAACGGCCCGTATGAGACGCACGCGGGTCTTCCTGGGTGCACTCACGGTCATCGCGGCGCTCGTCGTCAGTGGCATTCTCCTGGCTCGTTCCGATTCGGCTACCCCGCCCGACGCCCAGGATCTGGTCGGTGATCCTCCGTCCGTAGCCGCCCTACCTGCCTCCCTGGACGACAGGCTGGCCGCGATCCTCGCCGACGCCGACGACTGCCGCGTGGGTGTGGCACTGGCCGATGTCTCCGGTGACGCGGTTCAGGTCTTCGGCGACGAGTCCGCCTTCTTCGCCGCCAGCACCGCCAAGATCATCACCGCGGCCGCTTACTACCACCTGGCCGAGGGCGGGCAGATGCGCCTCGACGAGAGCCTGGGAGACTTCGATGCCGCATTCCAGCTAAAAATCATGGTGAACGAGAGCAGCAATGACGCCTGGATACTGCTCATGCAGGCGATCGGCTACCCCGAACTCATCGACTACGCCGCGTCGATCGGCATCACCTACGACCCCGAGGAGAACCTCCTCACCGCAGCGGACATGGCAGCCCTCCTGAAGCTTCTCTACGCCGGAGACCTCCTCGATGAGGACGATACCGCGCAGCTCCTCGGCTACATGCAGGAGACCAACAATGAGAAACTCATCCCCGCCGGTTCCCGTCCGGGGATAGCGGTGCATCACAAGTACGGCGAGTTGGAGGGGAACCTTCATGACGCCGCCCTCCTCAGCGACGACACGTCGACCTTCGCGCTGGTGGTCTTCACCGAGGGCGACGTGGACAGTTGCGACACCGATCAGGTCGAACTGATCCGGTCGCTGACCCGCGTCGTCGAGGACGAACTCTTCCCGCTCGGCGACTGACGGGTACGAGGGTCGACTCGCCCCTGACCCGTCTTCCCAACAGGGCTGTGGTGCCGAGGCTGACCCGTGCTCGGGGAATTCCGCTGGATCAGAGCTTCAGCATCCGCAGGATGAAGAACGCAATGGAGCCCAGCATGAGCGCCAGCCCGATCCACATCGCCGGGGTGGTCGACCAGTCCCCGGCAACGCTGCCCAGAGCGATGACCTGCAGCACCACCATGCTGAACACAGCCCAGACCATCATCTGCACACCGTTCTTGTACTGCGCCTGGATGTTCTCTTCAGTGACTGAGCCGACGCCGTAGTTGTAGACCCGGGGATAACGGGCGAGGATCGCCAATCCGATGATGGTGACCAGAAACACAGAGGCGATGCCCAGTATCTCCCAAGGGGATCCGTAGCGATTGACTGAGCCGTCGGCGGCGAATTGCATCGGAACCTGTGCCGGCATCGAGGGGATACGGGCCACAATCCAGAGGGCGTGACAGACGGAGCCCACGAGGCTGCCCACCAGCAGGAACCGATGCAGTAGATCGAGGGTGAAGGTCGGCTGCGGGCGGCTGCGCATCGTCGGGTAGGAAACAACACCCTTGTCATCACGGAAAGGGACGTCCAGTCGCACAGCGTCGACGTAATTGCTGATCGGCTCACGATCGTGGGTCTGCTCGGCGCGTCGGGTCACGTGTCTCCTCCTCGGTTGCTTTCTCCATTATCCCGAGAAGCGCTATCGCTGAGGAACCTCACGCCCAGGCAACGCGGGCCGGGTCAGCTGGCTCCGCGGATGCCGCCTGGACTGACCGGAGGAATCGATTGCGTGCCTCATTCGCCCCGACCGTGCACCGGTCTGGCGTTCGGCGGAGCAAGCCCGGATTCGTGACGGCGCAGCGTCTCGGACACGACATGCTGCCCTGCCGATGCGCTTCCTACAGATCCGGCTCATCCTCGACTTCACCGAGGTACTGGAGGGTCAGTACCGGCGACTCCATGTCATCGGTGCCGGCGACGAGTGCCACGTAGGCTTTTTCTCCCTCGAAGCCGGGCGCGATGTAGTCGTAGCTCTTCCACGTCGGGTGCTCGGCCGCCCCGTGCCAGGCGATGTGAAGGAGCAGGTCCTCCCACTCGGATTCGGGTGGCAGATCGGTGAACCCAAGGGTGTCGATGACTGTTTTCTCGACGGCCACCGGGCACAGGAAGTACCGGCTGGAGGCGTGCGGGCTGATATCGACCAGCGCGCCGTCGCGGAGGGCTTCCTGGCGGGCTGACCCGGCATATTTCTCGGGCACCTCGCTGGTGATCTGGTGCTCCAACAGGTCCACCTGTTCCGTGCTGGGTTGGCCCTCCGGATGCAGGTAGGGATTCACGCGGGACGCGGCGTCGTAGGGCGTGAACCAGGAACGGGGCTGGTCGCCACCTTCCTCAGGTTTCGGGTGGTAAGCCTCCTGGAGCGCCGTGGCGTCGTCGAGGAGGCCGATCATGATTCGATCGATCTCGACGGCACCGAGCCTGGTCCCGCATTCGGCATCGACGTGCTGGATGCCCTTCTTGGCGAAGCAGTAGACCGCCAGTTCGTGGGCGAAGGTCCGGGCGCCGGCCCACCCCATCTCGAAGTCGACGGCCACTTCGGCGAGGACGACGGCGAAGCGTTGCAGGAAGCCCGCGGTGTACTGGCTTCGGTACGCCGGCGGCAGCATCCTCACTACAGTGGCTCCGACGCCGGTGATGAAGTCCTGTACGTCCCCCCCTGCGGCCTCGAGGGTGCGCAGGGCGAAGATGTCCTCGAACACCCCGTTCAGCCCGATCGGGATGGACTGGCGAAGGGCCCCGCGGAGCAGCTGCGCCAGGACCAGGGCTTCCAACCGTGCCTCCGGCGAGTCATAGTTCGAGGCGGGAAG
>JASLBS010000093.1 GCA_030146405.1 Arthrobacter sp.
GCCGTGATGGTGTTCGTCTCCTCATCCACCTGAATGGTGCCCTCGAAGGGGCCGTGGACGGAGTCGCGGCGCAGCAGGCTGGCCCGCTTCGCGAGGTCGTTGTCGGATCCCCGCCGCACGACGACGGCCCGCAGCCGCAGGCCGTGGCCACCACCGGTCTTCTCGATCAGCAGGCGGGCGACGAGGCGGCCGATGCGCCCGAACCCGTACAGCACCACATCGGTGCTGGTCCGCTCGTCGCGCCCGCCCCTGCCCACGATCTCGTTCAGTTCCGCACGCACGAATTCCTCGAGCGAGCGACCGTCGCCGGCGCGGTCGAAGGCGGACCGGAGCCGACCGATGTCGATCGCCGCCGCCCCGAGGTCCAGGCCGGCCAGGATCTGCAGCAGGGGAGCGGTTTCCTCGAGCCGAAGCTCCTCGGTGGTGATCCGCCGCGCGAACCGGTGGGCCTTCAGGATGGCCATGGTGGACTTGTTGATCAAACTTCGCCCATGGATGCTGGTCACCACATTGTTCGTGCGGTACAGCTGCCCGATCAGCGGGATCATGGCTTCAGCGAGCGCCTCCCGTTCGAGCCAGATGTCGTGGTTCTCGGTCCGGTCACCATGCATCAACTGCATCCCCTCGCTGCACCGGAGCTTCCGGCGCGGACTCGTCCAGCCGAGCTGCGACGCCGGAGTGGCGCCAGCCGTCCTCGCCTGGTCCTGTCTCCATTAGACCGCGGGGCGCGGCGCCCGACCAATTCGGGTGCAGGCAGCGTTCGTTCTCCACGGCACGACGACGGAATAGTGCGGCTGTGGGGTGGGTTGCACCGGAAAAGGCCTCTGGCCCCGACAGATGGAGAACACCATGAGCGAGTCCGCCACCCCTGAGAAAGCCGATTTCTGGTTCGACCCCCTGTGCCCGTTCGCCTGGATCACCTCCCGCTGGATCGGCGAGGTGGAGCAGGTCCGGAACATCTCCGTGGAGTGGCACGTGATGAGCCTGTCGGTTCTCAACGAGGGTCGCGATCTGCCCGAGGAGTACCAGGAGACCATGCTGAAAGGTTGGGGTCCCGTCCGGGTGATCACCGCGGCCCGCGAACTGCACGGCGAGGAGTACGTCAAGAAGCTGTACGACGCGATGGGCACCCGCATCCACATCGGGCAGAACAAGGACTTCGACGTCGTCATCCGCGAGTCCCTAGAGGAGGTGGGTCTGCCCGCCGACTTCGCACGGTACGCGGCCACGGACGAGTACGACGCGCAGCTGCGCGCCTCCCACCAGGACGGTATCGACCGCGTGGGTGACGAGGTCGGGACCCCCGTGGTCGCCTTCAACGACACCGCCTTCTTCGGTCCGGTTCTCACGCGGATCCCGCGGGGCGAGGCGGCCGGGCGTATCTTCGACGGCGCCGTTCTCCTGTCCGGGTTCCCGGGGTTCTTCGAACTCAAGCGTTCACGCACGGAGAGCCCTCAGTTCGACTAGTCCTCGAGCGCGAAGCACCAGGGGGGACCCACCGATCGGTGGGTCCCCCCTGGTGCTTCAGGACATGGTGCCTACTCCGCCGGCTGCGGAACCAGCTCGACGTCGGACACCGCCAGGATGCTGTCGCTCTCGGTGAAGCGGAGGTCCTTAGCGTTACCGGCGGCGAGGAGGTCGGACAGACCCGCCCGTACCTGCGCCACCTGCGCGGCGGAGGCGACGACGACGGCGGTCTCCACCTCGGTGCGCTGCTTCACCTTCGCCTCGGACTTGGCCTTACGGATACCGCCGAGGGCCAGCGCCACCGACGTGAGCACATCGCCGTCGGCTGTTCCCGGCAGGGCGCTGAGCGCCTCCGCACGGGGCCACGCGGCGTGATGCACGGAGCCGCTGCGCCACCAGCTCCAGACTTCCTCGGTGGCGAAGGGCAGGAACGGCGCGAAGAGCCGCAGCAGCGCGTCGAGCGTGGTGGCCAGGGCGGTCTGGACGGACTGCGTGGCCGCATCCTCCGCATCCCCGTACGCGCGGTCCTTGACCAGTTCCACGTAGTCGTCGGTGAAGGTCCAGAAGAAGGACTCCGTGAGCTGGAGCGCGCGTGCGTAGTCGTACTTCTCGAAGGCGGCCGTGGCCTGCTCGGTGACGGCGCGAAGCTGTGCCAGCAGGGACAGGTCCAGGGCGTTCGACACGCGGTCCAGCGACCCATCGCCGACCGATGCCTCGGTGACGCCGAGGTTCAGGACGAACTTCGAGGCGTTGAGCAGCTTGATGGCGAGCCGCCGCCCGATCTTCATCTGGTTCACCTCGTACGCGGTATCCGCTCCGAGCTTCGCCGAGGCGGCCCAGTACCGGACGGCGTCGGACCCGAACTGCTCGAGCACGTCCGTGGGCACCACCACGTTGCCCTTGGACTTCGACATCTTCTTCCGGTCCGGGTCGAGGATCCAGCCGGAGAGCGCGGCGTGCTTCCACGGCACGGAGTCCTGCAGCGCATCGGCACGCACCGCGGTGGAGAACAGCCAGGTGCGGATGATGTCGTGGCCCTGCGGCCGGAGGTCGAACGGGAAGACCTTGCCGAAGAGGTCCTCGTCGCGCGCCCAGCCGCCCACGATCTGCGGTGTGAGCGACGAGGTGGCCCAGGTGTCGAGCACGTCGTTGTCGCCGATGAAGCCGTTCGCCTGATTGCGTGCGGATTCCTCGAAGCCGGGGGCCGGCTCGGCCGCGGGGTCCACGGGGAGTGCGTCGAGGGCGGGAACGACGGGATCGTCGTACTCCGGCTCGCCGTCGGCGTCGAGCCGGTACCACACGGGCACGGGGACGCCGAAGAACCGCTGGCGGGAGACGAGCCAGTCGCCGTTGAGACCCTCGATCCAGTTCTCGTAGCGTGAGCGCATGAAGGAGGGGTGGAACTCGATCTCGCGACCGCGCTGGAGGAGGGCTTCACGTTTGCCGGCGTCACGTCCGCCGTTGCGGATGTACCACTGACGGCTGGTCACCACTTCGAGGGGCTTGTCGCCCTTCTCGTAGAAGTTGACCGGGTGCATGATCTTCTTCGGCTCACCGTCGAGGTCGCCGCTCTCACGGAGCATCGCGACCATGGCTTCCTTGGCACTGAAGATCGTCTTCCCGGCGAGCTGGGAGTAGTTCTCCCGGGCGCGGTCGCTCCGGATCCACTCGGGGGTCTCGGCGCGGATGCGGCCGTCGCGTCCGACGACGGCACGCGTGGGCAGCTGGAGCTCGCGCCACCAGGTCACGTCGGTGAGATCACCGAACGTGCAGATCATCGCGATGCCGCTTCCCTTGTCCGGCTTGGCGAGGGGGTGCGCCTTGATCTCCACCTCGACGTCGAACAGGGGCGAGGTGACGGTGGTGCCGAAGAGGGGCTTGTAGCGCTCGTCATCGGGGTGCGCGACGAGGGCGACGCACGCCGGCAGGAGCTCGGGCCGGGTGGTCTCGATGTGGACGAGCTCACCGTTCGGGGCGTGGAAGGCGATCCGGTGGTAGGCACCCGGCTGCTCGCGATCCTCGAGTTCGGCCTGCGCGACGGCGGTGCGGAACGTGACGTCCCACAGCGTGGGCGCTTCGGCGAGGTAGGCGTCCCCCGCTGCCAGGTTCTCGAGGAACGCGCGCTGGGAGACCGAGCGGGAGGTGTCGTCGATGGTCCGGTAGGTGAGGTTCCAGTCCACGGAGAGCCCGAGGGTGCTGAAGAGGTTCTCGAAGACCAACTCGTCCTCGACCGCCAGTTCCTCGCAGAGCTCGATGAAGGTGCGCCGTGAGACGGCGTCGAAGTCACGCTGGTTCTT
>JASLBS010000112.1 GCA_030146405.1 Arthrobacter sp.
GAGCACCTGGTGCTCCGAAGGTGCCCGGCGAACCCGGTCACGGGTAACGTCCGATGTGGGGGTACGGCAGTGCGGGATCGCCGCGACGTGGTTCCCCACCGTCCCGCCGCTCCTCATCAAGGAATCCACCCGTGCGCAAGCTTCCCTCCATCGTCACCTTCGCTGCCGTCGCCACACTCCTCGCAGGTTGCTCCACCACTGCTGATGATCCAACGGCCGACTCCTCGCCGGCTCCCCCCACGGCGTCATCGTCCGCGACGCCGTCTGCCACGCCAGCTCCCGGTCCGTCCACCGCGCCGTCCCCCACACAGGTGACCGTGCCCGAGGAGACCCTCCAGCCCGTCCCCGAAGTCCCTGCATCGGTTGCCCCCACCCCCGAGGGGCCTCCCCTGGGCACAGAAACCCCGGTCACGACGGACTTCGCCGTCACACCCGGCCCGGAATGGGGAACGGTGAGCATCGCCGTGCCACAGGGATCCTCCCTCAGGATCGACGGCAGCGGATATGAGCCAGGGCAGCAGATCACCATCAGCCTCGGCATCTCCCGGACCGACGGGTCCGTGATGGAGGACCGCGTCGTCAACGCCGACGCCGGTGGGAACTACAGCTCCGTCATCACCCTTGCGCCGGACCTCGAACCGCAGATCTACGGTTTCCTCGTCTACGTGTCGGACGGGGCAATGTCCGGACCCGACTTCGAGGCGGCGAAGCGCTTCGCGACTGTCGAGGTCCTGGCACCGTAGATCGAGGACTCGACCCCTGATCGGATCTGCAGGCGGTACCCGACCACATCTCCACGATCGAGTGCGGCCGGGTCGGTGGATCTACCGGCGGCGGCCGACCCGCAGCGGGCACGCCTCCACCGAGCCCGGGCCTTCCCACCGATAGCCACGCGCTCAATCCCTCTACTTCCGGCGTGTCTTCGGGTCGAGCGCCTCGCGGAGGGATTCCCCGAGGAGGGTGAAACCGAGTGCCGTGATCGCGATGCAGGCGCCGGGCAGGAAGGCAAGCTGCGGGGCGATGGCGAGCTCGGACTGCGCATAGGTGAGCATGCGACCCCACTCGGCCGTCTGCGGCAATCCGCCGCCGAGGCCGAGGAAGGACAGCGCTGCCGCGTCGATCACGGCGGTCGCGAGGGTCAGGGTGGCCTGCACGATCACCGGCCCCATGCTGTTCGGCAGCAGGTGGCTCATAGTGATCGTCCTCCGGCTGAGCCCCAGTGTCTGGGCGGCCAGGATGTAGTCCGCCCCGCGCTGGGACAGCATGGAGGACCGCAGGAGCCGCGCGAAGATCGGGACCTGCGAGACACCGATGGCGATCATGATCGCGTACGAACTCTGTCCGAGCACGGCCGCGATGCTCACCGCGAGGAGCAGGTTGGGGACCGAGAGGAGGATATCCACGAACCTCATGATCACGTTGTCCACCCAGCCGCCGAGTCCACCCGCCAGGACGCCGAGGAGCATACCGCCCGCCAATCCGAGCGCCGTAGAGATGACACCGATCAGCAGGGAGGCCTGTGCACCCCAGATGAGCTTGCTGAGAACGTCCCCGCCGAAGCGGTCGAGACCCAGCGGGAAGCCCTCGATGTCCCCCGGCCCCGGGATGTTCGTCGGCGTGATCGAGGTCCGGCCCGGGAGGTCGTTGCCGCCGTAGGGTGCCAGGATCGGGGCGAGGATCGCGACGAGCAGGAAGATCCCGATGATGACGGCACCGGCGATCGCCGCCGGGTTCCTGCGCAGCCGGAGGAAGGCGTCCCGCCAGAGCCCTGTGCCCCGACCGGAATCGATGGCCGGGTCGTTCGGAGCGGCCGAACCGCCGGCGGCGGGAGGCAGGATGGCACTCATTGCACACGCACCCTCGGGTCGATGACGGAGTAGGACAGGTCCACGATCAGGTTGATCAAGGCATACAGGATGGCGATGAAGATGATGAAGCCCTGGAGCACGGGATAGTCCAGGCCGAAGATGGCGTCCCGGAGGAACCGGCCGATCCCGTTGAAGGCGAAGACGGTCTCCGTCAGCACGGCACCCGAGATCAGGAGGCCCAGCTGCAGGCCGATGGTGGTGACCACCGGCAGCATCGCGTTCCGCAGGATGAAACTGCCCCGGATGGTGCGTTCCATGAGCCCCTTGGCCCGCGCTGTGCGCACGTAGTCGGCATTCTGCACCTCCAGTACCGAAGCCCGGGTGATGCGGACGATGATGGCGAGCGGGATGGTGCCCAGGGCGATCCCCGGCAGGATCAGGTGCTGCAGGGCATCCCACGCGGCGTCGTACTCACCCGTGAGGACACCGTCGAGCACGTAGAACTGCGTGTAATGTGTCGCGTCGATCCGCGGGTCCTGCCGGCCGTCGGGAGGCAGGAGCGCCCACTGGATCGCGAACAGGTACTTGAGGATGAACGCGAGGAAGAAGACCGGGATGGTGATGCCGATCAGGCTGAGCACCACGGACCCGTGGTCCACGAGACGCCCGTAGTGGCGGGCGGCGAGGTAACCGAGCGGTACACCGATCCCGATGGCGAAGATCAGGGCGATGATGGTGAGTTCCACGGTGGCCGGGAACCGTGTGGCGAACTCCTCGAGGACGGGGCGCCCCGTGTTGATGGAGACGCCGAAATCGCCCTGCAGCAGTCTGCCCACATAGGTGAGGTACTGCACGGGCAGCGGGCGGTCGAAGCCGTACAGCTCGTTGACGCGCGCCACCGCATCGGGTGTTGCCCGCTCACCCAGCAGTGCCGTGGCCGGGCCTCCGGGGAGGCTGCGGACCCAGAGGAACAGCAGGATGGACAGGCCGAACAGTGTGGGGATGAGCAACGCTATCCGCTTGCCGATGACGCGTAACAATGGGGATCATTCCGGTGGTCCGGCTGCTGCCGGACGGGGCAGTACAGCACACCAGGAGCCGGCCCCCGGGGCGGGGGCCGGCTCCATCGGTTCTGCGGTGCTGCTACTCGCTCAGCTCGATGTCGGAGAAGACCTCGTCATTGACGGGGCTCGCCGGGTAGGAAGTGACCCGCGGCGCGAAGGCGAGCGAGGGAGCCGGGTGGGCAAGCGGGATGGCCGGGATGAATTCGGCGATCTGCTCGTTGATGTCCCGGTACAGCTCGGTCTGCTCATCGCGATCGCTGGTGGCGCGGGCCTCGTCGAGGGCCGCGAACAGCTCGGGGTTGTCGAAGCCGAACTCCGGCTTCTCCCGGCCGAAGAAAACGCCGATGAAGTTGTCGGTGTCGTTGTAGTCACCGGTCCAGCCGAGCAGGTGCAATCCGTGGTCCGCGGTGCCCTGGACCTGGTTCAGGTAGTCGGGCGACCACGCGGCCGGAGCCGGGTTGACACTGATCCCCACGTCGCTGAGCTGTGCCTGCAGGTTGGTGAAGACCTGCTCGGGCGTCGGCATGTACGGGCGTGAGACGTTCGTCGGGTAGTTGAAGGTGATGTCGAAACCGTCGGGGTAGCCGGCCTCGGTCAGGAGCTCGCGGGCTCGCTCCGGATCGAAGTCGTACGTGGTGACGTCCTCGTTGTAACCGTCCACCACCTCGGGGATGAACTGGGTCGCCACCTCGGTGCCCTCGGGCAGGGTCTGCGCGACCAGTGCGTCCTTGTCGATCGCGTGGGCGATGGCCTCACGCACCAGGGGCTCCTGCAGCTCGGGGATCTGCTGGTTCATGCCGAGGTACAGGATGGTGAAGGGATCACGCGTGGTGATGTTGTACCCGGCGTCGCGCAGTGAATCGGTGTCGGCCGGTGCCACCAGGTCGTAACCGTCGATGGTTCCTGCCTCGAGGGCCTGGCGGCGGGCCTGGGGGTCGTCGATGATGCGGAAGGTGACGTTGGCGACCTGGCCCTGCTCGCCCCAGTAGTCCTCGTAGGCGGAGAGCTGGAGCTGCTCGCCCACGGACCAGGAGTCGAACGTGAACGGTCCGGTACCCACCGGGTTCCCCAGGGCGTACTCGCTGAGCGACGGCGTGTCCTCGGTGCCGCCGATGTCATCGGCCGAGAACTCCTCCAGTGCGGTGGGGCTCTGCATGGCGAATGCCGGCAGGGACAGCGCCGCGATGAACCCCGCGAACGGCTGGGCGAGGTTGATGGTCACCTCGTTGTCACCGTTCGCCTCGCAGGACTCGTAGACGGCGTCCTCGGGACGGTCCGCGAATCCACGGAACAGCGAGTTGTAGTAGTAGGACACCGTCTCCGCCTGCTGGATACCGGTCCAGTTGTACCAGCGGTCGAAGTTGGAGCAGACAGCTTCCGCATTGAACGGGGTGCCGTCGTGGAAGGTGACACCCTCCTTGAGCTGGAAGACGGTGGACAGACCGTCCTCCGCGGTCTCCCAGGACTCGGCGAGCAACGGCGCCGGGTCTGCGGTGCCAGGCTCCACGCCCACCAGCCCTTCGAAGATCTGCCGGCTGACCCGGAACGACTCGCCGTCGCTGGCGAACGCGGGGTCGAGCGACTTCGGGTCCGAGGAGGCAGCGAAGACGAAGGTGGAGTCGACGGTGGCCTCACCGTCGGCGCCCGTGCTCTCCTCGCGCTCGCTCTGCACACAACCCGTCAGAAGGAGTGCTGCGATGGACATTCCGGCGGTGAGCGCGGCGCGTTTGCGCACGAAACCTGCGCCGTGCACTGATGTGCCTCGGTTGGACATTATTGCTCCCTGGTCAACGAGTGAATTCTGGCGGGTGTACCGCACTCCACAGCGGCCCGCTGCGGCGGCTCCACCATGTTCCGTGTGACGAGCCTAACTTCCGGGAAGACGCACTTCGTCACTTTTCGGGCTCGGCTGGTTACGATTTGGTCTCGGGAGCAGCACACCAGGTCGCTGTCACACTTCGGAAACCTCGACGTAACGGGAGGATCGATGACGGAAACAGAGCACGCCACCGGAGACCGATACCGTCGCTTCGCGGACGTGGAGGCACGGGGCTCCTCCCCCCTCTACGAGGAGTGGTGCCGGAGTATCAGCACCGACGAGGAGCTCCTCGGGCTTCTCGACGAGCTCCCCGCCCCACGCCGCCAGCCGAACCTCCTCCTCGCGGCTGCACGACTCGCCGGTGTGCCGCTGGAGGGGTACGGTTCCTTCCGTTCCTTCGTCCTGCAGCGGTGGGGAACCATCCGCGGAACCATGGAGACCCGCACCACGCAGACCAACGAGGCCGGGCGGTGCGCCGTCATCCTCCCCCTCCTCGCTTCCATCAGCACCGCCGAGCACAGGCCGCTGGCACTGATCGAGGTGGGGGCGTCCGCCGGCGTGTGTCTCTACCCGGACCGGTACGCCTACCACTACTCCCCGGGGTCATCGCTCGCGCCCGCCGGGGGTTCCCCGGTTCCTCCGCTCAACTGCGAGGTCACCGGAGAGGCGCCGCTACCGGGAACTCTCCCGGAGGTCATCTGGCGCGCAGGTATCGATCTGAACCCGTTGCAGGCGGACGACGACGACGACGTCCGCTGGCTGGAGGCACTCGTGTGGCCCGAGCAGCACCACCGGACCGAGCGGCTACGCGCCGCACTCGGTGTGGTGCGGGCGGACCCGCCGCTGCTCGTCCGGGGTGACCTCAACGAGCACATCGCACCGCTCGTGGCGAGCGCGCCCGCGGAGGCCGTCGTGGTGGTGTTCCACAGCGCCGTCCTCGCCTATCTCGACAGGGCAGGTCGGGAGCGCTTCACCAGGACGATGACGGGCCTCGTCGCCGAGCGCGCGCGACCTACGCACTGGATCTCGCACGAGGGGTCCGGCACGCTGACGGGCGTCAGCGGCGCGATGGAGAGACGCCCGGGTGAGCAGGAGGGCCGCTTCGTGCTGCAGCACAACGGGCGCACGGTGGCCCGGACCGGGCCGCACGGACAGTCCCTCGACTGGCTTCCCTGACACGTCAGTCCCGCGTGCACTGCCCCGCGGAGACGGACTCGCTCAGGCCGGGGGCGCTCTGCGCGATCGGACGCAGTTCCTCCAGCGAGAGGGCGTAGCCGACAGGCGCCTCCGCCGTCGACTTCGCGAAGACCACCCCCGCGACACGCCCCTGCAGATCGAGCAGCGGCCCACCGGAGTTACCCTGCTGCACGTTCGCGGCCAGGCTGTAGACCTGGAGCGCCTGGGGGGCCGAGCCGTAGATGTCATTGACGAGCACGGGCGAGAGGCTCTGGACGCTCGCGGGCTGGATCCGGTACGGGCCACCCGCCGGATAGCCGGCGAACGCAGCCGTCGCCCCGTTGTCGAGCTCCTCACCGAGCGGAAGCGGGGAGGCCTGGAGGTTCTCGACGGCGATGACGGCAATATCACGTGCCGTGTCCAGCTGCACCACCCGCCCCGGTAGGGCTCCTCCGCCGGGTACCTCCACCACCGGCTCGTCGACCCCGGCCACCACGTGGGCGTTGGTGATCACCCGTCCGGGCGCGACGACGAAGCCGGAGCCGGTCTGGTTCTGCCCGCACTGGAAGGCGGTACCGGTGATGCGGACCACCGAGGCGCCCGCCGCCGCGAGCTCCGGGGTGTCGACGGAGGCGTCCGGTACCTGTGCCGGCTGGGTCGCGGGGCCCACACCCTCGAGGAGGGTGGGGATGCCGTCGTCCACCGCGATGCTCCGCAGCTGCGCCATCCACGAACGCACGGGCGCCGGAGTGGTGGAATCGATCCCGCGGATCACCTGGGAGGACGCGAGCTGTTGCGACAGGAACGGCACCCCGAGAGTACCCACGCTGAACGCCAGCATGGACAGGACCAGGGCGGTGACCGCCATGTTGACCACCCCGCCGAGAAGCCGGTCCATGAAGCGCAGCGGTGGGAAATCCGACCACCGGCGGATCGACGCCCCGAGTGCGGAGCCGACGCCCTGTCCCACGACGATGAGGACGATCACGGTGGCGATCACGGCGATCAGGCGCCACGGATTCTCCGGGACCCAGTGGCTGACGAGCGGAATCGCGAAGAATGCCGCAACCGCTCCGGCCACGAAACCGGCGATCCCGCCGAGCGTCACGAGGAAACCGTTCCGGAGACCGGCCACGAGGTAGCCCAGGAGCACCACCACCAGGACGAAGTCGAGGACGGTGAATTCCCCGAGACTGATTACCGGCACTGATACTCTCCCCTGGCTGTGGACGGTCCGAGGGGTCAACCCTTTCGACACTGCGAGCGATTCTAGCCGTGAACCATGGGAGCACCGTAGGAGAACGCCTGCGGTTCCGCAGGGTTGGCGCACCGGAACGTGTATCAGTCGTCACATCAGCTCCCGTACGGCAAGATGGACGGTAGACGACCCCGCGGACCCCCGCACTCACGAAGCATCAGGAGATTTCATGGACATCGAGGTACTGCGCCGGGCGCCCCTCTTCGCAAGCCTGGGAGACGACGTCTTCGCCGCCCTCACCGACGAGCTCACCGAGGTGGATCTTCCCCGCGGTTCGTCCGTCTTCCGGGAAGGCGATCAGGGCGACCAGCTGTACTTCATCGTGTCCGGCAAGATCAAGCTCGGACGCACGGCCCAGGACGGCAGGGAGAACCTCCTGGCGATCCTCGGCCCCGGCGAGCTGTTCGGGGAGATGGCCCTCTTCGATCCGAGCCCCCGTACCGCCACCGCCACCGCCGTCTCCGAGACAAGGTTGGCCGGGCTCAGGAACGAGAACCTCCGTACCCTGCTCGAGACCCGCCCGGAGGTCTCGGCGCAGCTCCTGCAGGCGCTGGCCCGCAGGCTCCGCCGGACCAACGAGTCGCTCGCGGACCTCGTCTTCTCGGATGTACCGGGCCGCGTGGCGAAGGCGTTGCTGGACCTCGCGGACCGCTTCGGAAGGCCCGCAACGGACGGGATCCTGGTGGCCCACGAGCTCACGCAGGAGGAACTGGCCCAGCTGGTGGGGGCCTCCCGTGAGACGGTCAACAAGGCACTCGCCGAATTCGTGCAGCGCGGCTGGCTCCGCCTCGAGGCACGCGCCGTCGTCATCCTCGACATCCAGCGCCTCCGCCAGCGCAGCCGCTGACTTCCACCTGACAACGCAGAAGGCACCTGCCCACCGGGCGGGTGCCTTCTGCGTGGTACCGAAATGCGTTGTACCGAAGTGAGGCTGTCAGCGCCCTCGCTGCGCGGAGCCGCCCTCGGTGAGCTTGGGGCACTCGACCTGCAGCATCAGGGTGCCCTCCTGCTCGGACAACTGGGGGTGGTACACCTTCACGGGCCGCTTGTGGGACAGATAGGCGATGCAGCCGCGGGAGGATCCGATCTTCTCGAGGATGATCTCCACCGCGGGCACCGCGAGATCACTGAGCGTCCGGCCCACGGTGTTCGGCTGACCGATCGCGTCACCGAGGCTCGTGGTGTCGCGGTCGGTGATCTCCTGCGCCGCCCAGCGCCACTGTCCCCAGATCCCCTTGCTGCCCAGGATGCTGGGCTCCTGGTTCACCGGCTGTGCCGCGGCGAAGTAGTGGGTGTCGAAGCGCCGGTGCGCGAAGTCCGGTGTGAGCCAGTGGGACAACGGTTTGATCAGGTCGGTGCGGACCCCGAGTCCGCGGCGGGTGAGGATGTCCGCGAAGTGGCACTCGCCCTCGTTGATGGCCTCCCGGGCCTTCATCCATTCCTTGGCCTGGGTCCCCTCCACGAGGGACGATGCATCCGGGCCGGCGAGCAGCACGCCGGTTTCCTCGAAGAGTTCGCGGATTGCACAGAGGACGTGCCTGCGGGCCGCCCGGTGGTCCTCGATGCCGAGGGTCTTCGCCCACATGGACGGTGTCGGCCCGAACCACAGGAGATCGTCGTCGTCGGATTCCTCGATGCTTCCTCCGGGGAACCCGACGATCCCCAGCGGCGACTGGCCACGCCGGTAGGAAAGATACGTTTCGGTGCCGATCGCGCTGTCGCGCAGGAGCACCACCGACGACGCCGGGCGTGCTGCGAGAGGCGTACGTTCGCCGTGCTCGATCCAGCTCTGCGCCGCACTGCGCTGGTCCGGCGGCACGTGGAAATAACGGGTGCTGAGACGATCCACGGCTTAGGCGAACTCCGCGATGACCTCGACCTCGACCGGCGAGTCGAGGGGGAGCACAGCGACGCCGACCGCGGAGCGGGCGTGGATGCCGGCATCCCCGAGTGCACGTCCGAGCAGTTCGGACGCCCCGTTGATGACGCCGGGCTGTCCGGTGAAGGAGGGATCGGAGGAGACGAACCCCACCACCTTGACGATGCGCGTGATGCGGTCCAGGTTTCCGATCTGGCTCTTGATGGCCGCCAGGGCGTTCACGGCGCAGGTGGCCGCGAGGGCGTGCGCCTCCTCGGCATCCACCCCGTTCACGGCTCCCACCTTGCCGGAAGCTGTGAGTTTGCCCTCAATAAACGGCAGCTGGCCGGACGTGTAGACATGGTTGCCGCTGATGACGGCGGGAACGTAGGAGGCGACAGGTGGAGCCACCTCCGGAAGGGTGACGCCGAGGTCCTTCAGACGCGCCTCGACCGCCGAATCCCCTGGGTTTGCAGCGGACACTGTTAGCTCTTCTCCCGCTTGAGGTACGCGACCAGACCTTTTCCGTCCGGACCTGTGACCACCTGCACGAGCTCCCAACCATCCTCGCCCCACTGATCGAGGATCTGCTTGGTGGCGTGGATGATGAGCGGAATCGTGGCGTACTCCCATTTCGTCATGGGAAAAGCGTAACTCGTGCTTGTAAACTGGAATAATGGCTGCTCGCAAATCACCCCTCTTCGACACGGCAACCACCCTCGGCAAGATCATTGCATTCCTCGGGATCAGTGTGCTTGCGGGCGTGCTCGCCGCGGGACTCCTCGTCCCCGTGGCCGCCGCGGCGGGAACCGGCGCCACGGCATCGATCGACTTCTTCGAGGAACTTCCCGCCGAGCTGGAACGCGGGGCCCTGGCGCAGCCCACGAGGATCGTGGCAGCGGACGATTCCCTGATCGCCACCCTGTACGAGGAGAACCGGCAGCCCGTCACCCTCGACCAGGTGTCCCAGCCGATGCAGGACGCGTTGGTCGCGATCGAGGACTACCGCTACTACGACCACGGCGGCGTCGACGTCGAGGGCGTCCTGGGCGCCATCGCCAGCAACCTCTCGTCCGGGACGAATCGTGGGGCTTCCACCCTCACGCAGCAGTTCGTCAACAACGTCCTGATCGACACGGCACGCCGCAACGACGAGGCCGTGACAACGATGAGCGGTAGCAAGTCCCCCGGCGACAAGCTCCGCGAGATGAAGCTTGCCATCGCCGTCGAGAAGGAGATGTCCAAGGACGAGATCCTCGAGGGGTACCTCAACATCGTCCCCTTCAGCGGCACCACGTTCGGCGTGCAGGCCGCCTCCCAGTACTTCTTCGGTGTGGACGCCGTCGACCTCACCATTGCCCAGAGCGCACTCCTCGCCGGCCTCGTGAACGGACCGAGCGCCTACAGCCCCACCGGCAACCCGGAGGGGTCACTGCAGCGCCGCAACCTCGTGATCGGTGCCATGCTGGAGCACGGCAAGATCACGCAGGAGGAACACGACGCCGCGGTCGCCACCGACCTCGGGCTCAATCTCACGCCGACCCTCAACGGTTGCGTCGGAGCTGACCAGGCTCCTTACTTCTGCGACTACGTCACCCACCTCATCCTCAACGACCCCGCCTACGGGGAGACCGAGCAGGAGCGGGAGACCGTGCTCTACCGCTCGGGCCTGACCATCAAGACCACGCTCGATCCCCGCGTGCAGAACGCGGCGCAAATCGCCGTCAACGAGACGGCGAACCCCGACATCAGCGATGGCCGGGTAGGCCACACCATGATGAGCCTGCAACCCACAACGGGCAACATCCTCTCCATGGCGCAGAACACCCGGTACGACCCCGAGGAGGCTGAGGGCAATACGGTTCTCAACTTCAACGTGGACAAGTTCGACGGCGGGGATCCCACCAAGAGCCTTGGCGGCGGCGGTGGGTTCCAACCGGGCTCCACCTACAAGCCGTTCACCGTGGCAGCCTGGCTCGAGGACGGGAAGAGCCTCAACCAGGTGGTCGACGGCAGCAAGCGGACCTATCCGCAGGGCGACCGGTGGCGGGCCGGCTGTGCGCCGGGCGGCAACTTCGAGATTTTCGAGGAAGACGGTTACACGCCACAGAACTACGGAGACATCAACTACCGGAACACGACAGTCCTCGAGGGTCTGGCCCAGTCCCTGAATACGATCACCATGTCGAGCGCCAAGCAGCTCGATCTCTGTCGTATACGCGACATCGCCTTCGATCTGGGCGTGCATCAGGCCAGGAGTTCGGACGGCGAGAAAGAGCGCTTCCTGTACGACCCGTCCTCACTGATCGGCAGTGGTGGCGAGGCTGCCCCGATGTCGCTGGCCACGGCGTACTCAGGGTTCGCCAACGACGGTGTCGTCTGCACCCCGCGGGCGCTCACCGAGGTCACCGCGGTCGACGGCACCAGCTACCCGGTGCCTCCGGTCACCTGCGACCGGAAGATCGCCGCAGATGTAGCCCGCGGTGTGAATACCGCGACACAGGAAGTCATGACGGATGGCTCGGGGCAGCTCCTCGAGTACGGTGACATCCCGATGGCCGGCAAGACGGGCACCAACGATGCCCGCTCGCAGACCTGGTTCATGGGCTACAACTCCGGCATGGTCACCGCCAGCTGGATCGGTAACTGGCAGGGGGAGGGCGAAGGCAGTTCGCTCGGAGGCCTGCAGATCGGCGGCCAAGTGTACCCGGAGATCGACGGCTCACTGATCGCTGCGCCGTCCTGGGCCCGCTTCATGCAGCAGATTCCCGGCCTCTATGTCGGTGAACCCTTCGTCAATCCGCCCGCACGCATGCTCGCATACGGTCAGGGCAACACCGGTAACCAGAACAATCCCCAGCGCCCCGGTACCCCTGGTAACGGGAACAACCCCGGTGGAACTGGCACCGGCGGCGCACAGGGTGGTACCACTGGAGGAAACACCGGCGGCAATGGAGGAAACGGCTAGCGTGGAATCGACTCGAACATCCCGGAGCGGGGCACCGCTCGGCTGGGCGGCAGGACTCACCCTGACCGCCGCGGCCGCCACCCTCGCCTACGCCGCGACCGTCGAGCGCACGCTCTACCAGGTGCGCCAGGAGACGCTTCCCATCCTTCCGGAGGGAGCGGCATCCCTCAGGGTGCTTCACCTCGCCGACATCCACATGGTGCCGGGGCAGAAATCCAAGGCCGACTGGCTCTCGAGCCTGGCGAGCCTGAAACCGGACCTCGTGGTGAACACCGGGGACAATCTCAGCCACCAGAAGGGCATGGGGCCGTTGCTCGAGGCGCTCGAGCCGCTCCTGCAGTTCCCGGGCGTGTTCGTGCCCGGATCCAACGATTACTACGCACCGGTGTTCAAGAACCCGCTGCGCTACTTCGCCGGTCCGTCGATCCCGCAGCCGGAGCCCGAGCGCAAGGACCTGCCGTGGGCCGAGATGTTCAGCGCCTTCGGTGCCGCAGGGTGGGTGGACCTGACCAACCGCTCCCAGTCCATCGGGTTCAAGAACATGCGCATCGACTTCACGGGCGTGGACGACCCCCACCTCCAGCGCGACACGTATGCGCCCTACCCGTCCGGCAGCAGCACCTCCACCGAGGCTCCGCACGTCCGGGTAGCCGTGACGCATGCGCCGTACCAGCGCGTCCTCGACACCTTCACGGAGGGCGGCGCGGATCTGATCCTCGCGGGCCACACGCACGGTGGGCAGGTCTGCATCCCCGGCTACGGCGCCCTGCTGAGCAACTGCGATCTTCCGACGTGGCGCGCGCGTGGCCTCTCGGAGTGGGATCACCAGGGACGTACGGTGCCGCTGAACGTGTCGGCCGGCATCGGCACCTCCCGCTTCGCGCCGGTCCGTTTCGCCTGCAAGCCGGAGGCCGTCCTCCTCACGCTGACCGCCAGGGGTACACGCTAGGACAACGGCTCGTTCTTCAAGCCTGCAGTACGTGATCGGCGTCACCCTTGGCCTGCCCTACGATTGTTGCTAAGGGCCACCAACAATCACCGATCACCGAAGAGTTGGCATGAACAACCAGAACACGCTGTGGCAATCCCTCGGCCGGCTGTATCCGCACGTCCGCCCCATCCTCCCGCGTCTGCTGCTGGGTCTTCTGTGTGCGCTCGGCGCAAGCGTCATGGCACTGGCCATCCCCCAGGTGCTGCGGGTCCTCATCAATGACGCCCTCGCGGAAGGGGGCGCCGCGCGGACGGTCTGGATCGCCTCCGGCGTGGTGCTGATCCTCGGCGTCCTCGAGGCCACGTTCGTAGCGCTCCGCCGTCACTTCGTCATCACGCCGGCCACCACGGTGGAGACGAACATGCGGACGTCCTTCTACCGCCATCTGCAGGACCTCACGGTGGAGTTCCACGACCGCTGGGGCAGCGGGCAGCTCCTCTCCCGGGCCATGAGCGATCTCAACCTCATGCGCCGTTGGATGGCCTTCGGGCTCATCATGCTGGTGGTCACCTCCCTGACCGTGGTCATGGGTGTCACCATCATGTTCTTCACGAGCTGGGTGCTGGCACTGATCTTCACCGCGGCTGCCGTGCCCCTGATGATCTACGGGTACCGCTTCCGCACCTCCTACAGCCGGGTGTCACGCAAGAGCCAGGACCAGGCCGGGGATCTCGCCACCACGGTGGAGGAGTCCGTGCACGGCATCCGGGTGCTCAAGGCCTTCGGGCGGAGCCGTGAGGCGCTCGAGGACTTCGAGGAGCAGGCCGAGGAACTTCGGCAGACCGAGATCGTGAAGGCGAGATCCCTCGCCAGCTTCTCGATGATCGTGATGCTGCTGCCGGAACTTGCGCTGGGAGCTTCCCTCGTCGTCGGCATCATGCTCGCGGCGAGCGGTGACGTCTCCATCGGCGCGCTCGTCGCGTTCTTCGCCACCGCCGCCGCAGTGGCCGGACCGGTGGAGTTCATCGGCCCCCTGCTCGCCATGACCTTCACGGCCAAGACCGCCATCGACAGGCACTACGAGGTGATGGAATCGGAGAACACGATCACGGATCCGCGGGAACCCGAGCACCTCGTGGAGCCCCGCGGTGAGCTGGTGCTCGATGCCGTCCACTTCCGCTACCCCGACGCGGAGGACGCGACCACCGACGTCCTCGACGGCATCGACCTGACCCTGAGGGCCGGCGAGACCATGGCCCTGGTAGGGGTGACGGGGTGCGGCAAGAGCACGCTGCTCCAGCTCATCCCCCGCCTCTACGACGTGACCGGGGGTACCATCCGGATCGATGGGGTGGACCTCCGGGACCTCGAGCTCGAGGAACTGCGTTCCCTCGTGTCCGTGGCCTTCGAGGACACCACACTGTTCTCCAACTCCGTCCGCGAGAACGTGCTCATGGGTTCGCGGGCAGAGGGCGCGGAGGCCGAGCGGATCCTCGCGGAGGCGCTCGAGGTGGCGCAGGCGCAGTTCGCCTACGAACTGCCCGAGGGTCTCGACACCCTGATCGGTGAGGAGGGGCTCAGC
>JASLBS010000119.1 GCA_030146405.1 Arthrobacter sp.
GAGGGTTTCCTTAGCCTACGCTGAAGCCAATCGAAACGCTTCGATGATTCTTCGAAGAAGTCCTCGTTCTTGACTCACACAAAGGAGTGCTGATCATGCTCGGTTCCCACACCGGTCCAGCAAAGCGTCACCCCCGTACCTTCCTCGCTTCGCCGGACGGGGTGTCCTCCGGTTTCTCGAGGCGGTCGTTCCTCGGTGTTCTCAGCGGCGCGGTCATTTTTGCGGCCGCCCCGATGACGCTCACCGCGTGTTCCGGGAACTCCACGCCGCAGGCCACCACCGCAGGAGGGCTGACGGAGACGCTGGACAAGATCGTCCCGACCTACAAGCCGCTCGAGCTGGTCACACCCGACATCGCCTCCGTCAACGGGTCCACTCCCGGCTTCACGACCATCCCCTCGCTGGTGAAATCGGTGACCGAGACTCCGGGCAGCGGTGGGACGTACACCGCGATGACCCCGGCCTGGTGGGCGGTTCCCCCTGGTCTGCCGCGGAACGGCTACTACGCGACGGTCAACGAGCAGCTCGGTGCCACCATCAACTTCCAGGTCAACGACGGCAACGCGTACGCGGACAAGGTCCAGACGGTCCTCGCCTCACCGAAGGACGTACCGGACTGGATGGTCATCCCCGGGTGGAACCTGCCCCCGCGTTTCGCACAGGCTGCCACGGGTGTCTTCCAGGACCTCGCGGAGTTCATCGCCGGCGACAAGGTCCTCAAGTACCCGAATCTGGCCAACATCCCGACGGCAGCGTGGAAGATGGGCTGCTTCGACGGTGGTCTGTACGGTCTGCCCTACCCCGGCACCCTGCTCTCGGACGCCATCTTCTACCGGGCGGACCTCTTCGAGGAGCTCGGTGTGGAACCGCCGACCTCGGCGGACGAGTACCGCGCCGTGGCGAAGGAACTCACGGACGAGTCCAAGAACAGGTGGGGCTCGGAGGACGTCTGGAACGGTGCCCAGATCATGTTCGGAGTGGTGCCCAAGTGGAAGCAGGAGGGTGATCAGCTCACGCACAGGTTCGAGACGGACGAGTACAGGGCCGCCCTGGAGTGGACGGCCGCGTTGTTCGCGGATGGCTCCGTCCACCCCGATGCGGTGGCCGGCAATGCGCAGCAGGCGAAACCGCGCTTCGAGTCCGGAGCCACGCTCATGACCACGGACGGCACGGGATCCTGGCACGAGGCCCTGGCCCGGACGCTCCCCTCGAACCCCCGGTTCAACATGCAGCCCCTGGACTACTTCGCCCCGGACGGGGGGAAGCCGACGCTGTTCCGAGCGCAGCCCGCAGCGATCTTCAGCTTCATCAAGAAGGCGAGTCCCGAGAAGGTGGAGGAGATGCTCGCGCTGGCCAACTTCATGGCCGCCCCCTTCGGGACGGAGGAGAACGCCCTGATCGTCAACGGTGTCGAGGGCGTCCACTACACCCGTGACGAGCAGGGCGTGCCCCGCGCGACGGCGAAGGGCACCGAGGAGGTCACGAGCACCTACGCGTTCCTGGTGAACAGTCCCATCGTGAACTCGATGGTGCAGTACCCCGGGCTGGTGCAGGCCCAGTCGGAGTGGGAGGCCCGGCAGGCGCCCAACGTGGTGGAGGACGCCTTCTTCGGCATGCAGATCCAGGAGCCCGCGAAGTTCGCCTCCCTGGCCACACCCTTCGACGACCTCGCCAAGGACATCATCCGGGGGCGCAGGACCATGTCCGACCTGGACTCCGAGGTGGCCGCCTGGAAGACCAAGGGCGGCGACGAACTCCGGGACTTCTACGCCGGATTCCTGGCCTAGGCGTCACGGGGATGGCTACCGGGATAGAACGCAAGCAGAGCTCGCGCCGGCAGGACGTCGGTGCGCACACCGTGCCACCGTCCGTCGCGTCGACCCCGGTGGTTCCGACACCGGTATCGCACGGCGGTCCCGTCCGGGGGTCCACCGGCTCCACTCCAGCGCCTCCTCGCCCGAAGGCGAACCGCCGCCTGCGGTTCAAGCGGGACCGCTCACTCGTCCTGATGGCGCTGCCCGCGGTGATCCTCCTCGGGGTGTTCGCCTACGTCCCGATGCTGGGCAACGTGGTGGCGTTCCAGGACTACTCGCCCTACGTGGGGATCCCCAGCAGCCCGTTCGTCGGGTTCGAGAACTTCACCAGAGTGCTCGCAGATCCCGATTTCTGGCATGCGGTCAGGAACACGCTGGTCATCACCGCGTTCCAGCTGGTGTTCTTCTTCCCCATTCCGATCGCCCTCGCCATGCTGCTCAACTCACTGGTCAGCCCGCGCCTGAGGTCGGCGGTCCAGGCCGTGGTGTATCTGCCGCACTTCTTCTCCTGGGTCCTGGTGGTGTCGGTGTTCCAGCAGATCTTCGGTGGTGCAGGACTGCTCAACCAGTCGCTCCGCGCGAACGGCTGGCAGGCCATGGACATCATGACCAATCCGGACACCTTCCTGTTCCTCCTGACCTCCCAGGCCATTTGGAAGGACGCCGGGTGGGGCATCATCGTCTTCCTCGCAGCCCTCAGCGCCATCGATCCCGCGCAGTACGAGGCGGCAGCGGTGGACGGTGCGGGGCGCTGGAAACGGATGTGGCACATCACCCTCCCCGGGCTGCGAAGTGTCATCGTGCTGCTGCTGATCCTGCGGCTGGGCGACTCCCTGACGGTGGGGTTCGAGCAGATGATCCTCCAGCGCGACGCCGTGGGGGCAGATGCCTCCGAGGTTCTCGACACCTTCGTGTACTACACGGGTGTGCAGAACGGTGACTGGAGTTACGGTGCGGCGGCCGGTCTCATCAAGGGCCTGGTGAGTCTGGCCCTGATCCTCGCCGCCAACAAGATCGCCCACATCTTCGGAGAAAGCGGTGTGTACTCCAAATGAGCATCCTCCTCGACAGGGTCCGGGCTTCCCGGAACGCCACCGCCACCTTCCGCACCCGGCGGCCCCGGGCCGAACGTCCCGTCTGGGACGAGGAGCCGGGGCTCGCGGGCAAGATCGGCAAGATCGTCGTCCTCACGGTCGTGGTCCTGGCCGTGCTCGGCCCGCTGTACACGATCGTGCTCACGAGTATCTCCTCGCAGGCCACGATCACACGGGCGGGAGGGCTGGTCCTCGTGCCGGGGGAGATCTCCTTCGCCGCCTACCAGCAGATCCTCAACGGTGGCGTGGTCACCCGCGCGGTGCTCGTCAGCGTCGGCGTCACGGTGACGGGGACGCTGATCAGCATGGTGGTGTCCATCCTCTGCGCCTACGGACTGTCCCGCCCCGGATCATTCGCCCACACGCCCATCCTGTTCACGCTCCTCATCACCATGTTCTTCAGCGCAGGCATCATCCCCGCCTACCTGCTGGTGTCCGGGCTCGGTCTGATCAACTCGTACTGGGCCCTGATCCTGCCCGGCGCCGTCTCGGTGTTCAACATCATCATCCTGCGGGGCTTCTTCATGGGCATCGACAAGGGAATCCTGGAGAGCGCCAGGATCGACGGGGCGAGCGAATGGCGCACCCTGGCCCAGATCGTCCTCCCCATGTCCAAGGCCGTCACGGCGGTCATCGCCCTGTTCTACGGAGTGGGCTATTGGAACGCGTTCTTCAATGCGGTCCTCTATATCAACGACAGCGAGAAGAACCCGCTGCAGGTGGTGCTGAGGTCCTACGTGCTCCAGGGTGTGTCGGTCCCCGGTCAGGTGGACGTCGGCACCGGGGCTGCAGCCGGGCCCGCGCTGCAGATGGCGGTGATCGTGCTGGCCACGATCCCCATCCTGATCGTGTATCCCTTCGTGCAGAAGCACTTCACGAAGGGCGTGATGATCGGGGCGGTCAAGGGATGATCACCGCGTGTGCGCAGCGGCGCTCATCACCCTCCGCCCACCGCGCGGGTGGTTTCCCCCTGGGTCAGCGCCGGGGCGATGAGCCGCAGTTCGGCGGATTTGGCGAGACTCAACCGATCCATCACCATCTCCACGGCGGCACGGCCGATGTCCATCGCGGGGATGGCGACCACCGTCCACGGCTGGACGGCGGACCGGGCGACGTCCGAGGGTGCGATGGCGACGACGGAGACGTCCGCCGGGACGGAGAGTCCGTGGGCGGCGAGGTTGTCGCGAAGGATGGGCAGCAATCCCTCGTTGTGCACGAGGAGCGCGGTGATGGGTTCGGGGCCGGACAGGACCGTGTCGAGTGCCCGGGCCAGGTCCCTCGAATCGGCTTCGCAGGCCACCGAGACCTGCCCGATCCCGAGGGTGCGGCACGCGTCCTGGAAGCCTCCGAGGGCGCGATCCGCATAGGTGGCATGCCGCCTCAGGGATGCCGGAGGGGAGCCGAGGAAGGCGATGCCACGGTGACCCAGGTCGGCGAGGTGGCGCACGGCCGTCCGCGAGGCACCGGCGAAGTCGAAATCGACACAGCTGAGTCCACGAGGATCGTCGGGCATGCCGATGAGAACGGCGGGCTTGTCCAGTGTGGCCAGTACCGCGATACGGGGATCGCGGGCCTCGATGTCCATCATGACGAGGCCGTCCACCATGGACTGGGACGTCACCCGCTTGATCCCGCCCGCATCGTCCTGGGTGAGGAGCAGGACGTCCTTGTCGAACGTCCGGGCGGTCGTGACGACGGCCGTGACGAACTGCATCACCACACCGACGTTGACATCGGCACGTAGTGGTACGACGAGGCCGAGGACGTCGGACCGGCTCGACGCCAGGGCGCGGGCGCTGGACCTGGGGCTGTACTTAAGGCGCTCCATCGCCGTCTCGACGACGTCACGGGTCTCCTTCGAGATCGGACGGTTGCCACTCATCACGTAGGACACCGTGCTCGTCGAGACCCCGGCTTCCCGGGCCACGTCGATGATCGTGGCCGCCGTTGAAGCCTTTCGATTTTTCATACCCACCATTCAATCAAGGATTCCCATGCATCTTCGCAGCCGCGGCCTGAACTCCGTGACCGAGCGGACCGGACTGTTGTTCGGTGCCGACTACAACCCCGAACAGTGGCCCGAGGAGAGCTGGCCCGAGGACATCCGCCTGATGCAGCGGGCAGGCATCAACCTCGTCACGCTCGGGGTCTTCAGTTGGGCCCGGCTGCAGCCTTCCGAGGACACCTGGGACTTCGGTTGGCTGGACCGGATCCTCGCCCTGCTCCACGAGGCCGGGATCAACGTCTGCCTCGCGACGCCCACCGCGTCTCCTCCGCCCTGGCTGGGGCACGACCACCCCGACACGCTGCCGGTCGATCCGTCGGGGGCGACGCTCTGGTACGGCTCCCGCAACCAGTTCTCGCCGTCGTCGGCCGCCTACCGCACTGCTGCTGAGCGGATCACGGCGGCGCTGGCCGAGCGCTACGGCGGACACCCCGCCGTGGTGATGTGGCACGTCGGCAACGAGCTCGGACAGATCAGCTACGACGACGAGACCGCCGGGTGCTTCCGCCGTTGGTTGCGGGGACGGTACGGGTCGCTCGAGGACCTGAACACCGCGTGGGGCACCACGTTCTGGAGTCAGGGGTACGGCCGCTGGGAGGAGATCCTGCCACCAAGGACGGCACCGTATCTCCACAACCCCAGCCACGTACTCGATTTCAGGCGCTTCGTCTCGGACTCGCTGCTCGAGCTCTTCACCACCGAACGGGACATCATCCGACGGTGTTCCCCCGAGGTGCCGGTCACGACGAACCTCATGGGCTTCTTCCGGGGAGCCGATTACTTCGACTTCGCCGGTGAGACCGACCTGATCGGCAACAACTGGTACACGGATCCGGCGCAACCGAGGAGCTGGGAGCTGGGAGCGCTGACGCATGACCTCTGCCGCGGCCTGGCGCGCGGCAACCCTTGGCTCCTCATGGAGTCCGCGACCTCGGCCGTGAACTGGCGTCCGCACAACACCGCCAAGGACCCCGGTGCGCTGATGGTGGACTCGATGTCCGCCGTCGCCCGGGGATCGGACGGTATCTGCTTCTTCCAGTTCCGACAGTCCGCCTTCGGCGCTGAACGCTTCCACTCGGCGGTGGTTCCCCTGGCGGGGGAGGACACCCGTGTGTTCCGCGAGGCCTCGGCCCTCGGCGCCCGCCTCGAGGGCCTCCGTTTCCTCGCCGGCACCACCGCGCCTTCGCGGATCGCCGTCCTGTTCGACTGGGACAGCTGGTGGGCGGCCGAGGCACCCGATCGTCCGAGTGACCGGTTGGACGTCCTGGAGCAGGTGCAGGCCTACCACCGGGCCCTGGCCAGGCGTGGTTTCTCCGTGGAGGTGGTGCATCCGGGCACGATCTTCGCGGACTTCGACCTGGTTCTCGTCCCCGCCCTGTTCCTCCTGGGGGAGGAGCACGCCGAGGCACTGACGGAATGGGTGCACCGAGGGGGGACCGCCGTCGTCGGGCCCTTCAGCGGGGTGGCGGACGGCCATGCCCATCTCCGCCAGGGACGGTTCCCCTCGGTGCTGTCCCACCTGCTGGGTGTCAGCGGCGAGGAGTGGCGTCCGCTGGCGGGCCCGGTCGGTCTCCGGATCACGGAGCCCGAGCTGATTGATCGGGCTACCGACACTCGGGCACTACCGGACCGGCTCGAAGCCTCCGTCTGGTCCGAGGATCTCCGGCTCCACGGCCCGACGGCCGTCGCGGTGGTGACCTTCGCCGACGGCGTCCTCGCAGGGAAGCCGGCCGTCGTTCGCAACAGCCACGGTGAGGGTGCCGCCTGGTACCTCGGGTGCGATGCACCCGCCACACTGCTGGGTCGCATCATCGGAACCGCGCTTGCGCAGGCCCGGCTGACCTCGCCGGTCGCGGGGGAGCTGCCCGACGACGTCGAGCTCGCCACCCGGGCCGGTCACCACTTCCTGCTAAACCACGGCCCGGAGTCGCGGGTCGTCCACCTCACCGAGCAGTCCGTGGACCTGCTCACCGGCGAGGCACACGGAACCCGACTGGAACTGCACCCGTACGACGCCATGGTCCTGAAGAGCGGTACCGACACCGAGAACGGAAACTGACCCATGAAATTCACCGACGGATACTGGCTGTACCGCGAAGGCTTCACCGCGCTCCACCCCCGCGACGTCTCGGAGGTGGTGGTCGAGGGCGGGCGGATGACCGTCTACGCCCCCACCAAGCGCATCCTGTCCCGCGGTGACGCCCTCAATCTCCCCCAGCTGACGGTCACCTTCGAGGCCCCGATGCAGGACGTCATCAGCGTCACCATCGAGCACTTCCAGGGCGGACTGGACAGAGGGCCGCATTTCGAGGTGAACCGCCCGGTGTCCGAGCCGGTCTTCGACCGGGACGAGGACACGGCCAGCATCACCTCCGGGGGCTTGACTGCGCGCGTCAGCACCTCCGGCGACTGGGGCGTGGATTTCCTCGGGGACGGTGTGCTGCTGACGGGTTCCACATCACGGAGCGTCGGTGTGATCACCGACGACACCGGGCGCACCCACGTGCACGAGCAACTGAAACTCGGGGTCGGCACCAACGTCTACGGTCTCGGGGAGCGCTTCGGCACCTTCGTCAAGAACGGGCAGTCGGTGGACATCTGGAACGAGGACGGCGGCACGTCCAGCGACCTCGCCTACAAGAACATCCCGTTCTTCATCACCAACGACGGCTACGGGGTGTTCGTCAATCACCCGGAGAAGGTGTCCTTCGAGGTGGGTTCGGAGGTCGTCTCCCGCACCCAGTTCAGTGTTGAGGGCCAGCGACTGCAGTACTTCGTCATCCACGGGCCCTCGCCCAAGGACATCCTCCGCCGCTACACGGAACTCACCGGTAGGCCGTCGCGGATCCCGGCGTGGTCCTACGGTCTCTGGCTCTCCACCTCGTTCACCACCGACTACGACGAGAAGACCGTGACCTCCTTCATCGACGGGATGGAGGAGCGCAACCTGCCGCTCTCCGTCTTCCACTTCGACTGCCACTGGATGAGGTCCTTCCACTGGAGCGACTTCATCTGGGACCCCGCCACGTTCCCGGATCCGGAAGGCATGCTCACGCGGCTGCACGACCGCGGCCTGAAGGTCTGCGTGTGGATCAATCCCTACATCGCGCAGCGCTCCCACCTGTTCCGGGAAGGACTCGAGCGGGGCTTCCTGGTGACACGGGCCGATGGTTCGGTCTGGCAGTGGGACATGTGGCAGGCCGGGATGGGACTCGTGGACTTCACCAACCCGGAGGCCGTGCTCTGGTACCAGGAGAAGCTGCGCGGCCTGCTGGCCCAGGGCGTGGACTCGTTCAAGACGGACTTCGGTGAGCGCATCCCCACCGACGTCGTCTGGCACGACGGGTCCGATCCCGCCAGGATGCACAACTACTACTCGCAGCTCTACAACAGGACGGTGTTCGATCTCCTGTCCAAGGAACTGGGCGAGGGGGAAGCCGTGGTCTTCGCGCGGTCCGCCACCGCCGGTGGCCAGACCATGCCGGTGCACTGGGGCGGGGACTGCGAGTCGACGTTCTCGGCGATGGCCGAGTCACTGCGCGGCGGGTTGTCCCTGGCATCGTCGGGTTTCTCCTTCTGGAGCCATGACATCGGTGGGTTCGAGGGCACCCCCGAGCCGGACATCTTCAAACGCTGGATCGCCTTCGGGCTGTTGTCCTCGCACTCGAGGCTGCACGGCTCCAACTCCTACAGGGTCCCCTGGCTCGTGGACGAGGAGTCCGTGGACGTCCTGCGGCACTTCACGGAACAGAAGATGCGGTTGATGCCCTATCTGCAGACCGCGGCCGAGGAAGCGTACTCGGAGGGGATCCCGCTGATGCGGCCACTCTTCATGGAGTTCCCCGAGGACCCGGGGTGTGCACACCTGGACCGCCAGTACATGCTGGGCCCGGACCTCCTGGTGGCGCCCGTCATGGATGCCTCGGGATCGGTCTCCTTCTACCTGCCGGAAGGCGTCTGGACCCATCTCGAGACGGGGGAGCGGCTGGCCGGTCCGCGCTGGCACCGGAAGGAGTACTCGGTGATGCAGGCGGCCACCTGGGTTCGGGAAGGAGCGGTCCTGCCCATCGGCACGGTGACGGACCGACCCTCCTACGACTGGGCGCGGGAGATGCAGTTCCGGGCCTTCGAAGCCGCGGACGGGACCCGCTGTGTCACGGTTCCCTCGCCCGACCGGACCGACACGGTCTTCGACGTGACCGTCCGGGACGGGGAGGTCTCCGCCGTCGTGGTCCGATCCGGACGCGACACGAGCAGTGCGCAATGACATTCTCGACACCGACTGAAGGAGATCAACCATGAGGCCCGAAGGCTGGCACCTCGTCATCGTCATCGTTCTCGCCATCGTCCTGTTCGGCGCTCCCCGACTACCCGGGATGGCCCGGAGCGTCGGACAATCGCTGCGCATCTTCAGGTCCGAGGTGAAGCAGATGAAGGAGGAGAACAACACCGCGGACACCGGTGTCGATCCCGTGACGGGCTGGGTAGTCGGTCATTCCGGGCCGCCGGTCGACCTTCCTCCCCACGAGGCAGCCGCGGGGCCTCCCGGACACCGACCACACCAGTAGCATCGAGGGGTGAAACCCTTCCTCCTCCTGGCCACGCGCGCCGAGAACTACGCAGCCGACGCCGAGTACCTCAGCTTCCTGCGGTTCGGTGGCCTGGAGGAGGACCAGCTACGGAGGGTGCGGCTCGAGGAGGGGCCCCTGCCGGAACTGGATCTCCACGACTACTCGGGGATCTTCCTCGGCGGCAGCCCCTTCAACTCCTCCGACCCGGAGGAAGCGAAGGGCGCTGTGCAGCTCCGGGTGGAGGAGGACCTCGCAGGGCTCCTCGACCGCGTGGTCGGGGAGGACTTCCCGTTCTTCGGAGCCTGCTACGGCGTCGGGACGCTCGGGCGGCACCAGGGGGCGGTGATCGACTCCACCTACGCGGAGCCCATCAGCGCCGTCGAGATCACGCTGAACCGCCATGGTGCCGCCGATCCGCTCCTGGCCGGGCTGCCGGCGTCGTTCGCGGCCTTCGTGGGCCACAAGGAGGCGTGCGCCACGCTACCCGGTTCCGCGGTGCTGCTGGCGTCCTCGGACACCTGCCCCGTGCAGATGTTCCGTGTGCGCGAGAACGTGTATGCCACGCAGTTCCACCCGGAGTTGGACGTGGAGGCGCTCGTCGGCCGGATCAGGACCTACCGGCACGCCGGCTACTTCCCACCCGAGCAGGCCGACGAGTATCTGGCCAGGGCGCGGGAGTACGCGGTGGATCAGCCGGCAATGATCCTGCGGAACTTCGTCACGCGGTACGCGCGGTCCTGAAGCTCACCTCACCTCGCCTCCCCGGTGCCGGGCGCCGGGACAGCGCGGGCGTGCTGCTCGCTCCGGGGCTCCGTGCGCCGATCCTGTCGCAATCCTGAGGGTCCTGCACGGCCCGCAGACTTACGCTGTCAGAATGGTGAACGAGTGGGACTGACGACGGCGGATCGCGCGTCGGATCCGTACGAGGAGCAGACGCAGCGGGCGGTCAGCGAGGCCGAACAACTGCGCGACGAACTCATCCGCGCCCGTCTGGAGCTGGAGCTACTCGAACGCAACCGCCGGCATCGGCCGCCCGGCCCGGCCTCCGGTCCCGTACCCCCGCAGCACGCCGACGCGAGTCCGTTCGGCACACTCCGCGGGGGTCAGTGGACGGGCACCGCGGTCGACGGATGGGCGCACCGCGCAGGGCGTGCGGAGGTACTGGATTCACGTGCGCTCGCCGTCGGGCCCTCTGTGCAACCGCGAGCCGCACGGTCTCGGCGCTCACGCCGCGGACTCGGGACGGGAATCTGGTTCATCACCTTCTACTTCCTGCTCGTGGCACTCGCACAGGAGGCCCCCGACGTGCCCGGATCCACACCGCACCAGAGCACCACGAGCATCGTGGTGGGAGCGGTGGAGATCCCCGGCCCCTGACCGGATGGCGCCTGACCCGCCCGACCGGCGATGACGGCAGGATCGTCGGTCCTGTCCTGGGAGGACCCGGAGAGCTCTGCGCCACCCCGGGAACTGGTCGGGAGGTCCGGGTCCGCGTGGGGGTGCCGAGCGGTACTGTCGGAGAACGAGTCTCGCGGTGTGAACAAGAAGAGGTAGCTGCCATCGGATCCAGCACGAGTACCAGAGCGCCGCGCCGCACCGTTCCCGTTCTACCCGCACCGGGTGAGACACGCCATCACCAGGTGGTCATCATCGGCGGTGGCAACGCCGGGGTGTCCCTGGCCGGGCGGCTCCAGCGGTCCGGGTTCAAGGACGTCGCGTTGATCGAGCCGCGGAGCCGGCACCTCTATCAGCCCCTGTTCTCCCACATCGCCGGAGGTACGGCGGACGCGTTCGAGGCGGTGCGCCTCCAGGCAGCCGTGACCCCGCGGGGAACCTGCTGGATCCAGGACCGGGCACTGGATGTCAGCACGGCCACCAACACCGTGGCCCTGGCCTCCGGTTCGGAGGTCACCTACGACCACCTCGTGGTGTGCCCCGGGATCCAGAACGACTGGACGGCCGTGCCGGGATTGAAGGAAGCGATGGAGGGGCCGCACGGTGGCTCCAACTACGAGTACGAGCTGGCCCCGAAGGCGTGGAAGCTCTTCCGCGACCTGACGCACGGCACGGTGGTGTTCACCCAGCCCCCGGGCCCGGCTTCCTGTGCGGGCGCGGCGCAGAAACCGATGTACCTGGCCTGTGACCACTGGCGCAGCAAGGGAGTGCTGCAGGACATCCGGGTGGTCCTCGTCGTCGCCACCCCCACGATCTTCGGGATGGAGATCATCGACGAGGAGCTGAACCGGAAGATCGACGAGTACGGCATCGAGGTCCGCTACAGCACCGAACTCGCCTCCGTGGACCCCGAGGCACGGACGGTACAGCTCCGGAACTCCACCACGGGTACCACGGCGGAGGTCGGGTACACCGTGCTGCACGCCGTTCCGCCGCAGTCGGCCCCCGAATGGCTGAAGTCCACCGATCTCCCGGCGCCCGGGAACTCGGGCGGCTTCGTCGAGGTGGATCCTCTGCTGCTCCGTCACACCCGCTTCCCGAACATCTGGTCCCTCGGGGATGCGGCATCGACGCTCAACTCGAAATCGGGGGCGGCGCTGCGGATGCAGACCAAGGTGCTGGCCAAGAACCTCAAGGCCGTGCTCAAGGGCCGGAAGCCCACCGCCGAGTACAACTCCTACTCCGCCTGCCCGTTCGTGGTCAGCCACAACACCGTGGTGTTCTCGGAGTTCGATGACAAGTACTCGCCCATGCCCACCGTTCCCGGATGGAACAACCTGGCGCGCGAGCGCCGCCTGACCTTCTTCGCCGAGCGGGTCGTCCTGCCGAAGGTGTACTGGAACCTCATCCTCAAGGGCCGCGCCTGAGGTGACCGCTGCCCCGGGCTTCACCGGCAGTTCATGCGTCGTTGACGGCGTGGTCGGTTCGGTCCTGTTGAATCGGCCGGGGAGCGGTCTCGGCTCCCGTACCCACGCTCCGAGAGGATCCGCCATGGCCTTCCACGCCGCCCGTTTCGTCCACAGTGCCATCGCCGTCGCCGGGCTCTCCCTGCTGTCGATGCCCGCCTCCACCGCCGCGGGCAGGAGGGTGGACACCCGGGTGCCTGAGCGACGGACGAACACGCCGGTCCTCGTGGGACACCGCGGCGCCGCCGGTACCGCCCCGGAGAACACGATGGCCGGCTTCCGGGATGCCCGTGCGGCCGGCGCGGACTTCCTCGAGATCGACGTCCAGCTCAGCGCAGACGGCGTGCCGTTCATCTTCCATGACGATGTCCCGGCGCGTACCACCGACGTGCAGGACGTCTTCCCGGGCCGGGCCACCGACCCGATCACCTCGTTCACCTGGGCGGAGCTGCAGCAGTTGGACGCCGGGTCCTACTTCGATGGCCGGTTCGTCGGGGAGAGGATCCCGCACCTGGACGACGTCGCGCTGGCCGCGGGCGACGCCGCCGGCGTGTACATCGAGGTCAAGTCGCCCCGGAACTCGCCGGGTATCGGCGCACTCCTGGTGGAGCAGCTGCGCACCGATCCCACCTGGCAGACGCTCGTCGCGGCGGACAAGGTCCAGGTCATCTGCTTCGACGAGGACTTCAACCGGGAGTTCGCCGAGCTGGCTCCCGAGATCCCGCTGCAGCAGCTCACCTTCATGGTCCCCTCCCCGGAGGTGCTGGCGTCCTGGGCGGGCTACGCGGACTCGGTGGGCGCCTACTACCGCACGCTGTCGGAGCAGGACGTGGATGCCGTGCACGCTGCGGGCCTCGCCATGAGCGTGTACACCGCGAACTCGCCCGAAGCGGTCCGGGCCATGGCGGATCTCGGTGTGGACGCCGTCACCACGGACTTCCCGATCCAGAACACCCGGCACCTCCAGGGGCTTCCGATCTTCCCCGAGGGCGACGTCGAGATCGTCGGGGCCCACCCTGCAGCGCCCGACGGCACCGGTGCGGGGGCAGGCGCGGCCGCCGAGTTCGTCACGCTGCGGAACACCTCCGGCAGCACCGTGGACGTCAGCGGATACTTCCTCCGGACCTCGCTCAACACCCTGCTGACCACGGGAGAGGGGTATGTGCTCCGGCCCGGGGAGGAGTTACGCGTCCACACGGGGGAGGGGACCAGTTCGGCGACGGCGTACTACAACGGTCGGAGCGCCCCCGTCCTCTCCTCCTTCGGAGGCTCGCTGGGACTGTGGGCGCCGGACCTGCAGCTGGTGGACGTCTACGCGGGATAGCAGGAGTGCAGCCGCTCCCCGGCCGAGGAGCGGCTGCACTGCCGGGGAGCGGTGCTCTCAGCCCACCAGATCCTGGTACTCGGCATGCTCGCTGATGAACGCTGCCACGAACTGGCACTGCGGCACCACTGTGAGCTGCTGCTCGCGGGCGTCGTCGAGGGCGTGCTGGATGAGGGTGCTGCCCACTCCCTGGCCCTCGAGATCCTCGTCCACCACGGTGTGCGTGAACACGATGGTGTCCCCGGACCGCTCGTAGGCGGCCACCCCGGCATTCCTGCCGTCCAGGTCCGCTGTGTACTGACTCTCATCGGTGTTGTTGCTGATCCGGATCCCGGTGCTCTCGGTACTCATGCTGCCACTTTGGCACCCGGGGAAGACGACGGTCAACGACGACGGCGGAACGCGTATCAGCTAACCGTGCCGGGTCAGGACGTGGGCGTGAGGCGGACCGGTGGTCCGTACCCGAGCACGGCTTCGCGCAGGTCGTCCGGTAGTTCACCCGTGCCGTCCGCGGGCCGCCGCCACCCCTCCACCCAGCGCGCAAGGGCCTCGAGCCGGCCCACGCCGTCGAGCCCCCCGAGCCAGACGGACGGGCCCGTGGTCCCCGCGTCACCGGACCGGATCGCGACGGCAGCCACCGCTCCCTCGGCGCACTGCTGGAGGCAGGGTGCAGAGATGAGGATGCCGCCGGAGGAGCGCGTGACGGCGGCACCGAGGCCTCCGTCATCGCACTTCCGGGTGAGTGCGGCGCACCGGTGGCCCGAGCAGAGCGCCACGACGACGCCCGCCGGCTCGCCGCTCTCGATGGGATCCACGGTCAGCCCTGGCGGGCCTTCATGCGGGGATTCTTCTTGTTGATGACGAAGGTCTTGCCGCGGCGACGCACGATCTGCGCCCCGGGAACCTTCTTCAGTGCTCGTAGTGAGTTGCGTACCTTCATGGTGGTGCTCCTTCAGTGGTGTTGTGCGGGGCGCTGTGAACTGTTCGCCGTACTGCGCAGCTCGTCGTCGGTGAGTGCGCAGGCATCGAGGAGGCGCGTGATGTCGTCGTCGTCGAGGTCGTCACCGGTGAGCGCGATGTGGGTGCCGCGGCACCATTCGCCGTGGCCGGCGCCGATGGCCCACGCACCGCCGTCACCGAGCGCGATGCGCGGCCCCACGCCGTGGAGGGCGACCCGCGTGTCCGGCATGCCGGCGATCCAGACGCTTCCACGCACGTAGCAGCAGCCCTGGGAGATCGCGCCGAGGGCGGTGCGGAAACGGTCGGGGTGGAGGGGGCGGGTGATGCGGTGCTCGAACGTGCGGAACGGTTCAGAGGCGGTGGGAGGAACCGTCACGGTGCCGGGAAGGCTGCGTTGCTGGGCGGAACCGTAGTCGTGCCTGCCCAGCACATGAGCGGTCGACGCGCCCGGGGCCAGGGGGAGGACGCGGGCGTGCGGTGCCAGTTCAGTGATCAACTGGAAGCCGCGCTCGGAGAGGACGGGGTCGCTGGGCATGAGCTCACTGGTGGTGGTGAGCACGGTGTCGGCGAAGAGGAACTCACCGATCAGGAACTCACCGGGTGTCCGCGAATCCTCGGGGACGGCGGTGTAGCCGGAGGCGAACAGCGTGTGGTGGTCCCACAGCTGGTCCTCGACGTCCTCGGCGCGTGCTGCCAGGGCCACGGAGTCCACCACGAAGGTGTCCGGGGAGATGGCGTGGAGCCCGTCGATCGCGTTCTCCGCCGTGGTGCCCGGTGGGAGCCCCACGATCGCGGAGGAGGCGCCGGCGGCGGCGAGCCGCAGGAGGGCCGGTGCCAGGTCGAAGCGGACGGTGCAGCTGAGGCACCCGTGTTCCAGGACCGTCGACCCGCGCTCCGTGAGGCGTTCGTCGGTGTGGATGCGGCGCGTCACCACGCCGTTGTCGAGGAGGTCGTGCAGTACCACGGGGGTGCCCGGCCGGTGCTCGGCGAGCAGGGAGGCGGCGCTGTTCCGGCTGAGTGCGTCGAGGGAGGTGACGATGACGAGGTGCATGCCTTCATCATATGAGAATCATTCTCAAACGAGAAGTCGGGGCTTTTCCGCGGATCCGAACGATCTCCGGGAATAGACGTGCGCTGGGGGCTGAACGCCGGGAATGGGGTGGTCCGCGCAGGGCGAGGGGACTAGCGTCGGAACCAAGACATCCGACGACGAGAAGGAGATCCCATGTCACGCGTAGCCATCATCGGTGGGCACGGAAAAGTAGCGCTGCACCTCACGAAGATCATCACGAGCCAGGGCCACCAGGTGAGCTCGATCTTCCGCAACCAGGACCACGCGGCCGACGTCGAGCAGGCCGGCGCCACGCCGGTCGTCGCCGACGTCGCCGAGCTGTCGGCGGAGCAGATGGCGGACGTGTTCCGCGGCCACGACGCCGTGGTGTGGTCGGCCGGCTCCGGTGGCAGCAGCCCCGAGGCCACCTACGCCGTGGACCGGGACGCCGCGATCCGCTCCATGGACGCTGCCGAGCAGGCGTCGGTGGGTCGCTACGTGATGGTGTCCTACCTCGGAGCGGGCAAGAACCACGGAGTGCCCGAGGACAACAGCTTCTTCCACTACGCGGAGTCCAAGGCCGCGGCCGACGATCACCTGCGCAAGTCGAAGCTCGCATGGACCATCCTCGGCCCCGGCTCGCTCACCACGGAACCGGGCACCGGCAAGATCGAGGTGTCCGACAACCCCCAGCAGGATTCGGTGGCACGCGAGGACGTGGCCCACGTGGCCGCCGTCGTGCTCGCGGACCTGGGCACGGTGGACAAGACCATCCAGTTCAACAGTGGCGACACCCCGATCGCAGAAGCGATCGACGCCGCGCTGTAGCACCTCCGAGCATCACCGAAGGCGGCTCCCGCAAGGGGGCCGCCTTCGGTGCGTGAAGCGCAGGTCGCAGCAGCGGGACCCACGAGGGGAGCGGCCCCAGGGAGCGGCCGGAACGGCCTAGGCGGAGGGCGTGGGTCTCCGGGGCGCGACCACCCGGACGACGGCGGAGTCGTCCGAAGCCCCGTGCCCCTGTGCCTGCCCCTGCAGGAAGAGCTGTTCCGCCGCAGCGGCGAGTGGCGTGGGGAGGGAGACGGCGCGGGCGGCGGTGGTCACGATCCCGAGATCCTTGACGAAGATGTCCAGGCGGCTCAGCACCTCCGCTCCGTCGGGGTCCCACGCCTGCAGGACGCGGGGTCCGCGGTTCCCGAGCATGAAGGAGGCCGCAGCTCCT
>JASLBS010000124.1 GCA_030146405.1 Arthrobacter sp.
CCACCGATGAACACGGTGTACGTCATGGCGGCGAAGGCCAGTAACATCACGGCGCTGAAGACCACGGCGTTCACCATGGTGGATCGGGCCCCGGCCTTGTCGGCGAGCTTCTGCACATTGACGTCCCGCCGTCTCGCGTACCAGACAGCTGCCCCCGACGGCAGGAGCGTCACCACGAGCAGGGCCACCGGCAGCAACAGGAATCCGAAGACGGCGGCGATGAGAGTACTCAGAAGACCGAGATAGAGCGCAGTGGTCAGCCCGAAGGAACTGGCCTCCATGAACACCGCCCGCTCACGCTCATCTCCGTAGGCCGGACTCTCCAGGTCCATGATTCTTTCCGCAACCCGATCCAGCCTGTTTGGTTTCTGCGTCATCTGGTATCTCCCGTCTCGCTGGTGAAGAGTTCCTCGACAGTCCCGCCCAGAGCGCGAGCGATCCGTAGGGCGAGATACACCGACGGTGCGTAGTCACCCTGCTCGACTGCAATGATCGTCTGGCGGCTGACGCCCACCAGTTCGGCAAGCTCGGCCTGAGTCATCCGCCGGCTCTTCCGGCGCTCCCGCACAGGACTCGCCGTATCAGCCGCTTTGGGAACCATGAGTCAATGTTAAGGATCATTGACATAGAAAGTCAAGGATCATAGACATTATCGATACATATTCCCGAGGCACGCAGGAGGATCCGCCACCGACCCGTAGTGGCTCCCTGCCGTCGGAGACATCAGGTGTTGTGGAGTCCGTCCAGGGTTCCGTTGACGGCGAGGCCGGCAGCAACGCTGACGAGTTTGGTGTTGCTCTGGCTGCTCGCCGCGACCAACAGGGTGAACGCCTGATCCGCAGTCAGCTGGTAGCGCTCCATCAGGATGCCTTTGGCCTGACCGATGACGTCCCTGCTCTCGACCGCCTGCGTGAGTTGCTCGACCCTGTCGGTCACGGCCTGCAACTGGGCGAGTACCTGCTCCAGGACTTCGGCGTCGGACGGGGTCCGGTCACCGTTGACTCCTGCTTCGTCCTCGTCCCCCATGGATGAGTTCTCGCTTCCGCCTCGGTGAGACCGCCAACACAGCCCTGAGCTCCCCACCCCACTCTTGCATGCCCTACGCGCACCGAACCCCTACCCGGCCGACTTTCTCGAAGAACCGCAGATCCCCACCACCCGGGTCCACCTCGCAACGGTTCCAGCACGCTGGAGCCGATACTCGGTGGTGAGCCGGCTCCGGAGCTGCCTGTGCAGCGCGCCATCTCCGAGGCAGCACGGGGCCGCCGAGGGATCTGCTGGGAGGCTTTACTGCCGATGCGGAATTGCCATGAGGGCCTGCACGGGCGCGTGGTCGCTGGCGTACCGGCCCTGCAGTGTGGAGGTGTTCACTGCGGCCTTTCGCACGTCGATGTCCGGCGAGGTCAGGATCCAGTCGATCCGGCGATCACCCGCGACGGGAGGTTCGTACCGCGGGAAGGTCCCGAAGTCCGGGGTCAGCTGTTCCGTGGCTGTGGTCCAGGCGTCCTGCAACAGGCCCGATTCGATGAAACTCCGGTGGGCGGGGCACGCATCGGCATCGTCGTTGAAGTCACCCATCACAATGGTGGGCAGTGTCGGTTGGAAGACCCGGACGAGGTCGAGGACGGCGGCGGCGCTGCGCAGCCGGGAGTGGTCCGACTCGTGGTCGAAGTGGGTGTTCACGACGAGCACCTCACGTCCGGATACCGCATCGTGGAAGCGGCCCCAGGTGACGATCCGGGTGACGCTGTTGCCCCAGGTAGCGGAGCCGATCACCCGTGGGGTGTCCGAGAGCCAGAACTGGTCCCACTCGATGAGCTGCAGCCGTCGCGCATCGTAGAACAGCGCGGAGAATTCGCCCCGGCTGCCGCCCTCCCTGCCCGTGCCGACCATCCGGTACCTCGGAGGCAGAGCGGCCTCCACGGCCACCAACTGGTGGTGGAGGGCTTCCTGCACGCCGAGGACGGCGGGCGTCTCCCGCCGGAGCAGATCCTGCAGGGGTGCGATCCTGTCCGGCCAGTAGTCGCATTCGCCCGGCTGGGACGCTATGCGGTCGTATCGGATGTTGAAACTCATCACATGAAGGAGCGTCCGGCTGGGCCCGATCAGGAGAGGTGGTGCTGGTGGTGCTGGCATGGCGCCTTCCGGGTGCGGCCCGCGTATCGTGTCTGTTGCCCGGCTCGGGCCGGCACGGGATCAGTCCAGATGGTCGACCAGTTGTGCCGCGATTCCCGTGTAGCCGGCCGGCGTCAGATCCAGGAGCCGCTGCTCGGCTTCGGCGCTGAGTCCCAGGCTGCCGACGAACTCACGCATCCGCGTGGCGTCGACCCGCCGGCCGCGGGTCAGGTCCTTCAGCCGCTCGTAGGGGTCATCCAGACCGGGGACACCGGCAATGGCCTCGGCCCGCATCACCATCTGGACCGCCTCGCCGAGAACTTCCCAGTTGCCGTCGAGATCCGCCGCGAGGACGTCCTCCGCGACGTCGAGGCGGGCGAGGCCCTTGGCGACATTCGAGATGGCGAGCAGGGAGTGACCGAGAGCCACCCCGATGTTGCGCTGGCTCGAGGAGTCGGTGAGGTCCCGTTGCCAGCGGGAGGTGACGAGCGTCGATGCCAGGACATCCAGCAATGCGGAGGAGATCTCCAGGTTCGCCTCGGCGTTCTCGAAGCGGATGGGATTGATCTTGTGGGGCATGGTGGAGGACCCGGTGGCGCCCGCCACGGGCACCTGCGCGAAGTACCCGATGGAGATGTAGCTCCAGACGTCGGTGCAGAAGTTGTGCAGGATCCGATTGAATCTCGCTACGTCCGCGTACAGTTCCGCCTGCCAGTCGTGCGATTCGATCTGCGTGGTGAGCGGGTTCCAGGTGAGCCCGAGGCCTTCCACGAAGGAGCGGGAGACAGCCTGCCAGTCGGCAGCCGGTACCGAGGCGTAGTGGGCGGCGTAGGTGCCGGTGGCACCGTTGATCTTGCCGAGAAATTCCGTTCCCGAGATCCGGGCGAGCTGCCGCCGGAGTCGGTGCGCGACCACGGCCATCTCCTTGCCCAGCGTGGTGGGGGTGGCGGGTTGCCCGTGCGTACGCGACAGCATCGGGGTGTCCCGCGTGGTCCTCGCGAGTTCCTCGACGGACTCGACGAGCCCGCGGGCGGCGGGAAGCCAGGTCTGCAGCACGGCGTCCTTGATGCCGAGGGCGTAGGACAGGTTGTTGATGTCCTCCGAGGTGCACCCGAAGTGGACGAGGGGCCTGAGGTGGTCGATGCCGATGCCCTCGAGTCGCCGACCTATGTAGTACTCCACGGCCTTGACGTCATGCACCGTCACCTTCTCGATCTCACCCAGTTCCGTGACGGCGTCGGCGTCGAACGCCGTGACGATGGCACGCAACCGGGCTTCCTGCTCGTCGCTGAGCGGCGCGGTACCCGGAAGCACAGTGGAACGGGTCAGGTGGATCAACCACTCGACCTCGACATGCACCCGGTCGCGGTTGAGCGCCGCCTCGGACAGGAAGTCGATGAGCGGCGCCACGGCTTCCCGGTAGCGGCCGTCGAGCGGACCGAGCGTGAGCGAGGTTCCCTCTCCCTGAGGCAGTGCAGCGAATTCAACCCGGGAGAGTGCGGAGTCAGCCATTACTCCATCCTTCCACGATGGCGCGCATGGTCCCACCGGGCATGTCCACATACTGATCGGTCCGCTCCGGGCCCACCCGGGCGGCTCCTAGCGTTGAGGTCAGGTTCAGGAGAAGGGAAGAGGGCATGGACGGCTGGGCATACCCCACTATCGGCTGCGAGCCGTGGGTGGCGGCCAGTGGAGGGATCATCGTGGTGGAAGCGGCAGTGCGTCGGAACGCGAGCCGGCTCGAGGAGATCCGCGGGAATGTGCTCGCCCTGGTCTCCCGTTCCTGGGAATCCCCGGCGGGCAACAACTTCAGGCGTTACCTCACCGAGCGCTGCTGGGAACTCGCACGCACGGTGGATCTGCTGGAGGCGGCGGCAGAACAGTTGCACGAATGCGGACGGCTGGTCCGGGATGCGGAAGTGCTGCAGCGGCAGGCTGGGCTGTGACGGGCGGGCTGTCCCCGGTCGGGGGCGACGACGGCCTGCTGGCAGTCCGCGGAGGCGTGGGCGGGATCAGCTTCCAGTGGGAGGAGCTCGAGGAGGCGGCGGGAATGCTCTCGGTACTCGCCTCCGACGCCGCGGACGTTGCGCTGGCTCTCGCCCACCTCCAGTTCGACGTGGATCAGCTCGCCACGCAGAGTCCCCTCCTCGGCCCGCACGGAGGTGTGGCAGGGCCGCACTACGCATGGGCGCTCGCACACCTCGACGACGCGCGGATCGCTGCCCTGGACCATCGCAGGGACCTGTCGGACACCGAGCAACGCCTGCGGATGAGCCTGGTCGCCTACCGGGCGGCGGAGACGATGACCGGCCTTGCCCTGGACGGCGCACGCAGCAGGAACGCCCTGGTGGTGGAACTCGTGGCACGCTCCGCGGTGGGCCAGGGTGCCCTGGCCTCGGGACCCGTCACAGCGGAACCCCGGGCAAGAGGTCAGCACGTGCCCTTCGACGGGACGGTGGAGGGCATGATCGATCGCCTCACCGCAGTGGGGGCTGATCCCCCCGGCACCATCGAGGTGCTGCGTGCGGGCACGGAGGACGCGCCGGTCCATGTCGTGGTCCTGCCGGGAACACAGACCGGGAGTGCGGACGGCACACCGGGGAGCAACCCCTTCGACGTGGGCGGTATCGCGGAGGCACTCTCCGAGGACAGCCGCCACGTAGGGGCCGCGGTGGCGGATGCAGTCGAGTGGTCCGGTGCGGATCCCGGTGACCCGCTGATCCTGGTCGGCTACAGCCAGGGCGGTCTGCATGCCGTCAACCTGGCCGGGCCGGACGCACTCGGTGGCCGCTACGACGTCCGATTGGTGGTCACCGCGGGTTCACCCACGGGCTGGCACGACACCGGGGCAACGGAGTACCTCCACCTCGAGCATCGTCACGACGCGGTCCCGGCGCTCGACGGAACAGCGAACGACGACGACCGTCACCGGACCACCGTGACGCTCGGCAACCCCGTACCCCCGCTGGGCCGGAAGCCGGACGGGTCCTCGGAACCGCACGGGCTCGGCCCGGCGCACAAGCTGGAGAACTACGAGGCAGGTGCGAGGCTCGTGGACGCGAGTGGGGCGCCGTCCCTCGCTCCCGCTGCGGCAATACTCGCTGCGGCGGGAGCTTCCGGTACGGCCCGCCGCCACTCGTTCACCACCGTCCGGCATCCCGTGCAGACGGGACGGCGAACGCCGACGAGCGGGCGTGAGCCGTAGCAGGCCGTAGCCGGGCACGACACCCGTGGTGCCATGGACACGCTTCCACGATCGATCAACGGCGCCGGTCTCCGGTCGGCACTGATCGGAGGGCCTAGCTGTCCTGGAGTTCCCGTGTCCGGACAGGACCGGTCTTCACGTGGGTGATGTAGATGACGAAGCCCACGAAGCTCAGGCCTCCCACGAGATTGCCGAACACCGTGGGGAGCTCGTTCCAGATCAGGTAGTCCATGAGGGTGAATTCACCGCCGAGCATCAGCCCGATGGGGAAGAGGAACATGTTGACGATCGAGTGTTCGAAACCCATGTAGAAGAAGAGCATGATGGGCATCCACATGGCGATCACCTTGCCGGGGACGCTGTCGGACATCATGGCGCCGACGACGCCGGTGGAGACCATCCAGTTGCACAGCACGCCGCGGACGAAGAGCGTCAGCATGCCGGCCGCTCCGTGGTCCGCGTACCCGACGGTGCGCCCCTCCCCGATGTGCCCGATCGCCTCGCCCACCTCGTTCGGTGGTGTGGAGAAACCGTAGGTGAAGACGATGGCCATGAGCACCGCCGTGGTCAGCGCCCCGCCGAAGTTGCCGAGGAACACCAGGCCCCAGTTGCGGAACATCGCCCGCCCGGTCACTCCGCGGCGCTTGTCGAGCCACGCCAGGGGAACCAGCGTGAAGACGCCGGTGAGCAGGTCGAAGCCGAGCAGGTAGAGCATGCAGAACCCGACGGGGAACAGGACGGCTCCCAGCAGGGGCTGCCCCGTCTGCACGCTGACCGTGACCGCGAACGCGGCGGCCAGGGCGAGGATCGCGCCGGCCATGTAGCTGCGGATCAGGGTGTGGCGGGTGGACATCAACGCCTTCGCCTGACCGGCGTCGACCATGCGGACGGCGAAGTCCTTGGGGGCTACGTATGACATGGGGGTCCTCGATCTCAG
>JASLBS010000024.1 GCA_030146405.1 Arthrobacter sp.
ACTGCACACCGACGCGCTCACGGGCGCGGCTCCGGCCGTCGAGATCACGGGCGCCGGCAACGTCACCGTCGAGACGGTCGAGCGCGGCGACGCCCGGCTGGGCACCGCGGCGACGCCGGAGGACCGCGTGTCCGCGGCAGCCTGGAACGCCTTCACCGAGGCGACGGTCATCACCATCCCGAAGGAGACGGTGGCCGACGGCGAGGTCATGGTCAGCGTCACCGGATCGGCGTCAGAGGCGGCCGCGCAGCACATCCTGATCCGCGCGGAGGCCTTCTCGAAGGCCGTCGTCGTGCTGGACCACTCCGGCTCCGTGACGCTCGCCCAGAACGTCGAGATCGTCGTCGGCGACGGGGCGGAACTGACGGTCGTCAGCGTCCAGGAATGGGACGACGACGCCGTGCACGTCTCCTCGCAGCAGGCGAAGGTGGGACGCGACGCGCGCTACAAGCACGTCGTCGTCAGCCTCGGCGGCGACTTGGTGCGCCTCACGCCGTCCTCGATCTTCACCGCTCCCGGTGCCGAGGTCGAGATGTACGGGCTGTACTTCGCCGACGCCGGCCAGCACCTCGAGCAGCGCCTCCTCGTGGACCACGCCGTACCCAACTGCAAGTCCCGCGTGACCTACAAGGGCGCGCTGCAGGGCAAGGACGCGCACACCGTGTGGGTCGGCGACGTGCTGATCCGCAAGGCGGCCGAGGGAACGGACACCTACGAGACCAACCGCAACCTCATCCTCACGGACGGCGCGCGGTCCGACTCGGTCCCGAACCTCGAGATCGAGACAGGCCTCATCGAGGGTGCGGGCCACGCCAGCGCCACCGGCCGGTTCGACGACGAGCACCTCTTCTACCTGATGGCCCGCGGAATCCCCGAGAAGGATGCACGCCGCCTCGTGGTGCGCGGCTTCCTCACCGAGGTCATCCAGCAGATCAAGGTACCCGCGCTCGAGGAGCGGCTCTCCGCGTCGGTCGAGCGTGAACTCGCGGCAGGCAACCTCTGATGACGGATGCACCCCGCGGCGAGCTGATCTGCAGCGTCGACGACATCCAGGTGAAGCAGGCGCTGCGCGTGCTCATCGACGACTATCCCGTCGTCATCGTCCGTGATTCGGACGGTGAGATCCACGCCCTCGGGGACACCTGCTCCCACGCGGACGTCTCCCTCTCCGACGGCGACGTCGAGGGGTGCGTCATCGAGTGCTGGGGCCACGGTTCCCAGTTCGATCTCCGCAGCGGCGCGCCGCTGCAACTCCCGGCGTACGAGCCGGTGCCGGTGTTCGCGCTCGAGATCCACGACGGCAACGTCTACGTGGACATCTCGACCGTCACCAACGGCGCCCCAGCGCCACAGCTCGGCTAGCGCGAGCAGTAACCCACCAACTTCCTGCCCAGCAGACGAACGAGAAGGAACACGATGTCCACACTTGAAATCAAGGACCTGCATGTCAGTATCGACACCGAGCAGGGCAACGTCCCCATCCTCAACGGGGTCACGCTGACCATCAGGACGGGCGAGACCCACGCGATCATGGGGCCCAACGGCTCGGGCAAGTCCACCCTCGCCTCCACCATCGCGGGCCACCCCCGCTACAAGGTGGACAGCGGCTCCATCGAGCTCGACGGCGAGGACGTCCTGTCCATGAGCGTCGACGAACGTGCACGCGCAGGTCTCTTCCTCGCCATGCAGTACCCCGTGGAGGTTCCCGGAGTCACCATGACGAACTTCCTGCGGACCGCGAAGACCGCGCTCGACGGCGAGGCCCCGAGCCTCCGCCACTGGACCAAGGACGTCAAGACGGCCATGTCCGCGCTGCGCATCGACGCCGACTTCGCCCAGCGCAATGTCAACGAGGGTTTCTCAGGCGGCGAGAAGAAGCGCGTGGAGATCCTCCAGCTCGAACTCTTCCGCCCGAAGTTCGCGATCCTCGACGAGACCGACTCCGGCCTCGACGTGGATGCGCTGAAGGTGGTTTCGGAGGGTGTCAACCGCGAGCACTCCAAGGGGGAGATGGGCACGCTGCTCATCACCCACTACACGCGGATCCTGCGCTACATCAAGCCGGACTTCGTCCACGTCTTCGTGGCCGGCCGGATCGCCGAGCAGGGTGGGCCGGAGCTCGCGGACCAGCTCGAGGCCGAGGGTTACGATCGGTTCACGGCGCAGACCGTCGTGCAGGCGTAGGACACAGGAACCAGCCCCGGTGCGTCCGTGCCGGGTAGCTCGAAAGGAACAGTGCAATGAGTGATGTGCAGCAGGCGCCCACGGCGCTGGATGACATCGAGGAGGCTCTCCGGGACGTGATCGATCCCGAGCTCGGCGTGAACATCGTCGACCTCGGGCTCCTCTACGGCCTGAAGTACGCCGAGGACGGCGCCCTCCTGATCGACATGACGCTGACGACGGCGGCATGCCCGCTGACCGATGTGCTCGAGGAGCAGGTGGGTCAGGCGCTGGACGGCGTCGTCGACGAGTGGCGGTTGAACTGGGTGTGGATGCCGCCATGGGGTCCGGAGAAGATCACCGAGGACGGCCGCGACCAGATGCGGGCCCTCGGGTTCAACATCTGACCGAGCGATCGAGAAGGGCGGTTCCGGCTACGGCCGGGCCGCCCTTCCGCATGGGTGCAGGTGCCCGTGGACAGGTGTCCGGCGTCGGCGTCCGTCGCCGTAACGGCCTCTCGGCCGTCGTCGTCGTCGTCCGCGCCGGCTGTCTCGACGGAGCGATGTTCGCCCAGCCCGCGCGCTGCCAGCGCCTCCCCGGTCCGGTGCGCATAGGCAACGGCGCCGATGACCAGCGGGGTCACGAGTACGCGCGGATTGCGCTCGAGACCCCGCGCCCTCGCTGCATCCCGGAGGTCGAGAACGGATCCGACGAGATAGGGGATGCTGCGGAGCATGATCGCGAGCGTCAGTGCGAAGCGTTCTGGGTCGGCGCCGAGGACCCGCAGCGGACGCACCAGCTTCACCACGCCGTCGAGGAGTACCGGGACCGGGGTGGTGAGGGTCAGTGCACGCGCGGCGAGCAAGCAGGCGGTGATGCCGCCCACCACCACGAAGGCGCGCACCCACCCCTGGGTGAACCCCTGGTACAGCGCGAGGACGGTCAGGACGGGTAGTGCCGGTACCAGCATCCCCAGGATGCGGGCGGGGGAACACCGGGCGCCGAGGGCGAGGGACGCGACGGCGAGGACGAGCACGACGCCGGTCACGAGCGGCGATCGCGCCGCCACCACCGCGCACGCACACCCAAGTGATGCGAGTGCCTTGATCCAGAGGGGGGAACGGTACAGGAACCCAGATCCCGGGCGGTAGAGGCCGAGCGTGCTCCCGAAACCCCTCATGCCCGACCGCGCTCGGATCCACGCGCTGAGAGCTCCCGGTAGGCGGCGACCGCTGCGGCGGGGACGCCGTCGAAGACGATCCGGCCCTCGTCCACCACCAGCGTCCGCTCACTCTCCCGGGCGAAGTCGAGATTGTGCGTGGCGAAGACCACCTGCTGGTCCAGCCCCGCGATGAGCGTGCGGATCCGCACCTCGTTCCGCAGGTCCAGCAGCGTGGTGGGCTCGTCCACCACCAGGATCCGCGGGTCCATCGCGGCGACGACGGCGAAGGCCAGGAGCTGTCGCTCACCACCGGACAGCTCGTAGATACTGCGATCCGCCAGGTGGAGGATGCCGAAGCGGGCCAGGACGGCGTCGGCGCGGTTCCTCCGTGCTGCGGGCGCGAGCTTGAGCGTCCTGAGCGAGAGTTCGATGTCCTCCCGACCGGTGGGCATCACCAGCTGCGACAGTGGATCGGTGAACACGAAGCCCACGGAGCGCCGTACTCGTCGCCCTGCCCGCCGGGTGTCGTTGCCGAGGACCGTCACCGAACCCTCGGTGGGCTCCACCAGACCGTTGATCAGCCGCAGCAGGGTCGACTTCCCCGAACCGTTGGCGCCGATCACGGAGACCCTCCGCTCGACGAGCATGAGGTCCAGGGCCTGGAGCAGCACGCGCGGCTCGGCGTCGTTCGTCCGTACCAGGGCGTGATCGAAGCGGATCACGAACGGCGCGGGGCGGAGAGGAGGCGTGGAAAGGCGCGATGGACCGACAGGGCAAGTCCCGCGACCAGCACGTTCTTCAGCACGTCCCCGGGAAGGTAGGCCGCGTCGACGATCATCGCTTCACGGAGGGGGAGCCCGGCGTTGACCATGAGTCCGGCCACCCCGAGCGGGTGAATGGTCAGCAGGCTCGCGACCAGGCAGCTTCCGAAGAGCAACGCTGCGCGGCGGCGCGGGTTACGGCGGATCACGACGACGGAGAGTGCGCCTGCCACGAGCGCGGCCAGGGGGAAGGCCAGGAGATAACCCGCGGACGGTCCTGCCAGGACGCCGAAGCCACCGCTGAAGCCGCTGAAGACCGGCAGCCCGATGAGGCCGGCCGCCAGGTAGAGCAGCACGGCGGCTGCTCCGCGGGCGGGTCCGAGGACCACGCCGGCAAGCAGTACGCCGAGGGTCTGGAGGGTTATGGGCACGCCGAGCGGACCCACCGGTATACCGGGTACGATTGACAGGGCGGCGACGAGGGCGGCGAAGACCGCGATCAGCGAGAGGTCGGTGGAGTTCCACCGCTTCCGGGACACAGCCTGCCGACCGATGGCGGGGCCGGCGATGGTTCTCTCCGCGCGCTGCTGCATGGCACACACTCCTTCAGTACACCGGAGATGCACCGGCTGCTCCGGTGTTGTGTTGACATCCTCCAGCTTCCACTGCTTCTGTACCGACCCTAGCGCCGGAAAACGGGGGATCCTTTGGAGGATTCCTCCAACAAATGCCGCTTGGGCACCATCGAAAGGCCATGACCGTGATTAGCGTATCGAACCTCGAGCTGCGGGCCGGAGCCCGCCTCCTCATGGACGAGGTGTCCTTCCGCGTGGACAAGGGCGACAAGATCGGGCTCGTGGGGCGCAATGGTGCAGGCAAGACCACCCTCACCAAGGTGCTCGCCGGCGAAGCCCTTCCCGCGGGCGGCAATGTCTCCCGGTCCGGGGAGATCGGTTACCTGCCCCAGGATCCACGCACTCCCAACATGGAGCAGCTCGCCCGTGACCGCATCCTGTCGGCGAGGAACCTCGACGCCGTGGTCACCGAGCTCCGCGAGGCGCAGGAGGACATGGCCAGCGAGAAGACGTCCGTGCGCAACAAGGCGATGGCCCGGTACGACCGCATCGAATCCGCGTTCCTCGCCGGGGGAGGCTACGCGGCGGAAGCGGAGGCCGCAGCGATCTCCTCGAACCTCGCCCTCCCCGAACGCATCCTCAACCAGCCGCTGAGAACCCTCTCGGGTGGACAGCGGCGCCGTGTGGAGCTTGCCCGCATCCTCTTCTCGGGCGCGGAGACCATGCTTCTCGATGAGCCCACCAACCACCTCGATGCCGATTCCATCACCTGGCTGCGTGAATTCCTGAAGAACCACCAGGGCGGCCTGATCGTGATCAGCCACGACACGGAACTGCTCGAAGCCACCGTCAACAAGGTATTCCTGCTGGACGCCAACCGCGCCCAAATCGATTTCTACAACATGGACTGGAAGCGCTACCTCACCCAGCGCGAAACCGACGAACGCGCCCGAAAGCGTGAACGTG
>JASLBS010000136.1 GCA_030146405.1 Arthrobacter sp.
CTCGAAGAGGGGCCGCCGGTCGGCGATCAGGGCGCGCACGGCGTCGTCACCCCCGCTCTGGCGCAGATCACACGGATCCGCGCCGGAGGCCTCGACGGCCACGTAGGTCTGGGAGTTGAAGCGCTGGTCCTCCTCGAAGGCCCGAAGGGCTGCCTTCTGGCCTGCGGCGTCGCCGTCGAACGTGGAGATCACCTCGCCGCCGGTTCCGTCGTCGGACAGGAGGCGGCGCGCGATCTTGATGTGGTCGGTACCGAACGCCGTGCCGCACGTGGCCACAGCGGTGCCCACGCCGGCGAGGTGGCAGGCCATGACGTCGGTGTACCCCTCCACCACCACGAGTTGCCGGTTCTTCGCGATGTCCCGCTTGGCGAGGTCGATCCCGTAGAGCACCTGCGACTTCTTGTAGAGGGAGGTCTCCGGGGTGTTGAGGTACTTCGGCCCCTGGTCGTCCTCGTGGAGCTTGCGGGCACCGAAACCGACGGTGTCGCCGGTGATGTCGCGGATGGGCCAGATGAGGCGGCCGCGGAAACGGTCGTAGAAGCGGCTCGCATTGCTGGAGGAGGCGCTGAACATGCCGGTGAGCTTCAGCTCGTCGAGCGTGAAGCCGCGGCCGGTGAGGTGGTTCAGGAGCGTGTCCCAGCCCTGCGGTGCGTACCCCACGCCGAAGTGCTCGGCCGCCGCGCGGTCGAAGCCGCGTCCCTGCAGGAACTGCCGGCCCACCCCGCCGCCCTGGGTGAGGAGTTGGTCGCGGTAGAATTCGGCGGCGATCTTGTGGGCGTCGAGCAGCCGCTGCCGCCTGCCCACGTCCTCGCGGCGCGGGCCGGTCCCGCCGTCCTCGTAGTGCAGTTCCATACCTATCCGCGCCGCGAGCTTCTCCACCGTCTCGCTGAAGGACGTGTGGTCCAGCTTCTGCACGAAGGAGATCACGTCTCCGCCCTCACCGCACCCGAAGCAGTGGTACGAACCCATCTGCGGCCGGACGTGGAAGGAGGGCGACCGCTCGTCGTGGAACGGGCACAGGCCCTTCCACGAGCCGATGCCGGCGGACTTCAGGGTGACGTAGGCGTCCACCACTTCCTTGATGTCCGTCCGCTGGCGCACCTCATCGATGTCTTCGCGCTTGATGAGTCCGGCCATGGCACCCAGTTTATGCCCGCTCGGTCCCGCTCCGGATCGCCGTGCGCTCAGGTGGGCACATCGGCGGCGCCTTCTACCAGAGGGAGGGGACGGGTCCCACGATGCGCTCGTGCAGGCCGAGCGCGGAGGCATCCGTGAGGGACGCCACCTGGTCGATCACCACGCGCAGGCGGGCGTCGTCGGCCCCGGCGTCGCGCCAGTCGGCCGCGAACATGGGCTCGAGGTAGCGGTCACCGTTCGCGTGGATCTGCGCCACGAGCGAGGTGAGGATCTCCCGCTGGCGTTCGTAGAGGGGTTGCCGCTGGTCCGTGGTCATCACATAGGTGGTGGCGAGGCCCTTCATCACGGCGATCTCCATGATGGTCTCCTCCGGCACCACCATCTCCGCGTTGTAGCGGGTCAGGGCGTCCGGCCCGTAGATGGAGCGCGTGGACTGCATGGCACTGAGGCAGAACCGCCCGATCAGCTGGCTGGTCATGTTCTTCAGCGCGGCCATGGAGCCACGGGTGCCGTCGGCGTTCCGCACCCACACCGGCGTCGCCTCGAGGCGGGAGAGCGCAGCGTCCACCGCGGCCGGATCGCTGCCGGGCAGGTACCACTGCTGCGTGTACCCCACCACGCGGGCGCGGGCATCCGCGCTGTCCATCCACCGCAGTTGGAGGTGGCCCGCCACGATCGCGTCCTCGACGTCGTGCACGGAGTAGGAGATGTCGTCGGCCAGGTCCATCACCTGCGCCTCGAGGCACGAACGGCCCTCGGGAGCATCCTGGCGCAACCATTCGAACACGGGACCATCGTCCTCGTACGCACCGAACTTGGTGGTGCGGTGGCCGCCGATCAGCGGTGCTTCGACAGCCGTCCACGGGTACTTGCACGCCGCATCGAGGCTGGCCCGGGTGAGATTCAGGCCCGCCGGTCCGCCGTCGGCCTGCAGGACCTTCGGCTCCATGGCGAGCGTACGAGTCGTAGCCGCCGCCCGGCGAGTACGGCACGACCAGGGTGATGTTCTCGCCCTCCAGCTCGGCGCAGGCGTCCACGTCGGCAGCCGCGCCGGCGCTCTCGGTCGGGGCCGCAGTCTCCGTCTCGTCGGATCCGCAGGCGGTGAGCAGGAGCGCGCAGGCCACCAGGGCCGGTAGCGGGCGCGCCAGGGTGGGACGGAGCTTCATCGGAGGAGACCTCTCTTCGGGCGGGACGTGCGGGACGCGGACGCAGGGGTCAGGAGAGCAGCCCCTCAGGAACGGAGACGACGAGCAGCACCGCCAAGGCGAGGTAGAGGACTCCGCTCATGACGGCTGCGTAGACCGCGGAGAACAGCCACGAGCGACCCGCTCCCCAGCGCAGGTAGGTGAAGGCGAAGACCGCGGCCGTGACGAACAGCCCGGTGACGTAGAGCAGGACCACGAACAGGGCCACCCAGGCCAGCGCCTGGGTCCAGGCAGCCCGGCCGGCCGTGGCGTAGACGTACTCGACGTCCTGGTCGTGCTGCTCGTCCTCGTCGAGCAGGTCGGACACCGGGACACGGTCGGCAGGCTCCGGGTCGAGCGGCCGGTGGCGGTAGCGCGCCCAGGCCCACGCCAGCACGAAGAGCAGGCTGAGCGCGACCCCGGCCACGGTGACGATCCGGGGGAACAGCGCGGTCCGGAACGACCAGTCCAGGGTCTTCAGCCCGGCCACGGAGAACATGGTCACGGCGAGCAGGCCGAGCACCAGGTCCGCCAGGGCCGGCTGGTCCGCGGACCGGGGCTGCGCGGCGACCTCCGCGGCTCCGGCCCGGTCCGGCTACTCGGTCATGGCGTGCGCTCCGGCCCCGAGCTCGACG
>JASLBS010000185.1 GCA_030146405.1 Arthrobacter sp.
CTTATCACTCGCCTGGAGGCGAAGTTCGACGCCGTGATCATCGACGCTCCTCCCCTGCTTCCGGTGACCGACGCAGCGGTCCTCGCGCAGCAGGTAGGGGGCGTGGTGCTGGTAATCGGGTCCTCGAAGGTGAGGACAGCAGACCTGCAGAAGTCCCTCGGAAATCTCCAGATGGTGAATGCAGACCTGCTCGGCGTGGTCTTCAACCTGCTGCCTTCCAAGGGGCCCGATGCCTACTCCTACACCTACTACTCCTACACCTCCGGTGCTGAACCTGAGCTGCAGAGCGGTTCTCGGCCGCAGCACAGGGGTGCCGTCGCGGAGACCTCACGTCGCGAGCGCCAGGTCCCACCGGCGCGGGATTCTTTCGATGAAGAAGTCCTGGGCCTCCGGCGTGAGCACACCCTCCGCCGGTCCACCGATGGCTGACGACCGTGGACAGAGCGAACATGAACATGGTTGAGACCGGATCGGTCGCCTCGACCGGGGAGCGGTTCGACGCTTCGAGAACCAGTTGGATGGTGCGGTACCCGCACCGCCTGGCGATCATCGACGCGCTCGTGATCCTCTGGGCCACCTCGGGTGCGCTCCTCATCAGGTTCGGACTGGTGGAGACTGCCGGCGTAGCCCCTATTGCTACCTATGCCTGGATCACCGCTGCGATCAGCATCATGTGGTGGGTCATGCTGACCGCCTGGGACACGCGCAATCCACGTGTCCTCGGATCGGGACCTGAGGAGTACAAGCGGGTTTTCGCCGCATCGCTCTGGCTGTTCGGCATCGTGGCGATCCTCTCCTACGCCCTGCAGTACGACACAGCCCGTGGCTACGTGGGGCTCGCCCTACCCGCCGGTGTCCTTGGACTCCTGCTGGCCCGTTGGATGACGCGGCAATTCCTCAGTGCAGAGCGAAAGCGCGGGCTCAGCACGTCCCGCATCCTACTGCTCGGCGGTCGCAGCGCTGTGGACCACCTCACCACCTCCCTGCGAAAGACACCTCGGGCTGGCTACACGCCCGTGGCGGCGTACCTCATCGACAGCGATGAGGTACCCCTTGCAGGCAATCCGGATCTTCCCGTCATCGGTACGAGGGCCGAGGTCGATGCGATCATGGAGACCATCGATACCTACTGCGCCGACTCCGTGGCCGTATCTGCGGGCTCGAACCTGCATCCCGAGGTACTGCGCCGGCTCGGCTGGGCACTCGCCGCGAAGGAAATCCGGCTCATCCTCGCGCCGGCGCTAACAGACGTAGCCGGTCCCCGCATCCACACGCAGCCGGTCGCCGGGCTTCCCCTCGTGCACGTCTCCACTCCTCGACTCACCGGCGGATCGCGCGTCCTCAAGCGACTGTTCGACGTCGTTGGCAGCGCCTGCCTGATACTGGTCCTCTCCCCCGCCCTGCTCGTCCTGGGGCTTCTGGTCAAGTTCTCGAGCGCTGGTCCGGTGTTGTACTCGCAGGAGCGGATCGGGGTGGGAGGAGCGACCTTCAACATGTACAAATTCCGCTCCATGAAGGAGGGTGCGGACGCTCAGCTCGCCGATTTCCTCGCTTCCCAGGGCAGTTCCGACAAGCCACTCTTCAAAGTAGTGGATGATCCACGCATCACCCGCGTGGGCCGCATCCTGCGGAAGTATTCGCTCGACGAACTGCCTCAGCTCTTCAACGTGATCCGCGGCAGCATGAGCTTGGTGGGCCCTCGCCCTCAGCGGGCCGGCGAAGTGGCACTGTATGACGACGCCGCGCACCGCCGTCTCTACGTGAGCCCGGGAATGAGTGGATTATGGCAGGTCAGCGGCAGGTCGAATCTGTCCTGGGAAGAATCCATCCAGCTGGACCTCTACTATGTTGAGAATTGGTCACTCATGCAGGACATCATCATTCTGTTCAAGACTTTCCGAGCCGTCGTGGCCTCGCGTGGTGCTGTTTGACCACGTGGTGCTTTCGGCGCACACCGCACAAGACCAGGGGTACATGAGTGGCACGCAGGACCAGGAACAGTCGACCAGCCACTGAGGGCAGCGCCTACTACTTCGGCGAGGACCGCATCAGCCAGTCACGGTTTCGGCCAGGGCGCCGCTTCGCACGCGTAACCGCACTCGTCGGCGTCCTCCTGTTGCTCGGCGTCATCGGCACAGCCTGGCTCGGCTACCGCGCGTCTCAGGTCCAGTCCAACCTCCAAGCGGCGGCCGGCATTCTGCCGACCCTGCAGACCGATCTGACCGCGGGGGACGGCGAAGCAGCGCAGCGATCCCTCACCCAGCTGCAGGATCACACGGCGACCGCGCGAGACGCCGGTACCGATCCACTGTGGAAAGCCGCCGCCATCATCCCGGTTCTCGGACCGAACTTCTCCGCTATCACCGAGGTCACGGTTTCGGCAGACGACGTCGTCAATCGCGCAGTGGCACCGATGCTCGATTCGTTCGACTCACTCGACTGGGACAGCCTGACCCCCACGGACGGGCGGATCGACGTGACGCCGCTGCAGGAGGTTGCACCTACGCTTTCTGCAGCCGCCAACACTGTCCAGTTGAGCTATGAGCGGCTCGAGGGCATCAACCGTGACCGTCTTCTTCCCCAAGTCAGTGCTCC
>JASLBS010000191.1 GCA_030146405.1 Arthrobacter sp.
GTGAGAGCTCCCGGAGCAGGAACCGTATTGTGTGCCGCACCCTGACCGGTCTCGTCGTGGAAGGCGGTGAGCCCCACCCAGTCCACCACGTCGTCACCCGGGTAGTAGGGACTGTAGGCGTCGTCATCGAAGTCCCAGACCCCGTTACCATCGGTGTCCAGAGCGTCCAGGCTTCCACCGTCCGGCGCGGTGGTTGCGGGTGCTCGGAACGGGTAGTCCGTTGCCGTCGAAGGCGACCACACCATCACAGGGTCGACCAGTTGGTCATCGAAGGAGGCAGCCACGACGCGGAAAGCCTCCGTATACGCCTCGGGTTGCTGTCCCCACGGAACCCACGACGTATTCATCCGGGGGGCGAAGCGGATGAAGATCGTCCCCTGGTATCCCTCCGCGGCCATAGCGACCTGTGCGGCCAGTTCCGCAGCCTGAAGACCGTCCACCTGCTCCAGGGGCACAGCGGGTTCGATGGTGAGCAGCGCGTGAGCTCCCTGGGCTGCGATCTGCCCGAAGTAGTTACGGAGGTGGCTCTCCTCCTCCGCTCCCATCGGCAGAGGCACGGGACGTCCGTACACCGCGGCGGTCGCGCCGAGACGGTCCGCGTACGCGGCCGCGCTGTCCGTGTCCCAGTCCAGCAGCACCCCCAGGTACGGCCCCTCCGTCGACCCAGCAGGGAGTGTGGCAGTAGGTGAGGAGTTCTCGGCGGCATGTGCAGTGCCGGCCTGGAACAGGCCGAACACCAGAAGGAGCACAACGGCAACGACGACGGACAACGAAGGCAGGCTGCGCACATCACGCACAGGACGAAGGTGGCCGACCGCTCGCATTCGTACCACCGCATCCCCATTCCTCAGCTTCGCCCAGCACCGCAGGCAGACTCCGCTGACCCCCTATCCATTCTCACCATCAATATGCAAGACCCTTCATGTCCTTGCGCAGGGGAGACCAAGGATTACGGCAATTCTGATCCCTCCGACGACTCGTCCGCTCCCAGCACACGAGCGGCGGGACCATGCGCATCCCCTCACCGCCGGCATCAGGACCATCGGCAGTCGACCGGTCGGCGCGCGGAGGTATCAGCTTCGGAGGCACGCACCCTCACCGGCTGAGCTCCTCGTCGAGTGGGGAGACGAGGTCCATGAATGAGGCAACTGGAACAGTCGTGGGTTGTGCCGCGGCGACTTCTGAAGCCCCAGGAGGAGCTAAGCGACAGCGTTGACGTCAGGAGCGGACCAGACAAGTATCTGCGGAAGCTCCTCGAATGCCGGCTTCGCGAACCAGTACCCCTGAAAGAGGCGAATACCAGCTGCTTTCAGAACCAGGAACTCCGCTTCGGTCTCGACACCTTCCGCGAGAACGGTGATACCGAGCTCGTCGGTGATATTCATGATGCCGGCTATGACGGCCTGGCGAGCCGGGCTGGCATCGACTCCTCGGACGAGCTTCATGTCGATCTTGATCAGATCCGGCTGGAACTCGACCAGGAGCCCTAAACCTGCGTGGCCGGCACCGAAGTCGTCAATCGCCGTGGTGAAGTCGTGCTTGCGATATTCGGTGATGATGTTCGTGAGGTGGTCGGTATCGGCAACTTCCTCGTTCTCCGTGAACTCGAACATGATCGACGACGTCGGGAAGCTGCATCGCTCCGCTGCGAGCAGCGTTGCCCGGAGGCACGCAGCCGGTTCATAGACCGCATTCGGCATGAAGTTGATCGACAGCTTCAAGTCCTCGCCCGCAGGAAACAGCCGCGACGCCAACTCGATCGCCTTGACACGACAGTCCTGGTCGAAACGGTACTGCTGCTCCGCCGAAATCTTCGACAGTACCTCGGACGCGCCTTCACCCGACAGGCCCCTGACCAGAGCCTCGTAACCCCAGACACGGTCGTCCACCGCATCGTAGATGGGTTGGAAAGCCATGCTGAAGTCGAAGTCCAGCTTCGAAGATGTCCTACAGCCGTTACATGCCACGCGGAGTGCCCCCTTCACTGTCTACATTCACCCTACGACACACGTACGGCGGTACTGCCGTGCGAATCGGGGCTGATAGACCGGGTGGAACCGGCGGAGGCGGCAGCTGACCTGACATCGGGCCAGGTGCGGATCGATCTTCGGGAAGAACTACCTGCTCGACGTCCGCTCCCCTACGTTCTGGGAACGAACCTGCCTCTCGATTCACCGGGCCGAAGAACATCCGATGGATGAGCGTGAGTGCAGGGCCCAGGCAGGACCACCCACTTCACGTGCGGTGGTTTCCACCCCTGCGCCCCGATGGCCTGTGACCTCACGGCGGTCATCATCGGTAGAAATCAGACCATGCTCCTCGAACGGTTCATAGATCCCGAGGACCCAGCCAACCTGACCGTGTGCCTCGCGAGTCCATTGTCCTCCGCTACGAATGGGGCTGCCCTGCGTGCCGATGGCGTCGAGCACCACACGACGCCGAGCCCTCTCAGCGCGGCGCCATGCGGTGAGAGCGTCAATTCCTCCCGTACTCCAGCCGGGCGCGAATCAGAACGCCCGACGCCTCAGGTCCGCTCGGCAGCGCATTCGTGGTGGCGTAGAGGAACTTCCCGTCAACTTCCACGTCGGCGGGCAACACCGCTTCCAGGAGAGGAACAGCCTCGTTGGTCCCCGCGGGAATGACCGAGATTCGGCCTGCGAAGAGCTCGGCGACGAAGATATTGCCTCGCCGGTCCAGCGCCAGTCCGGTGGGCGATGTCAGACCGGAGGCCACGACGTCGATGGTGCCCGTCTTCGGATCGAAACGGCGCACCGATCCGAGGTTCGGATCCTCGGGACCGCCGGGCAGCAAGGTCAGGTACAGCATGCCGTCCCCGCCGAGCTCGATATCCGTGGGCACGGGCTCAGCGTTGAAGGTGGCACCGATGACGCAATCCGGCAGTACCACGCCCTGCCCCGCCAGGGCGGTGAACAGCTCCTGCGTCACGGGCGTGGCCACGGGGGTGAGAACCTCTGCGCTGACCGTCCCGTGGCGGGTGTCCACCGTGAAGATCGTGTTGGCTCCGGCGTCTGCCACGTACACGTACCGCCCGGAGTTCGATACTGCCGTCGCATAGGGGTGCGAGTACGTATCACCCCCGCGCGGCAGCACCAGTGGTACGAGCTCAGGAGAGATCGAAGCCGAGCACGCATCGGACAGATCCTGGAAACCGTAGGAGTTGCCGGCGTCGTAATTGTTGGCGGACTCGAGGGCAGCGAGATCCGCCAGCACCCGGACCGCACTCTTCTCGATGACACTGACGTTCGCCACGAAGGGGTCGGGGCTTCCGGGTCCACCGGCGCTCTCGGTGAAGTACACGCTGCCGTGATGAGTGGAGACGCCACCGATCTCGATGCCGGGGCGGTCCACGAGCGTCGAGAGGGTGCCATCGCGGTGCACGCTGGTGAGCTGTCCGCCGAAGTTCTGCGTGACGTAGGCCGTATTCCCTCGGCCGAGGGCCATCCGGAGAGGGCCGAGAAGTCCGGTTGCAAGCTGGGTCTGGTCAGCCGCTGTCACGGTCGTACTGCGGTAAGTAGAGGCAGGTGTAGATGGAGGTGCAGCGACAGCGGCTCCGGCCGTCGATGCCAGGACGACCGCGAGTGCGGCCGCCACGATGGGCTTTCTCGTACGCTTCATGAGGCTTGTCCTTGGGGTGCGCGAGACATCAAGAGACGCTCTGACCGGCCCCAGTACCGAGCAGCGGTCTAACCGCTGTGCCTTGAGCACGGCCCTGTTTCCCCCAGGTCATCGTGCTACTGAAATGTTAGGCCTGTCACCGAGCAGTGTCCACGACGGGGCGTTCGAGGTGCGCTCAACTGCGGTGAGCTGAGGCCCTCGCGGTGAAACATCCCCCGCCCTGACGCTGGTGGCTTCGAGCGCGCATCGTTATGCCCGTGGTTCGTCGAAGGTAAGGCCTGGCGGTGCGCACCTTGAATCTTCAGCGATCAGTGTTGTCACTTTCCTCAGCAGGGTCGGCCTTGCGTCTGGGCATGTTGTAGTACGACAACATCCCGTGTTTAACACCGAAACGGACGACTAAATATGCGAGCAATGCCGGAATCATGTACGTCGTCGCAACGATGAACAACCCACCGAAGAATTCCACTATTGCTCCCATCGTCTGTGAACTGTCTTATCGAGGGTAGTCGGAAACGCCGGCGGCTCACACGCCGCATCGACGTCGATTGCAGTGCCGGTTCCCGCTCACCGAGCATTGGGGGTGTCGAAACCCAATGGCGGCCGCACACCGGGCAACGCGCCCGGGTGAACTGACACGACAATCTCGTTCTTGACCATCTGTTCTAGAACGGTCATTCTTGAACCATGGGACGCCCGAGAGAGTTCGATATCGAGTCAGCCATCGTCGCCGCGACGAGGCTCTTCATCGCCAACGGGTACGAAGGCTGCTCAATGGATCGACTCGTACAGGTCACCGGGGTTCACCGCGGAAGCTTGTATGCAACCTTCGGCAGTAAGCGGGGCATGTTCCTTGAATGCCTACGAACCGCAGTCAGCTTCGATCCCCCGAGTCCACCGGATCTTCTGCTCGTCGCGCTGGGAGAACTAGCAGCACGAGACGAAGAGGTCCGCGCTCTCTGCGCCGGAGCACTGAAGGTCTGGGGTGAGGATGCTGCGCACCAGATAGGTACAAGATTGCTGGTCCGTGCCGGTCTGAACGAAGGAAACCAATGAACAAGGTATCGATCGACACCACGCGAGGGATTCTGGTCATTGAACCGCAAGGCCTCGATAAACTCTGGGGTTTCGTACGCCGGATTGAAATACCGAATGATCAGGTGCGCGGAGCCACGCACGATCCCGGCGTTACAGAGGACTACAAGGGAGTGCGCGGGCCGGGCTTGGGTATCCCCGGCCACAAGTGGGTAGGCACCTGGCGGAAGGATGGTCAACGACACTATTGGAACGTCACTGGCGGAAGAACCACCATCGTCATCCAAACCACAGCTCAGCGCTTTCAACGGCTGTACCTCAGCGTCGAAGATCCGCGAGCAAGCGTCGACCTCATCAATACCGTGACGACAAGCCAGCCTCCCGGCCCGCCCTGATGTCGATCCTTCTCGCGTTGGTTTCGA
>JASLBS010000235.1 GCA_030146405.1 Arthrobacter sp.
GTGCCAGGTTCCAGAGATCAAAGGCCGTGCCATCGGACGGATCAACGGCCAGCCCACGATGATCCAGGCAACCTACAACGCCAACCCGGATCCCACCCATGACGACTACCACGCCGGCGTCATCGCTGCGATGAAACCCTCCATCGAGATCTACACGCGCAAACGAATCAAACCGCCGATACCGATCTTCATCGACGAGGACAACCCCCCGGTGGTCACCTGGGAAAGCCTGTTGGATGCCAAGATCATCGACTCCACCGGGCAAACAGTGATCTTCGATCCGATCGCCAGCGAAGAGTCCCGCCGATTCCGCGCCCAAATCCACCCCAGCACCTACAGGACAGCTCCTCGCCTCCAGGCCGCGGACTCCCGCGAGGCCGGTCTGGCACTGTTCCCCGTCCCCGGGACGGAGCAGGAAGCAACAGATCTGAAGTTCGGTGCCAGCGTCGCAGGAATTCTCGCCGGTACATACCCGACACCTCAGGACCCCGCGCCCACAACCGTGCAGGAAACCTCCGAGGTAGCCGAGATCCCGCAGGGACCCGCCCCGACACCGGCGGACATCCGAAGCCACACCCCCAGCATGGCCTCTGACGGTGGATCGACCTTCGACACGACCGTCGCCGAGCTACAAGCCGGGCACCACGCAACCCTCGAGGAGGTCGGCGCGGAAATCATGATCTCGGAGATCTACGCCAATGACGACGGCTCCTGCCTCGTAGTCGGGTACGACGACGAGGGCCAGGAGATCACGGTGGAAGCACCAGCAGACTCAACGGTCCAAGCCCGCATCGCCGACGAGGACGCCGAATCGTGACATCAGTGACAACCCCTGAGCAGGAGAAACAACGATGGGCAATGTAGCGAACAACGAAAATGAAGAACTGGCCCTGCTCCATGTCGCCATCTTCGCAGTGCCCATAGCACTGACAGCCCTGGGCGGTTGGTTGGCCTCCCAGTCAGTCACCGCGGCCGCGTGGCTCATCAGCCACCAGATCCTGGTCGAACCGGCCGGAGCCCTGGTCCCCATCACCGAGCACGCAGGCCTCGACCTGGTGCGCATCATCATGGCCCTCGCCCTGATCTGCGCTCTCGGCTTCGGGATTGCCCGTTTCAAGCCCCACCCCAGGACCACCACGCGATGACCGGACACACGACGGGACAGCGGATCCGGCATCAGGAAATCAGCACTCTGCACTCTGCACTCTGCACGCGGTGTAACAGCAGGCAGGAAAGGACAAAACACAATGTGCCGGGCAGTGAACCTCGTCCCCCGCAACCACAACCTGACGAACGTGCGACCCCTGGTGGCGTGGGTGGCGCACGAGACGACCTCCGTGCGCAGGTACGAGCACGGGATCGAGAACCTCGAACACACAGGTGCATCCAGCGCGAAAAATAGTCCGGACGCCACGGGACTACTCCATAGCCTGCAAGCGACTGTCGAGCGCAAGGAGTACGCCGTCCCGCACACCAACAGCACCGGAGCCAAGATACTGGATAGTGCCACTTCAGAGTGCCGGCGGAAGTGGGCCCACCAAGTGCCGCCCCCTCGTAGCACTGCACCGGAGCGTAGCGGACAGCCTCACGGCCGGAGGCATTCGGGAGCTCTCCCGGGACGAGGTTTCGATCTGCGCGAACAGCACGCGGACGATCCCTCGGTGCCGAGGACGATGAGGAACGCGGCCGCCACTCCCCTACTGCGGCGGTGCCCGGTAGCGAAAGCCCGGCGGGCAGTCTTGTCGCCGTGGGTGGTGCTGTTCTCACCGCAAGGATCACCTCTGGTGGTTTCGGTGTCGTTCTGGCAGATGGCCTTGCGGAGAAACCTGAGAAACATGGCGCGACACGCCGTAATCTCCTACCTGATGAAATCTGATTCAGGTTAGATTGGGCCTACAGGTTCAACTGGAAGAGGGATCATGGCACAGCGCAGCAAGGGTGAACGTCACGTCATCACAGCCCGACTGCCTATGAGCGACGCAAAAAAGCTCGCTGCAGTCGTAGCGGCAACGGACGAGAACCGGAGTGACATCGTCGCTCGCCTTGTCCACAGCTACCTTGAAACCATCGACCTCGAAGAACTCACTGATCAGGAGGCTCTCCAGTTCAGTAAAGCTTCATAAAAAAAGAAGGCCCGCCGTAGCGGGCCTTCTCCTATTCAAGTTTCCAAGCTCCACACCGTCGTTCCGGCAAGATCACCGGTGAGGAGCTCAACCAAGTACGTCCTTTTCAGGTCGTGCTCTTAGTTGAGAGTGTACACCGAGTGCTTGAAGCATCTCCAGCTCTTTATATTGCGCCACGCCGTGACGATTCCCGCGCCGATGCTGTATGGGTGCTGGCCCCGCTCATTGCCGGTCATCCTTCCTACCGCCTTGGGCGGTGGAAGGATGGCCGGTTCCAGTACCCGCAGCCCGCAACTCCCCTGCTCATCACCGCAACACCTCCTGCGCGGCCGGCTGCGGTCATGCTGCACGACCTCGACGGCACTGTCCGTACTCTGTGCCTTGACCTCGATACCTCAAAGGCCCGGAAAGCCGTGGTCGACGATGATGCCCGACGTCTCAGGAGCCTCCTGCATGCAGCAGGTCTCGCGTACGTCGAGGATCAGTCTCCCAGTGGCGGCCGCCACCTGTATGTGCCGCTACAGGACCCCCTACCGGCAGCCGAGGCACGCCAGCTGGTAGAAGCCCTCGGACGTCGTGCCGTGAGTCTTGATCCAAGTCCTCATCAGAACATCGTCCATGGGTGTATCCGTGTCCCTGGATCCGCGCACAAGTCCGGTGGTTACCAGAGGCTTGTCACGCCGCTCAAGGACGCTCATGGCGTACTCTCCCGCCGCAACCCCACCACCACCCTTGTAGCCCTACGCAAGGCTCTCGCCCCGGAGCTGTACCGCCTCGAGCAGAACCGGCGCCGCACCCAAGCACACATGCCCGTTGCACAGATTCCCGCAGCGCATGCAGCCCTACCGACAACTCACCATGGCTCTCCGCTGCGCTCGGTTGCCCGTACCGGGCTCTACGACACCACACGTCACGCTTCCGCTTCCGAAGCACGTATGGCGGTCCTGAATCACTTCGCAACATGCCGCTGGACCATCGACCAGGTCCGCATCGGTATGGCCGGCCCATACTCCGGTCTTGCCGCTCTATACGGAACGAAAGCTGATCGTCTCCTACCTCTCGAGTGGGCAAAGGCCCAAACTTTCACAGCCACAAGAAAAGACCCTTCCCAACGTGTAGGTAAGAAGAGTGCGCACAAGTACAACACAAGCCTTACTTCACTCACGGGGGGCAGCATCAAACCTAACGCTCGACAGGAATCCACGCCGGGTGTGCAGTCCATCCACCAGCTCGTCAACGATCTAGAGAACGTCCTTCATGCCGTCCTTGACCACAGGCTCATGAAAGAAGGTCGGGCAGGGATCAGTCTTCGGTTCCTCATCCGTGCAGTCCTCGCCTACATGCGGACGAATCAGACCACCATCCTCGACGTCGGCTGCCGTACCTTTGCCGTCGCTCTCGGCAAGGACCACGTCACCATCTCCCGGCTCCTCCCCCACCTCGAGCACGCATCAGCAGGGATCCTCACTCGTATTGACCGGGGACGCGGCCGCAACGCCGACACCTATGCTGTGCAGCTCCCCCAGCGCTTCAAGCAGCTTGCCCGTGAGCTGACGTGGCGGAAAGGCAAAATCCACGCCATCCGGCCTGTCTTTCGGGTCCTCGGAGACGTCGCAGCCCTCGCCTACGAGGGCATCGAACGCGGTCGCCACTCCCCCACTACCGCGGACCTCACCCAAACCACGGGCATCTCCCGCCGCGCCCTTACCGACCACCTGGCCCGCATGGAATCCCTAGCCATGATCCGCCGGCACCATGGCCGCTGGGAGGTCGTCACCACTACCAATCTCACCCAGCTTGCCGGCCGGCTC
>JASLBS010000247.1 GCA_030146405.1 Arthrobacter sp.
TTCCCAAGTGGTGTACGCGATTGTCCGCGCAGGCGGCCGCCAAGAAAAGGTTTCCGTAGGAGACCTCGTTACCCTTGACCGCGTCACCGGTCAGGCCGGAAGCACGTTCAAGCTTCCCGCCCTCCTTCTGGTGGACGGCGCAAAGATCACCTCTGCAGCGGAGGACCTCGCGAAGGTCACCGTCACTGCCGAGATCGTCCAGAACCTTCGTGGACCGAAGATCGTCATCCAGAAGTTCAAGAACAAGACCGGCTACAAGAAGCGCCAGGGTCACCGTTCGGAACTGACACGCGTCAAGATCACAGGTATTGCGTAGTCCTTCCGGGCTACCATTCGGTCAAGCAGTAATTTCAGCGAAGGCAGGCATAACTCATGGCACATAAGAAGGGCGCAAGCTCCACTCGCAACGGTCGCGACTCGAACGCTCAGTACCTCGGCGTCAAGCGCTTCGGGGGCCAGGTCGTCAAGGCCGGCGAGATCATCGTCCGCCAGCGCGGCACCCACTTCCACCCGGGCGCCAACGTCGGACGCGGCGGGGACGACACCCTGTTCGCCCTCGAGGCAGGTGCTGTCGAGTTCGGCACACGCCGGGGACGCAAGGTCGTCAACATCGTCGGTGCTGCTGCAGAGTAGTTCTGCCGACGCACTATGCACCAAGCATTCGGGTGGGGTGAGCCGCTACGGCTCGCCCCACCTCTTTTTAAGCCGGTCAGAGCTGGCACAGTGAAGCATTTGTAGAAGGAGAACCACGTGGCGAGCTTCGTTGACCGCGTAGTCCTGCACGTATCCGGAGGCACCGGTGGCCACGGCTGCGTCTCCGTCCACCGCGAGAAGTTCAAGCCCCTGGGTGGGCCCGACGGCGGTAACGGCGGCGACGGCGGCAACGTCATCCTGCGGGTCGACCACCAGACCACCACGCTCCTGGACTACCACCACTCGCCCCACCGCCACGCCACCAACGGTGGCAGCGGGATGGGTGACTGGCGTAACGGCAAGAGCGGCGAGACCCTGGTCCTCTCCGTCCCGGACGGCACCGTGGTCAAGACGAAGAGCGGCGAGGTCCTCGCGGACCTCGTGGGCGAGGGTACGGAGTTCGTCGCGGCCGCCGGCGGCCAGGGTGGTCTCGGGAACGCCGCGCTGTCCTCGCAGAAGCGCAAGGCACCGGGTTTCGCCCTGCTCGGGATCCCCGGCGACGAGCGCGATGTCGTCCTCGAACTGAAGTCCATCGCGGACATCGCCCTCGTGGGCTTCCCGTCCGCCGGCAAGTCCAGCCTGATCGCCGCCATGTCAGCGGCACGGCCGAAGATCGCCGACTACCCCTTCACCACCCTCATTCCCAACCTCGGTGTGGTCGAGGCAGGCTCCACACGCTTCACCATCGCGGACGTCCCGGGCCTCATCGAGGGCGCGAGCGAGGGCAAGGGCCTCGGGCACAACTTCCTGCGCCACGTGGAACGCTGTGCCGCGCTGGTCCACGTGCTGGACTGCGCTGCACTGGAGACCGATCGCGATCCCCTGAACGACCTGGCGATCATCGAACGCGAACTCGAGAAGTACTCCGTGGACATGAGCTTCGCCGGACCCGACGGCGACGTCGTCCCGCTCAACGAGCGCCCGCGACTCGTGGCACTCAACAAGGTGGACGTGCCCGACGGCAAGGACATGGCGGGATTCGTCCGGGCCGATCTCGAGGAGCGTGGGTACCGCGTCTTCGAGGTCTCCGCGTCGAGCCATGAGGGGCTGCGCCAGCTCGGGTTCGCCATGGCCGAGATCGTGGAGAATGCCCGCCGGGCCGTGGCCACGGCTCCGCCGAAGGTCGAGCCGCCGGTTCTGCGGCCCCGCGGCGTCAACGCGGCACCCTTCCGCATCCGGCACGAGGAGAAGGACGCCCTGCCCCTGTTCCGCGTACTGGGCGAGAAGCCCGAGCGCTGGGTCAAGCAGACCGACTTCACGAACGACGAGGCCGTGGGATACCTCGCGGACCGTCTCGCGACGATCGGGGTCGAGGAGAAGCTGTTCAAGATCGGCGCGAAGCCGGGCGACACCGTGGTGATCGGCGAGGGCGACGGCGTCGTCTTCGACTGGGAGCCCACGATGATGGGTGGCGCTGAACTCCTGGCCGGACCACGCGGCACCGATCTGCGGCTGGCGGAGTACGTGCGGCCCACGCGCGAGCAGAAGCGCGAGGAGTACCAGGAGCGCAAGGATGCCAAGGCCGCGGCGCGCGCCGACCTCGAGGCCGACCGCAAGGCCGGGGTCTGGACCGAGTCGGTGCAGGGCCGCAAGAACCAGGAGCCGGTTGCTGCCCCGGCGGACACGAAGGACCAATCGTAGGGAATCCATGAAAGTCGTCGAACCCCCGACGGACCGCGCCGGCCTGGCGAAGGCCGGCCGGATCGTCGTCAAGGTGGGATCCTCATCCCTCACCTCCGTATCGGGAGGCATCTCCCAGGACGCGCTGGTGCAGCTGTCCACGGTTCTGGCCCTTCGGCGCAACGCCGGCGTGGAGATCATCCTCGTGTCCTCGGGTGCGATCGCTGCCGGGCTCGCGCCGCTCGGGCTGATGCGGAGACCGACCCAGCTCTCCTCGCAGCAGGCGGCAGCGAGTGTGGGGCAGGGGCTCCTGATGGCGCGCTACACCGCGGTGTTCGGCGCCCACGGAGTGACGGTGAGCCAGGTCCTCCTGACGGTCGAGGACCTGATCCGGCGCACCCATTACGCCAATGCCCACCGCGCCATGGAGCGCCTGCTCAACTTCGGCGTGGTACCGATCGTCAACGAGAACGACACGGTGGCCAGCCAGGAGATCCGGTTCGGTGACAACGACCGCCTCGCGGCTCTCGTGGCACACCTCGTGAAGGCGGACGCACTACTCCTGCTGTCCGACGTCGATGCTCTCTATGACGGACCGCCCAAGGACGGTGCGCGGCCGATCCGCACCGTGAGGTCCCCTGCGGATCTTGCGGGCGTCGTGATCGGCAGCCCGGGCAAGGCGGGCGTCGGCACCGGCGGGATGGCGACGAAGGTCGAGGCCGCGACCATTGCGGCAAGCTCCGGCATCCCGGTGCTGGTGACCTCGACCGCCAACGCGGCAGCAGCGCTGGACGGCGACGACGTCGGTACTCTGTTCAGCCCCACCGGACGGCGGCAGCCCATCCGGCTGCTGTGGCTGGCCCACCTGGCGCGTATCCACGGAAGCCTGCTCCTCGACGACGGTGCCGCCCGTGCCGTGGGCGAGGGGGGCCGATCGCTCCTGCCATCCGGGATCGACAGGATCTCCGGAACCTTCGAGGCCGGCGACCCGGTGGAGATGGTCGACCACGCCGGTCGTGTCGTCGCCCGCGGCCTGGTGAACTACAGCTCGGTGGAGTTGCCGCGCATGCTCGGCCGTTCCACGAGCGATATCGCCCGGGAATTCGGCTCGGAGTACGAGCGATCGATCGTCCATGTCAATGACCTGGTGATCCTGTAGACGACGCGGGCCGCGATGCGGCCTCCCTGCCGCCTACGGCAGCAGGAATACACGTGCTCACTGAACTGAGGAGAGAACGAACCTGATGACAGAGAAGACACGCGAGCTCGACACCGAGAACGTGAAGGACGACACCGCTGGGGATGCAACGGACGTCGAGGAACTGACGGTTGCCGTGCACGGCATCGCCGATCGCGCACGGATGGCATCGCGCACTCTTGCCCGAGCCACCCGTGCCCGCAAGGATCGCGCCCTTCTCGCCATCGGGGAGGCACTCGTCACCCGGCGGGACCTTATCCTCACCGCCAACCGGGCCGACGTCGAGCGCGGTCGGACGGAGGGCACCTCCGACTATCTGCTCGACAGGCTCAGCCTCGATCCCGAACGGATCCAGCAGCTCGCGGACGCCCTGAGCCAGCTGGCGGCCCTCCCGGATCCGGTGGGTACCGCCGTCCGGGCGGAGACCCTCCCCAACGGCCTGCGGATGCGGCAGGTGCGTGTACCCCTCGGCGTGGTCGCCGCGATCTACGAAGCGCGGCCCAACGTGACCGTGGACATCGCAGGGTTGGCACTCAAGAGCGGTAACGCCGTGATCCTCCGCGGTGGAAGCGCCGCGGCGAGTACCAACGCGGCCCTCGTGAGCATCATCCGGGACACCCTCGAGGATCACGGGCTGCCCGCTGACGCCGTCCTGACGATCGACGAGCTCGGCCGTGCCGGGGCGCGAGTCCTGATGGAGGCACGCGGCCGCGTCGACGTCCTGATCCCGCGTGGTGGCCGCGACCTCATCCAGTCGGTGGTGAACAGCGCCCGGGTGCCCGTCATCGAGACGGGGGAGGGGAACGTGCACATCCTCCTCGACGAGAGCGCGGAGGAGGCCATGGCGATCGAGATCCTCCTCAACGCGAAGACCCAGCGTCCGAGTGTCTGCAATACGGTCGAGACACTCCTGGTCCACAGCGGTGCATCGTCGGCACCGGTCGTGCTGGCGGCACTGCAGCAGGCGGGGGTGACGCTCCATGTCGACGAGCGTTCGCGTGCCCTTCTCACCGACGGTGCGTCTGCTGCCGCGGCCACGGACGACGACTGGGGGCGCGAGTACATGCAGTTGGACCTCGCCGTCCGCACCGTCGACTCGGTGGAGGAGGCCCTCGAGCACATCCGGCGCTGGAGCACGGGACACAGCGAGGCCATCATCACCAACAGCCTCGCCTCGTCCGAGGAGTTCATCGCCGGCGTCGACTCGGCGGCCGTGCTGGTCAACGCCTCGACGCGGTTCGTCGACGGTGGTGAGCTGGGCCTGGGCGCCGAGGTGGGTATCTCCACACAGAAGATGCACGCCAGAGGACCCATGGGGCTGACGGAGCTCACCACCACTCAGTGGATCGTGCAGGGTGAGGGTCAGGTGCGCCGCTGAGCCCTGACCCTGAGCGGGCCGGTATCCCATTGCGGCTACCATTGAGGGGACAAGCCAGCGCCGGGTCGATACAGTCCGGCGACCACTGAAACGACAGAGGAACACGATGCTCTACTCCCTCGGCAGCGCGCTGCTGGCCACCGAAGCCATGGAACACGTCGAACTGCCGATGCCGCCGCTCGCCTACGGGCTCGTGGTCATGGGCATCCTCCTGCTTCTCCTCGTCGTCACCATCTCCTTCTCCAATGTCCGGAACCGCCACGAAGCCACCGAGGAGCACGTGGACCCGCACAAGCAGCACGCCAACAACCACGACCACGGTGAAGCGAACCGGCACTAGCAGCCCCGGTGACGAAGAACATCGACTCGCGCGACGTCATGGGTGGGCCCCGGAAAGGGGATCGTGACGGTTCGCCGTGGCGCCTCGGGATCATGGGCGGAACCTTCGACCCGATCCACCATGGTCACCTCGTGGCAGCGAGCGAGGTGGCCTCGGTCTTCCACCTCGACGAGGTGGTGTTCGTTCCCACCGGCCAACCGTGGCAGAAAGCGGACAAGGATGTCACGGCGGCGGAGCATCGTTACCTGATGACGGTCGTGGCCACGGCGTCGAACCCCAGCTTCACGGTCAGCCGGGTGGACATCGAGCGTCCCGGTCCCACCTTCACGATCGACACGCTGCGTGACCTCAAGGCGGAGCGCCCGGACACCGAGTTGTTCTTCATCACGGGTGCGGACGCCATGGCGCAGATCCTGACCTGGAAGAACGCGGAGGAGCTCTGGTCCCTGGCACACTTCATCGGGGTGACGCGACCGGGACACGAACTCAGCGGTGGTGGTCGCGACGTGAGTCTCCTCGAAGTACCTGCCATGGCGATCTCGAGCTCCGACTGTCGGCGCAGGGTCAACGAGGACAAGCCGGTCTGGTACCTCGTTCCGGACGGCGTGGTGCAGTACATCGCCAAGCACCGGCTCTACCGGGACCGGCGCACCAGGGAAGGCTCGTCGTCCGATGTGGACCACGCTGTGTTCCCGACGGAGAGGCAGCACGGGGGCAACCTCAGCGCCGTGGAACAACCAGCCAGGTGAGAACGTGATGAGGAAGACGGAAAGCGGTGCACCGACGGCCGGATCCTCCGCCGGTGACCGTGCGGCAGCCGAGGGCTCGGTCATCGAGGCGGAGGCCGACGGCGATTCGACCCCGGGCGATCACCGTGTCGAACTGCCGACCCGCCGTCAGCTGAGACTGCAGCAGGTGGGGGGCAAGGCTGTCGCCCCCGAGCCTGACGAACCCGTTCGCGACCTGAAGGAGCCGCTGCCCGGTGGTCGCCGTGATCGGCGCCTCCAGTACACGGCCAGCATGGCCGCAGTGCAGGCGAGGGGTGCCGTGCCCGTCCAGGTGTCACCGCGTACCCCTGCATCCGCTGCCGGTTCCATGGATATCGAGGAGGCACTCGCGGCGCGCAGCGCCCTGGCGGAAGCCGCCAAGGAGCACGCCGGCGACGTCGCAGCTCGCGGGTCCGATGACCCCTTCTCGGTGGATCCCGAGATGCTCTCACGCCAGACCGCCCTGGCCGAGCGCGCGGCAGCGCTGAACATCCGGGCGCGGCAAGCCCGCGAGCGGTCGGCCCGGGTTGCGCCGATCAGCACGGAGCCGCAGGACCCCGCGGCGCCTCACAACCTGTCCTTCATCACTCCGCCCGAACTGGTGCGGGTTCCGGGAAGCAACCAGACGGCGCTCCGCGCGCCCTCGACGTCCCTGATCCCCGTGGTGATTCCGCGCGCGGCGCAGTCGGCCGAGGCGGGCTGGGTGGGCACGGAATCGGAGCCGATCGGAGCGCGCAGCGCGTTCGGGCTCGATCCCCTGGATGCGATGACCGCGGGCCTGCGACGCCTCCGTCGCGTGCGGTACCTGCAGTACTCGATACTCGGCGTGGGCGCTGCGGCCCTGACTACCGGGATAATAATGATTGTCAGCTCCCTCAATGGGTGAAAAAGCTGTCCACACACAAGGAGATCAGTGAGCGCTACCGAACAGTCCATCGGCATTGCCCGAACCGCCGCACACGCGGCAGCGGACAAGATCGCCCAGGAAATCGTCGCCATCGACGTCAGTGACCGCCTGGCGATCACGGACATCTTCGTGATCGCTTCCGCCCCGAGCGAGCGGCAGGTGAACGCGATCGTCGACGGCATCGAGGAGGAGCTGTCGAAGCAGGGCCTCAAGCCCGTTCGTCGCGAGGGCCGCAGTGAGGGCCGCTGGGTCCTCCTCGACTACGCGTCGGTGGTGGTCCATGTCCAGCATGAGGAGGACCGCGTGTTCTACGCGCTGGACCGCCTCTGGAAGGACTGCCCCGCTGTGGACCTGCAGCTCGAGGATGCGGCGCAGGGCGCATCCGGCACCGCGCCGTCCGACACCGTAGCGGAGTGACCCCGCACCCCCAGGCCGATCCGCGAGCGCGCCGGATCATCTTCTGGCGTCACGGGCGGACCGAGTGGAACCGGAGCGGGCTGTTCCAGGGGCAGGAGGACATCGACCTCGATGCAACAGGCCGTGAGCAGGCCGCGCGGGCGGCCAAGGTGCTGGAGACGCGCGGACCCACCACCATCATCTCCTCCGATCTTCGGCGTGCTGCTGACACGGCTGCCGCGCTGGGTACGCTCACCGGGCTCGGAGTGTCCTACGACGAGCGGCTACGGGAGACACATGCGGGCGAGTGGCAGGGTTTGTCCTTCGCCCAGATCGATGAACAGTTCCCCGAGGGGAACGCCGCCTGGCGCGGGGGGGACCCGGAGGTGAGGGCTGGTGGCGCGGAGAACAGGCTCGACGTCGGCCGACGTATGCTCGCAGCTGTCACCGATGCAGTCGAGCGAAGCGCTGAGGGGGACACCCTGGTGGTGGTCAGCCACGGTGGTTCCATCCGTGCGGCGTTGGCTGCGTTGATGGGTCTGCCTCCCGAGCGTTGGGGATCCCTCGCCGGACTTTCCAACTGCCACTGGTCCGAGGTGCACGAGGTGGTGGGACGTACGGACGCCCTGTTCTCGTGGCAGTTGACCGAGCACAACGTAGGTCTTGCTTCGCTTCCTGCGGAGCCGGTGGAGGGCTGACACCACGCCGCCGTCGATTTGGCGAAGCGGGGAGGAGTCACTAGACTGAATGAGTTGCTTCGGCGGGGTGAGACCTGCAGGACGGTGAAGTACGGGGCTATGGCGCAGCTGGTAGCGCACCTGCATGGCATGCAGGGGGTCAGGGGTTCGAATCCCCTTAGCTCCACAACGAACCGCTGGAATTCAGGGCTCAGGCCTTGGTCCGGCGGTTTTTTGTTGCCCTGCCGGGGCCGGACGCGTCGACCAGGGCGAAGGCCTCCCATCATCAGGAGACTTTGACCAGCCTCGCTCGGTACGTCAGCCGCCACACATGGACGCAGCTGACCGGCGAGGGGAAGGAAACCTCCGCTGACGCTGTCGATGCCGTACGGGAGGAGAACCCGCACCACGGACGCCTCGATCGCTGGTGACGCGACTCAGCGGTCAGGGCTTGCGTAGTTCCTGCTGATGCCCTGCCGCCGGGTTGTTCGTGAAGTGAGTGGTAGGAGCTTCGGAGGTGACCGACCCGATGACGCGTTCGGCGACGACGCGGACCTTCAGGTTCTGGTGATTAGAGGCATCCTTCAGAATGCTGAAGGCATGTGCCTGGGAGCAGCGGTTCTGTCCCATGATGATGCCCACCGCCAGGTCGATGATCGTGCGTGAGGCCATCGCGGCCTGCAGGTCCAGTGCATGCTGCTCCCTTCTCTCGCCGCGCAGCATCATCTCGAGGGTGTTACCGCCCTGGCGCGCGAACTCATTGGCGGCTTCCTGGACGGACCGGTCGAAGAAACCGGGCTCGATCGAGTAGAGATTCAGGGCTGCCGCCCCTTGCTCACCGAGCCAGAGCGGGACGCCGAGCACGGACCTGAATCCCAGGTGCTGGACCGTGGCGAAGAAGCGGGGCCAGCGGGTGTCAGTGGCGGTGTCCTGGACGTCTGTCGACTCTCCCGTGCGGAGCGCGTGCAGGCAGGGGCCGTCACCGGTGTCGTACTGGGCTTCGTCCATGAGCACCACTGCGGCACTGCTCGAGGCGACAGTGAGGGGCCCGGTGTTCGGCGCCTGGTAGGTGATGCTGCACTCGACACCGGCCGCAGTGCTGAACGTGCGGGCGGCCAGGTAGGTCAGTTCCTGGATGAAGACCTCCGCGCTGTCGCCACTGAGCATCAGTTGATGCAGGGCGTGCGTTGCCGTCGTCGAGGAGTCGACCGAATTGTCCATAGCTGAATGCTAATCCGCAATGACGAGGATGCGTTACTGATGGGACTTCGAACGGCAGGACGTCGCGCAGATGGTTCGATTTCCTCCGCCAGCCGGGGAAAACCATCGGTGATCTTGAGGGAAATACCACCCTCCGCTTGATGTCGGGAAGCCCATACTTGGAGCACCCCAAAGCGTCCACGACCTCGTGTCGCGGACTCGGCCGGATACACCGACGAGCCTCGTGCACGAGAGTGGGATTTTCTCCGGAGGTCAAGCAGCCGGCAGCCGGAGGAGAACCAATCTGCTGGCGCGCCCCTCGGATCCAGCATCGCCGGGCGCCGGCCGCCCTCACCTCGATGTTCTCCGCCGCTTCCCGATGGCTTCTATCGCTGCGGTGATACCGAGCATGACCGCTGTACCGAAGGTCGTGCCGAAGGCTACAAGGACTGCTCCCACCGCCCAGGGCCCGCCCGTATCCATGGTGGAGGCCATGCTGATCCACGCGAGCGTGAAGGCGGCAGGAAGCACCAGCAGGGCAACGACAAAATGTAGAAGTCGGTAGGCGAGTGCGACCACCACGATGCCGCACAGGACAGCTGCCACTGCCTGCCACAATGCGTACGGGCCACCCAGTGGCCGTAGCTGTCAGCGGCAGGCGTCGGGCAGATCCCCGAGCACGGTATTGGGGCTGTTAGTCTGGCGCCTCCCCGGAAAGGAGTGCCGTGGCAACGGAGATCGACCCACAGAACCTCTCGCCCCAGCAGATCGAGCTCATCAATGACGGCCGCAAGCTCGAGGGCATCGACCTCACCCTGTTCGGCTACTTCGGTGGGCCTGAGCTGCAGGGCGCCTGCATCGGGCGCATGCAGCTGGACGAGGACGGTCGGCTTCCCGCCTCGAACTATGACTCGCCGGAGGCACGGTTGGAAGCCCTGGTCCTGGCGCAGCTGCTCCGCGGGGCCCTTCGCCAGTCCATCCCGATCGGGCTGAACGGGGTGTTCGAGGACATCTTCGCCCTGCGCACCCTC
>JASLBS010000251.1 GCA_030146405.1 Arthrobacter sp.
CCGCGTGAGCGGGCCGTCCTTGATGTGGAGGAAGTGCACGCGGTCCCCGAGCCTGCGGAGCAGTTCCACGGGGTCCTCGCCACCCACGGCGGCCCAGTACGTGTCCACCTCGAGGATCACCTCGGGGTCCAAATGGCGTGCGAGGACCTCCAAGCCGGAGACGCCGTCCACCCGCTCCTCCAACTCGAACTCGTGGTTGTGGTATCCCACCGTGATGCCGTACTCGGCACCCTTTTTGGCGGCGGCGTTGAGCGCCTCCGCGGTGGCCCTGATGTCCGCCTCCGAGGTCCAGTGCGAGCGCTCCACGTGGGGGTCGATCACGGTACCGATGCCGAGTTTGCGGGCTGCTGCGAAGATCTCGTCCTGGTCTGCGCGGAGGAGGGGCGCGTGCCCGGACGGGGCGGTCAGGCCGTTGGCGGAGAGCGCCTCCGCCAACTCATCGGCGGTTGCCACGAAGTTGTAGGGTTCGACGGCGGTGTAGCCGAGGTCCGCGACGCGCTTGATGGTGCCCGGCAGATCCTCCCCGATGGCCGCCCGCAGTGTGTAGAGCTGGAGTGAGTACGTCACGGATTCTCCTCGCTGAGAAAATGGGTCTGCTGAACCGGTTCAGGTAGTAGGTCGAACCTAGGCGATCCGGGCCGGGCTGGTCAACAGTCGGGACTATTGTGGAAATCGTGGCCAAGGAAACCATCGCCGGCCTGGCCAAGCGCCTGGGCATCTCGAAAGCCTCCGTCTCGTACGCGCTGAACGGGCAACCGGGCGTGAGCGAGTCGACGCGGCGTCGTGTCCTCGATCTCGCGGAGGAGATCGGGTGGTACCCCAGCTCGTCCGCTCGTGCGCTGTCCCGTTCCCGCTCCGGAGCAGTGGGCATGGTAATCTCCGCCGACCCCCTGCTCGTCGGCACCGAGCCGTACTACATGGGTCTGCTCGCCGGGATCGAGACGGCCCTCGCCCAACAGGACATGGCTCTAATGCTCCGCATGGTGGGCAATGATCCCGGGCAGGAGCGCATCATCTACGAGCGCTGGGCCGGTGAGCGGAAGGTCGACGGCGTCCTGGTGTTCGACCATCTGCAGGACGATCCACGTCCGGCGGTGCTGGAGCGGATCGGTCTCCCGTTCGTTCTCCACGGCGCTCCCGGGACGGCCACCACTCCCGCGTTCTCCGGCACCACCACGGATCATGACCTCGACGCCGCCACCCTGGTGGAGCACCTTTCCGGCTACGGTCACCGATCGATCGCCCACGTCTCCGGGCCGAGCGTCTTCCTGCACGAGGACGAGCGCCTGAACGGGGTCCAGCACTACTCCGCGCGGTACGGCATCGACGTGGTCCGCCACGAGGGGACCTACACACTGGAATCCGGGCGTGAAGCCGTGCTGGAACTCGTGGGGCGCCCTGCAGGGAAGCCCGTGACCGCCGTGATCTTCGGCAATGACCTCATGGCGATGGGGGGCCTGCTCGCCCTGCGCTCGCTCGGCCGGCGCTGCCCGGAGGATGTGGCGATCGTCAGCTGGGACGACTCCCTGCACTGCCAGCTCGCGTCGCCCTCGGTCACCGCGCTGTCCCGCAACCCGGCGAAGCAGGGGCAGGTGGCCGCCGAACTACTCCTGTCCCTGCTCGATTCGGGGCGTCCTGAGACACGCCCCATGCCGGGAAGCGACCTCATGGTCCGGGCGAGTACAGCCGGACCTTGAGCCCCGTCTCGATCAGCAGTGGCGGGGCGGCAGGGAGCTCCCGAGCAGACCCTTCGGCGGGGCGCGAATCAGGCCTGCCCCCAGGATCAGCCGGCACGTTTGACGAGCGTGAAAGCGATGAAGCCGGGTTCGGTGGAGAGCTTCTCATGGATCGCCGGGAACTCGGCCGCCATCGTGTCCGCCGGACGCAGCTCGACCAAGGACTCGATGGCGAATCCGGTGGCGGCGAAATCAGCCACGACATCCGTCAGCGGCGCCCGGCGGAACTGGACCTTCCAACCGTCGTTCCAGGTCTCGGTGATGCGTTCGTCGGTGAAGTAGCTGCCACCGTAGCGTTGCCAGTCCACCACGGGATGGATGGTGGAGAGGACCAGCCGGCCATCCTCACGGAGTACACGGTGCAACTCGCGAAGTACCGGGCGTGGCGCCTCGAGGTGATGCAGCACGAGCGCCATGACCACCACGTCGAAGGAGGCGTCCTCGGCCCAGGTGAGCGGCGCCTCGAGGTCATGCACCCGGAAGTCGCAGCGATCCCCGGCGCGCTGCGCCGCGAGGCGGATCATCTCGGAACTGGCGTCCGCCCCGGTCACCTCGGCACCGCGCCGGGCGAGTTCCTCCGCGTACAGTCCGGACCCGCAGCCGGCGTCGAGGATCGAGAGCCCGGCCACGTCCCCGAGCAGTTCCAGGACCGCGGGGCGGTCGTAGTGCGCGTTGTAGGCGCTCGATGCGGCATGGAGGTCGAAGGCGTCGGCGAAGGCATCATAGGTGGCCATTCGCCCACCCTCGCACAGGCGGCCCCTGAGCGGAACGGTGCACGGCTCACCGGCACCGGCGCCACGGTAGTACGGGTCAGCGCGCCGTCGCCAGCGCCGCACCCAACGGCAGGGCGTCGACGGCGAGCGACAGAGCCCCACGGACCCCGGACTCGTCCCCGAGCAACGGCCTGACCACGTAACCGCTGTCCGTGCGCATGAGCGGGTGCCCCGCGAGCGCTTCACCGACCAGCAGGGCGAGCTGTTCGCGGACCGCGTCGAGGAGCCCCGGTGTCTTCAGCACACCCCCTCCCACGACGATCCGCTGGGGAGCGGCTGCGTACGTCACCGCGGCCAGCAGTTGGGCGATGTAGTAGGACGACAGGTTCACGGCCTCCCGACGCAGCACACCCAGGTGATCGCCGGGCCTGCCCCAGCGGGCAGCGATCGCCGGTCCGGATGCAAGGCCCTCCAGGCAGTCCCCGTGGAACGGGCACACCCCCGCGAAGGAGTCATGGGGGTGGCGGCGCACCACGAGGTGGCCCAGCTCCGGATGGCTGCGCAGGGTGAAGGGTGCACCGTTCACCACGAGGCCGACGCCGATCCCCGTGCCCACCGTCGCGTAGGCGATGTCGGAGACACCCCGGCCGGCACCGAACCGGTGCTCACCGAGGGCCGCACCGGTCACATCGGACACGAGCCGCACAGGAGTCCCCGGGGCCAGCCCGAGATGTGCGACGAGGTCGGTGTTCTGCCAGCCCGGCTTCGGGGTCGACGTGATCCACCCGAACCGGGCGGATGCAGCGTCCACCTCGACAGGACCGAAGGACGCGATACCCACCGCGTCGAACCGGCCCGCCGCCTGGTGTGGGGCGAGGAACCCTCGGATCGCGGCGAGGGTCCCCGATGGCGTCGTCGTGTCGATCCGGATCTGCTCGACCATCGTCCCGGGGTCGCTCGGATCAGCCACCCCACAGATCACCTTCGTGCCGCCGGTCTCGATGCCCGCGATCATCGCGCCGGGCCTTCGGTGTCGGTAGTACCTCCGGATGATGCCTGCGCTGTGGTGTCGCCGATGCACCGGAGTACCGGGAACCGGCAGGCCTCCGACAGGTCTGCCGGGGTGCCGAGCGGAACTCCGTCCCGCCGGCGGACGGTGAGATGCGCCGTCTCCCCCGGCAGGACGGTGAGCATCATGTCATCGACCACGAGCTCCGGTGCCGGGACGCCGAACAGTTCCGCGAGCCGATCGGCGAACAGACAAAGATCCCGGAGCAGTGTCTGCGCCTCGACGTCGATGTGACCGATACCGTCGAGCACACCGGCTCGCGCCGTGAAGCGGGGCTCCACCTGCACCAGGTGCGCATCCGGCCTGAAGTACCAGACGGACCGCAGGGCATCCGCATCAGCGACGAGGAACTCGTGATCGCTCTTCACGGTGAGTTCCGCGGGCAGGGTGGCGCGTGCCGTACCGTCCGCCGCCACCGACAGTCGGACGTCCTCCCGCCCGACCTCCGTCCCGTCGAGCGTCATCCGCCGGACGACGACGTCCGCCGTCCATTCGGACAACCCGTCATTGACGAGGACCACCTCGAGCCCATCGGGTCCGCTCGGATCCCCGGTGTCACCCGATGTGATCGGCAGGATGGTGAGCAGCCGTTCCGCGAACGCACGGCGAAGCGCGTACCAGACCGGCTTCTCGATGCCGTCGCCGTCCACCGCTGACCAGCTGAGCACGGGCCAGCAGTCGTTGAGCTGCCAGATGACCACCCCGGCGCAGCGTTCCCTGCCCCGCAGCCACTCCGCTCCAGCGGCCTGTGATCGTGCCTGGACCACCTGCGTGAGGTAATGCCAGTCCTCGGCCGTGACCGGCTCGCCGAAATAGGGCCGCAGCCCGTTCGCCAGCTTCTCCATGCCATCGGCGGCCCGCATATGGTGCGCCACCTGCGGATTCTCCGGAACGAGGTCCCCCTCGGTGACGACGCGCCGCAGGGTGGACCATGCGGGAGGCGCACACCAGCCCATCTCCGAGACGAAGGGAGGATCGACATCGCGGTAGTGGACGTAGTCGACGTTGTTCCAGACCTCCCAGATGTGCACGGGTCCGGAGGCCCGGTCGTTCGGGTGCTTGTCGAGCGATCCAGCCCACGGGCTGTTCGGGACGTAGGGCCGTGAGGGGTCCAGGCGTCGGATGACGTCGGGGAGCACCTCCGTGTAGAAGGTCGCGCCGTACGGACGTCCGTCGAGGATCTCGGGCCACCCCCAGTCGTACATACCCCAGACGCATTCGTTGCCGCCGCACCAGATCACGAGGCTCGGGTGTGAGGCGAGCCGGGCGACAGCCTGCTCGGCCTCGGTGGTGACGGCCTGGATCATGGCGTCGGACTCGTCGTAGGCGGCACAGGCGAACAGGAAGTCGTGCCAGACCATGAGGCCGCGCTCATCACAGCCGGCCATGAACTCCTCCGTGGAGAAGTACCCGCCACCCCAGACCCGCAGGAGGTTTGCTCCGCCGTCGACGGCCTGATCGAGGCGCTGCCCGAGACGCTCCTCGGTCACCTCGGCGATGAAGGGGTCATCCGGGATCCAGTTGTAGCCGCGCACCCGGACGCGGCGGCCGTTGACCACGATGGCCCAGGTGCTCCCGGTGGCATCGGGCTCCTCCTCGACCACCACGGTCCGCAGACCGATACGCCGAACCCCCTCGGACAGCACGCCGCCGTCGCCCTCGAGGACCACGGACAGCCCGTACAGTGGCTGCGCACCTACCCCGACCGGCCACCACAGCTGCGGATCGGGCACTTCGAGCACCAGGTCGACGTCGTCGGTGCCCGCTTGGACGGTCGACCGCGCGGCTTCGCCGCCGTCGGGTGCGGTCAGAACCGCGGTGAGGGTCAGTCCCGACGTCGTTCCCAGGTGTTCGAGCCCTACCGAGACGGACACGCGCGCAACACCGTCCTCGACCGCGGTGTCGGGGCGTATCGAAGCAATCCGGCCCCGGGACCACGCCTCCAGGCGGATCGGTTGCCAGATACCGGCGGTGACGTAGTGCGGCCCCCAGTCCCACCCGAAGTTGCACGCACTCTTCCTCACGAACGGGTACGGCTCCGCGTAGGGACGAGGTAGCTCACCGATCTGCGCCTCGCATTCGTGGGCGGCGTCCCAGGCGGATCCGAAGCTGATCTCGAGGAGGTTCTCCCCCCGGATCAGAAGATGCGCCACCTGCCAGCGGAACCCGATGTGCTGGTCGGAGGTCACGGCCACCTCGTGCCCGTTCAGGGTGACGGTGGCGAAGGTGTCGAGGCCCTCCGCGACGAGCTCGACCCGGTCACCCGAGGGGCTGCCGTCCCACTCGAAGCGCCGTGAGTAGGTCCACTGCGAGTGCCCGATCCACATCTGGTCCGCTTCGCGCAGTCCCACGTCCGGGTCCTCCAGCAGGCCTGCTGCCAGGAGGTCCGTGTGCACCTGGCCGGGCACCGTGGCCTCGATGGGCGCCCCGGAGGTCGCGTACGACGGCGACCCGTCCGGTCCCGCGGTCCAGGCAAGGTTCCAGGTGCCGCCGAGGTCGAGTGTCTGCGGCGCGGTGGTCGTGAGGTTCATGCACTTACTCCAGTGGTGGTCTGCGGCGGCACGCGTGCCGGTTGGTGGGTCGGATGCCTGCGGGTCAGGCGCTGAGGCGTTTCTCCGGGTTCGGAGCGGCTTCCGCGAGCAACCGTGTGTACTCGTGTTGCGGATTGAGGATCACGTCGTCGGCCGGTCCGCGCTCCACGATCTCGCCCTTGAACATCACGAGGATGTCGTCCGAGAAGTGGCGGGCGGTCGCGAGGTCGTGGGTGATGTAGAAGACGCCGAGGTTCTCCTCGCGCTGCAGATCGGCCAGCAGGTTGAGGACTCCGAGCCGGATGGAGACATCGAGCATGGACACCGGCTCGTCCGCGACGAGGATCTTCGGTCCCGGCGCGAGCGCCCTGGCGATCGCGATGCGCTGCCGTTGGCCACCCGAGAGCTCGTGGGGCTTGCGCTGGGCCATGTCCGGGTCGAGCCGCACGCGTTCGAGCAGGGAGGTGACACCTGCCATGACCTCGTCCCGCCCCTTCGCCTTGCCGTGCAGGATGAGCGGCCGCCCGATGTGATGGGCGATGGTGTGGTACGGATTCAGGGAGGCGAAGGGATCCTGGAACACCATCTGCACGTCGCTGCGGTACTGCCGGAGCCCCGCGCCGTGACGACTGACCGGCTTGCCGTCGAGCAGGATCCTGCCCGAGGTCGGCCTCTCGAGCTGCATGAGCAGCTTCGCCAGCGTGGACTTGCCGCTGCCGCTCTGACCCACGAGGGCCACCGTCCGGCCGCTGTCGATCGAGAAACTGACGTTGTCGACCGCTTTCAGGATGCTCGAGCGTCGTCCGTCGCGCAGCCTGTACTGCTTGACGAGGTTCTCCACCTCAAGGGCACTCATGCCTGTGCTCCGTCCTGATTCCGTGATCCGCTACGGATGAAGTCGCCGCGTTCACCTGTGAGGCTGGGGAACGAAGCGAGAAGCTTCTTGGTGTACTCGTGCTGCGGGTTCGTGTACAGCTCGACGGCGTCGCCGAGTTCGACGATCTCGCCCTCACGCATCACCGCGATGCGGTCGCTGATCTCCAGCAGGAGCGGGAGGTCGTGCGTGATGAAGATGACGGCGAAACCGAGGTCGGCACGGAGACGGGTGATCTCGCGGAGGATGTCGCGCTGCACCACGACGTCGAGGGCCGTGGTGGGCTCGTCCATGATCATCACCTGCGGATCGAGCGCCATGGCCATGGCGATCATGACGCGCTGGCGCATTCCCCCGGAGAGTTCGTGCGGATACGACCGGAGCCGACCGCGGTCCACCCCCACGCGCTCGAGGAGGTCACCGCACTTCAGGCGACGCTCCTTCTTGGACATGTCCGGGCGGTGGGTCGAGAAGATGTCCTCGATCTGGCTCCGGATGGTGATGACGGGGTTGAGCGAGTTCATCGCGCCCTGGAAGACCATGGCGATCTTGTCCCAGCGGAAGGCGCGGAGATCCTCCCCGCTGAGTTCGTTGAGGTCGATCACGTACCCCTCGCGGGAGTGGAAGTGAGCACTACCACCGGTGATGACGGCGGGTGGCTTCAGCAACCGGTTGATGCCGTACGCGAGGGTCGACTTGCCGCAGCCACTCTCCCCCGCGAGGCCCAGGATCTCCCCGCGCCCGAGGGTGAGGGTCACATCCTTCACGGCCTTGACCACGCGGTCGCCCTTGTACTCGACACTGAAGTTGTCGATGGTCAGGACCGGGTGTTCGCGCGCCTCCGCGGCCCGCTCGGTGCGGTGCGCACGTCCTGCGCCGGCCTCTGCGGCGCCGTGCGCACCGAGATCGGTGATCTCCACGGCGTGGGCTCCCTCGTTGGTACCACTCACAGGGCGTCCTCCTTGGTGGCGGTGCGCAGCTCGGCCTTGCTGATCTTCCAGGAACGCCGCGTCGCGCGCGTCTGCGAGCGCAGCTTCGGGTTGATGATCTCGTCGATGGAGAAGTTGATGAGGGCCAATGCCGCGCCGAAGAGTGCGATCAGCAGTCCGGGCGGTACGAACCACCACCAGGCCCCGAGTCTCAGCGCGAGGCCGTTCTGCGCGAAGTAGAGCATGGTGCCCCAGGTGAAGGAATCGGAGGCTCCCAGGCCGAGGAAGGACAGTCCCGCCTCGCCGAGGATCGCGAAGATGACGGCGAACACCATCTGGGACGCGAGGAGGGGGATGAGGTTCGGCAGGATCTCGACGCCGAGGATGCGCCACGAGCTCTCACCGGATACCCGCGCGGCGGCCACGTAGTCGCGGTTGCGCACACTCAGGGTGAACCCGCGGAGCACTCTGGCCGAACCTGCCCAACCGGTGAGTGCGAGCACCACCGAGACCAGGAGGATGCTCTTGTCGGGGACGTAGCTGGAAATGATGATGACCAGGGGCAGGCCGGGGATCACCAGCATGACGTTCGTGAACAGGGAGAAGGACTCGTCGAGCCACCCTCCGGCGTAGGCGCCGATGATGCCGAAGAACGCGGAGAGGAAGAGGGTCAGGACGCCCACGATCAGGCCGACCGTGAGGGATCCGCGGGTGGCATGGGCAAGCTGCGCGAAGACGTCCTGTCCGGTCTGCGTGGTCCCGAGGAGAAACCCGTCGGCAGGTCCGGCCAGTCCCACGTTGTCGACCCTCGACGGATCTCCGACGAGGAACGGACCGAGAATACCGAAGAGGGTGATGCTGCCGGCAATCAGCAACCCGATGGCGAGCTTCGGCGTCATGGGCGGCAGTGATCGTTTGACCCGGGTGGAGCGCGCGCTCGCCGCTGCGAGGCCGGGGTCCTGGCTGGTGGTGGTCATGACGGATCCTAGCTTCGGGCCCGGGTGCGGGGATCGATGAACGAGTAGAGGAGGTCGACGATCAGGTTGGCGCCCAGGACGGAGAGCGTGATCACGAGGAAGAGTCCCTGCATGAGGGAGTAGTCGTTGCTACCCACCGCGTTGAGCAGGGCGGAGCCGATACCGGGGTAGGAGAACACCGATTCGGTGATGATCGAACCGGCCACCACGAAGCCGAGCGAGATGGCGAAGCCGGCGACCGAGGGCAGGACGGCGTTGCGGGCGGCGTAGGTGGTCATGATCCGCCCGGGTCGCAGTCCCTTGGCCTCCGCGGTCAGGATGTAGTCGTCGGAGAGGGTGGACACCATCATGTTGCGCATGCCGAGCATCCAGCCGCCCACGGAGGAGATCACGATGGTGAGCGCCGGGAGCGTCCCGTAGTAGACGACGCTGCTGATGAACGCCCAGCTCCAGCCAGGACTCACCTCGTAGACGTTGTATCCGCCGTTCAGGGGGAAGAGGCCCCACATGCCTCCGAGGACGAAGAGCAGTATCAGCGCGAGCCAGAAGTAGGGAACGGACTGCAGCATCGTGGTGACCGGGATGAGGTTGTCCAGCCACGAGCCGCGCTTCCACCCGGCCAGCATGCCGAGGCCGACCCCGAGGACGAAGGAGATGATGGTCGCGATCCCGATGAGGCCGATGGTCCACGGCAGCGTCTGCCCGATGATGTCGGTCACCGACGCCGGGAAGAACGCCACGGAGGTCCCGAGGTCGAGGCTGAAGAGCTTGCCGAGGTACTGCCAGTACTGCACGATCAGCGGTGCCTGGGTGTTGGTGCCGAGGAGGAGTTCGACGGCCTCACGGGCTTCCGGTGTGACGGGCCCGCGCTGGGCGAGCTTCGCGAGCATGATGTCCACGGGGTTCCCCGGGAGAAGGCGCGGAAGGAAGAAATTGACCGTCAGCGCAGCCCAGAAGGCAACGAGGTAGAACCCGAGCTTCTGCAGGATGTATTTCATGGGGATCGACTTTCCATGACTGGTCCGGTCCGGTCACGGGTGGGACGGAGCGTCGCAGGGACACTCCGTCCCACCCGTGGTCGGACGTGGAGGACTCGTTACTCGGCAGGTGTGATGTTCTTCAGCACGATGCCGTTGTCCCAGGACTTCCAGGTCGCCGCGAGGGCGTAGGGATCCTCGTTCGTGGGCCAGCCGGTGGCACGCTCGGTGTTGAACTCGGTCAACAGCGAGTTCACGTAGATGGGGATGTAGGGCATGTCCCGGACGATCTCCTCCTGGATGATCCCGTACTGCTCCTTCTGCACCGCCTCGTCATTCGTGGAGCGGGCGACGGCGAGGGCGTCGTCGACCACCGGGTTGCTGTAGCGTGCGGTGTTGTTGTTCAGCGCGGACTCTCCCACCGGCGTCGTGTTCGCCGTGTTGTACCACTTCTCGTAGGAGTAGTAGGGGTTGTTGGAGGGCTGGAGGCCGATCGACTCCAGGGTCAGCTGGTACTGGCCGATGTTGAGGTTGTTGATCCACTCGTTGTAGGTGATCTGTGTCGGGTTGAGCTCGATGCCGACCTCGCGCAACTGCTGCGACATGGCGTCGTTCAGCGAGATGAAGTCGCTGTAGCCGGTGACGGTCTGGATGCCGAGGGACAGCCTCTCGCCGTCCTTCTCGCGGATGCCGTCGCTGCCTTCGACCCAGCCGGCGTCCTCGAGGATCCGGCGTGCTTCCTCGACGTTGGCATTGCCCGGGGTCTCGGTGTTCTCAGGGTCGGCGATCCATTCTGCGTCACGCTCGGGCAGCACCAGCGTGGGTGATGCCGTGCCGGCGAACCCGCCACCGGCGAGGGCGTTGAGCTGCTCGCGGTCGATGCCCTGGTAGATGGCCTGGCGGACGGCCGGGTCCGTCTGGGGGCCCTCGCAGCCCAGTTCCTCGTTGGAGCAGGTGAAGATCGACGCGGTGAGGGCCGGCGTGTTGACGTAGGAGAGGTTCTCGTTGTCGGCGAGGATCTGTTCGAGGCCCGGCAGGAAGGAACTCATCCAGTCCACCTGACCGGCCAGCAACGCTCCGGTCGCGGCGTCCGCGGTGTCGAGGGAGATGTAGCGCACCTCGTCGATGGCGGGCTTGCCCTCCTCCCAGTAGAGATCGTTCTTCTCGAGGAGGTAGCTCTGCGCGGTGAAGTCCTTGACCTTGAACGGGCCGGTCCCTACGGGGTCGGAGTTGATCTCGATGATGGGATCCGCGACGTCCTTCCAGATGTGCTCGGGGACGATACCGCGGTTGCCGAGGACGTTCGGCTCCTGCATGAACGAGTTCTCGGAGAAGGAGAGCACCACGGTGGTGTCATCCGTGGCCTCCGCGGTGGCGGAGAGCCCTGTGGTGTTGAGCTCCGGCGTCTCGTTGACGAGGTTGAAGGTGAAGGCGACGTCGTTCGCCGTGAACGGTTCGCCGTCGGACCACTCGACGCCTTCCCGCGTGGTGATGGTGAGCTCGGTGCCGTCCTCGTTCCATTCGAACGATTCTGCGAGCAGAGGGGTGGGCGGCTCGGCGGACGCGGCGTTGTACCAGAAGAGCGGTTCGAAGATCACACCGAGGGTGGGCTGGAGTGCGGTGGAGGAGAACGGGTTGAAGTTCTCCGCGATGGTGCCGGTGGCACCGTTGAAGACGGTGACCGACGTCGATTCCGAGTCGCTTCCTTCTTCCGCTCCTCCCCCACCACCTGCACAACCGGCGAGGGCGAGGGAAGTGATGCTCAGCATTGCGGCGGTGGCCAGACCGACCCGCCGGGAACGCAAGGACCTTAGGGACATCGTTGTACCTTTCATCAGGGGCGGCCACGGTGCCGCCGGGCGGCTCGACCCCCTGGGCAAACCGCTAAGTTCTTTCTTAGGCCACTTTATTAGGTGGGTCAAGTAAGCATGTGATGAATATCTCACATCGTGACCTGTCCGAGATGCAGCCGCACATCGCCATGCCCGAGGGGGCCATGGTCCGGAGGCCGCAGCGGCCCGATGATCGCGGACGTTTCACGCGCAGAGTCTCGCTCAGGCCGACGCCGACTAGGACGGGAGTCGGAGCATCAGTCGAGACGTCTGGCATAGCAGACCGACTGCTCCTCGCCCTCGTACAGCCCGAAGTTGGGAATGCGCTCGTAGCCCTCCCGCTCGTAGAAACGCATGGCGTCCGGTTGCTCGGTGCCGGTCTCGAGCAGGAGTTCGGCACGTCCCAGCGCCCGGGCCTCCTGCTCGATGCGTCGGAGCACTGCCGTTGCGATTCCCCGACCGCGGAGTTCGGGCACGACGTACATCCGCTTCACCTCCAGCCCGCCATCCGCCAGGGGACGCAGTCCCCCACACCCGACGGCAGTTCCGTCAGGACGTCGAGCGACCAGGAAGAACGGCACGTTGTCCGCCGTGGGCGGCTCCCCCGGCTCATGGTCCGAGCTGCCGTAGCGGACGTGCAGTTCGGCCTGCTGCGCGTTCCGCAGCACCTCGGCTTCTTCGGAATCGAACGGGACACGCTCGAGCACCAGGTCCATGGGGCATCCTCGGGATATCGGTGGGAGTTTGATCCGATCCTTCCACCGCGCAGCGATTCTGGTGCACACGACGGGATCGGCCGAAAAGGCGGAGGTGTAGGGTGGCGTTCTGCCGCCCTATGTCGGAGCACTCGAGAAGGAGGGACGCGGTCGTGGATGTACAGGAACGGGACGTACTCGCCATCCCCCTCGACGTCGTGCTCGACCAACGTGCCGTGGAGGCAGGGGTGGAGGCGCTCGCCGCTGACGGCGCACATCCGACGCCACGCGGGCACCAGGAGATCGCTGCGGCCCGGCTCCACGCCATCGCGGCGCCATGACCATCAAGGCAGGCACCGCACCCGCCCTCCCCGGCGACGTACTGCGCCCTCCCGAGGCTCGATCGTCACCG
>JASLBS010000181.1 GCA_030146405.1 Arthrobacter sp.
GGCACCTTGCACCGTCAGCTTTAGCGGTCCTACCGGCGGGGCGGACAGCTCCAGCACTAACCAACGTCAGTGGAGAGGCACGTATATGCGGACGATGATGAAGAACTATGCGGCCTCGGGGCTGCTTGCCACAGCTTCCTACCGGCCGGGTACAGACACTTCTCTCGCTTCGTCGCACCAAGGGGTGAGGACCGTGCGGCACGGTCCTCACTGCCCGCACGTCGCCCTTCCTGTTGGTGAGGACGTGTGGCTGACTCCTGGCGGGGTGCTTCGCCTAAACCCAGGGGGTGGTGTGTTCCTCGGGTAGGTCCTCGAGCTTGTAGGTCAGGTTGGGGAGGCGTCGGCGCCACCGAACCTCCAGTGCCAGAACACCTCAGCTTGATGGCCTTATGGCAGGCGTCCTCGTTCCGGAACCAGGGCGTTGCGATCTCGCCCCGGTTGTAGGTCCCGAACCCGTACACCCTGCCTACCTCATCGTCGTGGTGGGTGGTGACGAAGAAGACGTAGGGCCACTGCGCTGCGTCGTACCCGGCGGTCCCCCACTGGCCCATTAGTTCCCATTGGGTATTGGCACGATGTCATCGGCCCAGTGCATCTTTACGGCGGGGAGGAGGTGCTAGACAGGTCGGAGCGGACCTCCGGGATCAAGGGTGTACGCAAGAGGATCCTCCTGCGCGCGTGATCGTTCCTTCCTCAGGGGAGGGTGGTGTGGCTCGGGTGCAGGAGTGTGGGTTCTTGTTGGTTTCGGTAGCGGGTTTCGGCTCGTAGTCCGAGGTACGTGCCGGTGATGATCAGTGCTGCACCGATGAGTCCGATGAGTCCGAGGGTGTCCTGTCCGATGGTGAGTCCGAAGAGGACGGCCCAGATGGGTTCGGTGCCCATGAGGAGGCTGGCTCGGGAAGCCGAGGTTTGCTGAATGGCCCAGGTTTGGACGAGGAACGCGAAGACGCTGCAGGCCAGGCCCAGGTAGAGGACGCCGAGCCACTGGGCCGTAGTGAAGGTCTTGATGGCGTCGAGGACACCGGTGTGGTCAGCGGCGGTGTAGACGACAGCGCACACGGCGCTTTGCACCAGCGTCATAGTCAGTGGACTGTAGTTTCGTCCTCGGGTGAGCCCGGAGACGGCGGTGACATGGATGGCACGGATCACCGCGGCGGCGAGCATGAGGCTGTCTCCCGGGGTCGGGGTCGCGAGTCCGTCTTCGGAGACCAGGAGGCACACCCCGACGACGGCGATGACGCCGGCGGCGAGCACCATGCGAGGTAGCTTCACCCGGAAGGCAATGCTTTCCGCGATTGGGGTGAAGACGACGACGAGGCTGATGATCAAGCCGGCGTTCGTGGCACTGGTACCGGCGATCCCGTGGGTTTCCAGGATCAGGACAGCTGCCTGGGTGAGACCGAGGACGACGCCGACAGCACTCTCACGCAGCCCTACTTTGCGCTTGTTCCAGATCAGCGCGATCACGATCAGCGCAGCGGTGGTGATGAGGAAGCGCAGGGAAAGGACCACGGTGACGTCGACGGTGTCAGTGAGGGCTTTCGCTGCGAGGTAACTGCTACCCCACACCACGGCGACCAGCAGCAGGAGGACATCGACGCGCCGTGCAATGAGTAAGGAGAGAAAGGAACCATGCCGGCTATGTTCTACACGGCGGTCGAAGGAGTCCGGTGGGGTCAGGGGTGTAAGAGATGAGGGCACTCCTCGAGTGTGGTGTGTCCTGGTTGGTTAGACGAGAGGGCAGTTCGTGAAGTAATGGTTTAGCGTTCACTTATGGATGTGCATCAGTTGCGGCTGCTCAGAGAGCTGGGGGAACGCGGGAGTCTGGCCGCGGTTGCGCGGGCATTCCATGTTTCGCCGTCTGCTGTGTCCCAGCAGCTGACCGCGTTACAACGCCGGGTCGAGGTGCCCCTGACACAACGCAGAGGCCGGAACCTGGTCCTCACCGGTGCTGGGCAGGCGCTGGCCGAAGCCGCCACGCAGATCAGTGTCGCGATGAGCTCCGCGGAGCAGGCCGTGAGCCGGTACGTGCAGGACCCGACCGCGACAGTGACGATCTGTGCGTTCAACAGCGCCGGCCTGACCTACTTCGGCCCGCTCCTGGGAAACCTCGCTGGTGAGGGAAACCCGCACCTGATCTGTTCCGACCGGGACGTGGGGCAAGGTGCTTTCCCTGCCCTCGCAGCTGACTATGACCTCGTGATCGCGCACCGCCTCGAGCACAGCCCGCCCTGGCCGTCGTCCCTGACAGTGCTACCCCTGGTGAACGAACCCCTGGATGTTGCCATGTCGGATCAACACCCTTCAGCCGGTCAACCCACCGTCGGGGTCGCGGAGCTGATCGATGAGGAATGGGTGTCCGTGCAAGACGGATTTCCCCTGGCATCCGCCCTGCACAGCGTCGCCGTACATGCAGGGAAACCGCTGAACATCACGCATCGGATCAACGAGTTCTTCGTCGCCGCCGCGATCATCGCCGACAGTTCCGCCGTCGCGCTCATGCCCCGCTACACCGCAGCACCTCAACCCGGCAGCCGCATAGTCCTCAAACCCCTACGCGATGTACACCTCAGCAGGTGCGTCGACATCCTCTGCCGCCCAGAAAGCCTGCACCGAACCGCCGTCCAGAAAGTCGTCAGCACCCTCCAGGGCCTTGCTGCGCCTACTCACCCCGGACGGCAAGAGCATGAAGGAACCGCCTGAAACCGAAGGCTGAATCATCCGCGAAGCGGTTGGTGCAGGATCCGTTCGCGAACACTCGGCGAACCTAGGCAGGATTGGTGACGACAGCAGTTGTGCCGCAATCAGCTCATTGTGGAGGGGGACCGTGGCTTCGGTAAATACTCGCGTCACCACGCATTGGATGAACGGCTGGTGCTTACGCTTGTTCTCTCGTCCCGATCTCGTCATTGATGACGAAGAAGTCGCAGTGGAATGGGGGCAAGTGGATTGCAGTCGAGATGCCCGAAGGTCCAGTGCAGGTCGGCGCGGGAGTGCGCTACACCCGTACATCAGAATTAGGGGAATTCAAGCCTCACATGCTTCAGCCGCAGAGTGATGAAACGTCAGGATCCACTCGAAATCTTGTCCTGCGGAACGGCTTCTGGAATCACACTCCATTCACGATAGAGAGCTACGGGTAGAGCACCACTACCCGTGACCGTTCAGAACCTGACCAGCGGTGCTTCGAGGCTGAGCGTAGACTCCCCGAACTTCGGTCGCTCAAGCCTCAACTTGTCGCAGTGATCGGTCGGTTACTGGGACGGTTGTTGTAACTGGCTGCGGTGGTTCTCAAGCGCTTCGATGATTGGACCTATGACGTCCGGGAATGCGCCAGGGTCCGCATCTGTACTGGCACCACGGCTGGATCCGGCAAGTTGCTCGACAAGAGCTGTCTTCATGTCAGGGCGTTTCGCACCGTCGGGCAGTCTGAATGCGAGGACGTCAAAGTCTCGCTCTTGATAGTGCGGGACCAATGCTCGCACTCGTCCGTGGTCCGGGTTGTCACTCGTGACGTGTAGGTGTGCCCGAAGCTCGGGGTCGAACCCGGTGGCCCCCACGTAGGCAACTGCCCCGTCAGCGGCATCCACCCATACATAGAGCCAGGAGCCACTCGGACGAACGGCTCCCTGGCGCACTGCTATTACTCGGTACTCACGAGACTCCATCGGCTGAGGCTAAGTCCGCGAAGTTCATTGGAGCAAGTTGTCCGTCAGCCGATCGTCGATCGAATCCGGTTCCGTTCCATCAGTGCGTATTCGGTGATGGCCTATGGTGAGGTATGTATCTGACGAGGAACCGTCATCGGCCACCGTTGGAGCAAGGGGCTTGTCTTATCCTGATTGTTCTTCTGACCGCGGGGCTCTGGTTTGGCTGGTTCGGTTGGGATACCGAGTACCAGCACCACGGGTACCACGCGACCACAACCGGTGAGAAGACGGGCCCCTACGAAGTGTGGCAAGGAGTCGGCGCGTTCCTGTGCAGTCTTCCGGTGATAGGGCTCGCGTATCGCCTCCTGCACTTCGTCGTTGCCTTAGTGGTACTTCCAGCGTCCTTCACCCTGGCGTGGATCAGCACAGCATCCGCCGTAGCTACGAGTCCGTTATGGGCGGTTGGGGCGGTTTATCTCGCCGTCGGCACCACTTTCGGTGTGGCGATCATGCTCGGCCTCGCTGCCGCCGTTGAAGCCGTCGGCAGACGAAAACATAGAACCTCCCCTTCCCGGTAAGCGGAATCAAGCGCGCGCAGTCCTGACGGAAAAACGCTCACGGTACGTCCCACCTCCCGATCCTTCAGCGGGTCTGTACCGGACTCGGCTCGAGGGTCTCAGTGCTCTGCCTGACGTTTCTGCTCGGCGCGCGCGAGAGATGAGTTGCAGGGATGCTTGGGAACGAATGTGCATCCGAGGATGAGTCCCGCGGTGATACCCAGGAAGAGTGACTCACCGGTGTACACGATGCGGTAGAACACTCCGATCCAGGCGACGGTGGCGATGACCCCAGCCATCACGAGACGCTGATCAGCGATCTTTGTCGCGAGCAGAAGGAGCAACACGCCGTGGAAGAGACTGAATGAGTGGCCCCCTGAAATGCTTGGAAGGGCTGCTATGAAGCTCAGAGCAATCAGGAGCGCCAACTGGCCTTGAACGACGCTGATGCCAGCGCGGCGTTCCAGACGTGAAGTGTAGAACCACAGGGCGACCATGAGTGCCGGCGTTGTCAGCGGTAGCACGTACAGTTGCACCCACCGTCCCGGAATGATCCCGAGCGAATAACCGTAAGCTTCCGCCACACTCACGAGAGTCGCTAACCCAACAGGAATGGGTGCTGCGACGACGGTGTCGTCCCTCACTTTTTGGACAAGAACTGGGTCGGTATCGTGGTCACGTTGGCTGTCCATCTCCTCGACGCTACCCATCCCCTGCTACTGACCCCGCGCTGACCTGCGGATCGTCATAGGGGCGTAGCTCGAATCAGACTCCCGGCGATCACGAAGCATCCACACATGCTCGCCATTGTGCCTGCCCGACCGACTCCGTCCCGGTAGGCCGTCAGCCACCAGAACGCTGCGTGGATTGTGCTGGACGAGCCCGCGTCGGACCCAAGGTGCCAGATTCTCCGGTGTGCAGCACGTCGAAGATAGTGAAGTCCCCACTAGTCTCCAGAGCGTCGGTCGCTTCGGTTCGTGGATCAAGGCCCACCACGGGCAATCTCGTCCAGAGGAGAGTCACACCGGTGGCAAGCCCAAGGAAGACGGAGGTCTTCCCGACTCCGGCGGCAGGGCTAGACGTCCCTGCTGACCACTGCGTTCGCGAAGCTCGCCAGCGCCTGCTTGACCACGCTCTCCGGCAGGGGATCGAGGGCGGCGACGGCGGCGTCGGCCCACTGCTGTGCCACCATCCATGCCTTCTGAGTCTCCGGGTGGGAGCGCACGGCGGCGACGGCCTCGGTAAGGGCCTCGTCCGTGGACAGGTCGCCGTCGACGAGCGCCACGACGTCGGACGCCGAGGCATCACCCGCCGCCGCGGCCCGGCGGAGCAGGATCACGGGGAGCGTGGGGACGCCCTCGCGGAGATCGGTCCCGGGTACCTTGCCGGACTTCACCTTGAGCCCGGTCACATCGATGACGTCGTCCGCCAGCTGGAAGGCGACGCCCACCTTCTCCCCGTAGGAGACCATGACGTCGACGACCTCCCGCGGGGTGTCGGCGAAGAGCGCACCTAGCTGACCGGATGCGGCAACCAGCGAGCCGGTCTTGTCCGCGATCACCGAGAGATAGTGTTCGAGATCGTCCTGGCCCTCGCGCGGCCCCACGGTCTCGTGCAGCTGACCCAGGCACAGCCGCTCGAAGGTTCGCGCCTGAATTCCCAAGGCTTCGCCGCCGAGCTCCGAGACCAGGATGGATGCCCGGGCGAAGATGAGGTCCCCGGTGAGGATGGCCACCGAGTTGCCCCAGACCTCGTGCGCGGTGGGAGCGCCGCGGCGGTACGGCGCGGAGTCCATCACGTCGTCGTGGTAGAGCGTCGCGAGATGCGTGAGTTCCACGACGACTGCGGCCTGCACCACCTTGGTGCGTGCGGGGTTGCCGAGGTGGGACGCAAGGATGGTGAGCAGGGGCCGGATCCGCTTGCCGCCGGCCTCCACGAGGTGCCGACTGGTGGCATCGGCCAGGGGGTCCGAGTGGGAGATCGCCCCGCGGAGCTGCTTCTCCACCTCCGCGAGGCAGGATGAGACGGACGGTCCCAGCTCGGCGTCCTCGGCAATGAGGGCGAACCCGGGCGGGAGGGGCAGTGAACCTGCCTCCACCGCGACGTCCGCTGCGTCCAGCGTGCTGGCTCGGCCCGCGCTGGTCCACCCGGAGTTGAAGGAATGTTTCACGGTCTAAGACTAACGAAGTGGGGCGGCGCTGCGCGCACGCGGATGGTGCGTGACGGCCGGCTGGTTGGCCGTGGGCGGAACGAGCGACTCGAGCAGGTGGATGACGCGGTCCTCGAAGCCCCGACCACCGGTGTCCGTGAGGTTGGCCAGCATGCGCACCACGAAGCGCATGAGTAGCGGCACCGGCATCCCCGTGCGTAGGGCCAGTGAGAGGATGGCGGGCTTGCCGATCAGGTGGGCGAAGACCCTACCCAGGGTGAAGTGGCTTCCCCACTGTGCGCGGACGTGCGGGGCGTAGCCGGACATCACCTGGTCCCTTCCCAGCAGGGATGCCACACCCTGGGATCGCTCGATGAACTCTGCGGCGTACCGCGCGGACTCCATCGCGTAGGAGATGCCCTCACCGTTGAAGGGCGACACCATACCGCCGGCGTCGCCGAGGAGCAGCAACCCGGGGCTGTAGTGCGGCGTGCGGTTGAAGCCCATGGGCAGGGCCGCACCGCGGATCTCGCCCACCTGGTTCTCCGGCGAGAAGCCCCACTCGGCAGGCATGCCGGCCGTCCAGTCCCGGAGCACCTGCTTGTAGTCCAGCTTCCCGAACTCGGCGGAGGAGTTGAGGATGCCCAGACCCACGTTCGAGGTGCCGTCACCCACCCCGAACACCCAGCCGTACCCGGGCAGCAGCTTGCCGGTGGCATCCGGCAGTTCGAGCCAGCCCTCCATCCAGTCGTCGTCGGTGCGGGGGCTGGTGAAGTACGTGCGCACGGCGACGCCGAGGGGGCGATCGTCACGCTTCTGCATGCCGAGACTGACGGCGGTACGGGTGGAGTTCCCGTCGGCGGCGAGGACGACGTCGGCGGTGAAGGTGCGCGTCTCCCCCGTCTTCCGGCCGTCGGCGTCGAGGACGTTCGCGGTCACCCCGGTGACACGTCCGGCGTCGTCGCGCAGCGCGGAGGTCACCGAGTGGCCCTCCAGGATGGTCGCGCCGGCGGCACGGGCGTGGTCCGCGAGGGCCTCGTCGAATCCGAGGCGGGTACGCACGAGTCCGTAGTCGGGGAAGTCGCTGAGTTCGGGCCAGGGCACCTCGACGGTGCGGGAACCGGCGATCAACCGGAGGCCCTTGTTGCGGCGCCAGCCCTCGCTCTCCTCGTGTGGCAGACCGAGGAGCTGCACTTCACGCGTGGCACGCGGCGTCAGACCATCACCGCACACCTTCTCCCGGGGGAAGAAGGTCTTCTCGAGGACCGTGACCTCGATGCCCGCGCGAGCGAGGTAGTACGCGGCGGTCGATCCGGCCGGGCCCGCTCCTACGACGAGGACGGACACCTACTCCGCCGCCGTCGTGGTGCGGCGCAGTCGGACCTGGCCGGGCAGCAGTGGCTGCTCCCCCGGTTCTGCGGCTGCCTTCGTGGCGCGGTGCACCGCGACGATGCCGCCGTTGAGATTCCGGTACTCCACCTCACCCCAACCGCTCTCGGTGAGCCAGGCCGCGAGTTCGTCCTGACCGGGCCAGGCCCGGATGGACTCGGCGAGGTACACGTAGGCATCGGGGTTGGAGCTGACCTTGCGGGCAATGGCCGGCAGCGCCCGCATGAGGTACTCGGTGTACGTGGTGCGCCACGGGGCGAACGTGGGCTGCGAGAACTCGGCGATGACCAACCGGCCACCGGGGCGCGTGACGCGCAGCATCTCGGCAAGCGCCTTCTTCGGCTCGTCGACGTTGCGGAGGCCGAAGGAGATGGTGCTCGCGTCGAACGAGTTGTCCGCGAACGGCAGATCGGTGGCGTCACCGGCCACGAAGTCGATGTCCGGGCGGCGACGCTTGCCCACCCTCAGCATGCCGAGGGAGAAGTCGCAGGCCACGACGGTGATCCCCGCATCCGCGTACGGCTCGCTCGAGGTACCGGTGCCGGCTGCGAGATCGAGGACCCGCTGGCCGGGCTCCGCGCCCACCGCGTCCACCACGACCCGGCGCCAACGGCGTGTCTGTCCCACGGACAGGACGTCGTTCACGAGGTCGTACTTGGGCGCCACGTCGTCGAACATGGCTGCCACTTCGTCAGGGCGCTTCTCCAGCGATGCACGATTCACTCGCTCATTGTCTCAAACAAACACCGGCCACCCGAACGTCGTCATGGCCGGTGTCCTTGGGATGCAGGACGTGCCCGACCTCACGGCTCGGCACCCGAGGGACGTGATGCCGCGGAGTAGGCTTGAACCATCATGAGCACTCCGTCCCTCACCGCGCTCTCCCCTGTGCCCGGACAGTCCCGCGGACTGCGCAGCATCACGGTGAGCCGGAACAGCATGGACCCGCAGACCGGTCTCCTCGACTACGTGATCCGCAACGACGTCCACACCTGGATCCGCCGCGGGGGTGGGCTGGTGGCCTTCGGCGAGACCGCCCGGTTCTCGGTCACCGGACCGGACCGCTTCACACGTGCCCAGGAATGGTGGCGTCAGGAGCTCGCCCG
>JASLBS010000267.1 GCA_030146405.1 Arthrobacter sp.
TCCCGCCCCGGCACCCGACCCCGTACCTGCTCCGGAGCCGGCACCTGCCCCGCCTCCCGAACCTACGCCCGAGCCCTCGCCGCCCGTGGAGCCCGACGTCGCCACAGACCCTGTGACCGGATTCCGGATCGATCCCGCGACGGGGTGGCCCATCCACCCGCCTACGGGGTTCCTCGTCGAGCCCGGGACGAACATCCTCGTTCTGCCCGGCAGCTATGCCTACACGACGTTCCGGTGGGATCCCCTCACCGGACTCGTCGAGGACATCGAGGCAGAGGACACGGGGCCGACCGAGGATCCCGACCCGGCGCCGGAGGCTACCCCGACAGCTATAGAAAGCGCGCCCGCACCATCGGCACCTCCACCAACGTCACCGACGCCGCCCCGTCCTACCAGCCCGACAACAAGCCCGACCGCTGACCCTAGTGGCGGCACCACCGCCGTAGAGGGGAACACCGAGCAGGCATCCGATCAGCGTCCTGTGGGCGAGCGACCCCTTACACGAATCCTCGTGATCCTTCTGCTCGTGGGGCTTGGAGTACTGTATTACCGCCGGCTGCGCTCCGCGGGGAAGTACCTGGGATAACAAAAGGCCAGTTGATAACAGCTACGATGAACCCCATATTCTGGTCTCGTTCCTTGCTATGGGGGTTCTTCACGTGCGCGTCATGCTGCTCACGCATTCCTACGCGCCTGAACACAGTCCGCCACAGCGACGGTGGACTCAACTCATCCGTTCGTTGAGGTCCGCGGGATGGGACGTCGACGTCGTGACGCCGGTGGCGCACGCGCCGTACGGCCGGCGGACGCTTCCGCCGAGTGTCGCCGGGCGCGCTTTCCGCACGGACCTTGGCGAGTTCGGCGAAGCCGTACGGCGGGTTCCCTACCTTCGGCACAGGACCACTCGTATCGGCAGGCTCACCAACCACCTGTTTTCAGCGGCAATGACCATTCCGGTAGGTGTGATGTCTCCACGGCCCGACATCGTCGTCGTCACAGTGCCGAGCCTTCCCATCCTCGGCGCCGGATTCGTCGTCTCGCGCCTGCTGCGGCGTCCGCTGGTGGTGGATATGCGAGATGCATGGCCCGACATCGCGCGTGATGCCCGGATCGTTCGCGGCAGTGCAAAAAGTCTCGTGGAGCGGGCGATCATCGCTATCCAGGACCGCGCCGATCTTGTCGTGACGGTGACCTACGGGTTCGCTCACACGCTACGCATGCGCGGCCTCAAGAACGTTGCTACCGTCACTAACGGCGTCGATATGTCCACGATGCGGCAGCTGAGCCCTCCTGCACGTCGGCAGGATCGCCTCGAGGTCCTCTATCTGGGGAATCATGGCGAAAGCCAGCGGCTTGACGTGGTCATCCGCGCGGCAGCACTCGTAGGACAGAAGATGCGACTGACTTTGGTTGGGCACGGCGTGGAACGGAATGGACTTATGGCCCTCGCCCGGCAGCTAGACGCACCCGTCGAATTTCACGCTCCAATTCATGGCCCGCAGATCATGGACTACTACGAGCGCGCCGACAGCTGTATCGTCTCGCTTCGGGACGACTGGAAGTCATTCGATACAACCATCCCATCCAAGACCTACGAGGTGCTGTCGGTAGGTCGCCACGTCACGGGAATCGTCAAGGGCGAGGCCCGCAATATTCTTGAAGAGGCAGAAGCAGGGCACGTGGTTGCGTCCGAGGCCAGCGCTATTGCGGAGTTGTGGGACACCCTCGCCGAGAACCGGGAGCTGCTCAGGATCGGAGAACTGGGCAAAACGTGGGTGCAGAACAACGCGAATGTCGAGGCTCTGGGTCAGGCATACATCGAGCTACTCGCCGAGGTTGCGGAAAGACCCCGCCTATGAGGATGACGCGACTGATTGGTAACATCCGGCTCGCCGCGTCAGCGGCCCTGACTCATCTCAGCGATGATCCTGTGATGCTGGCCATTCAGGCCAGCCGAAGGCTGCCCCCGAATCTCGTTCGTCGCACTGCAGGCGCTGCTGGCAGGGTATCCGCTGTTCGATGGATTCGCTTGCCCGTCGTCGAAGCGCTGTCCGCTCACTTGCTGGGCAGGACCTCCTCGGTGGAGTCGATCCTCAGCGAGGCGTCCGCCAGCAAGATCAGCACCCGCACCGCACGTCGCCTTGCCGAGGTTGCCCTCGCGGCGGGCCTGCTTGATGAGACGGAGCGCCTTCTGACGCTTGCCGGGTCCGGGGACATAACCGCAGGGCTTCGGGCGCGTAGGTGCTGGTACGAGGGGGACATGACCAGCGCCGTGCATGTACTCCGGCACGCAGGTCGGAATCGGCATGCGGCACGGCTTGCCGGGGAGTTGCGCGTCTTCGAGGGCTGGGCCCCGCAACTCGGTGAAGTAGAGAAGTACGAACCGGCGGAGAGCACCGTTCTCCACCTGCTGACCAATTCCCTGCCGCACACAGGGAGTGGATACGCCCAGCGCACCCATTCGCTCTTGAAGGCGCAGGCTGAGGCGGGCTGGACCGTGCATGCTGCAACCCGGATCGGGTATCCCGTCCAGGTGGGCCGGCTTTTCGCAGACGATGTGGATGTGCTTGACGGCGTCAGCTACCACCGGCTGCTCCCGGTGCCGATGGATAAGGGATTCGACCAGCGTCTGCAGCAGGAGGCGGAGGAGTTGCTCAAGCTCGCGTTGGAACTCAAGCCTGCCGTGTTGCACACCACGACGCACTTCGTGAACGGACTGGTCGTCAGCGAAGTCGCCGCGGCCCTCGACATCCCCTGGGTCTATGAAGTGCGCGGACACCTGGCTGATACTTGGGCGTCGACGCGCCCCACGCGGGCAAAGCTGAGTGAGCGCTATACACTCTTCACTGATCGTGAAGCACAGGTGATGCACAACGCCAGCCTTGTAGTGACACTGGGTGAGGCTATGAAGCAGAGGATTATGAGTGCCGGGGTGCCGGAGGAGCGGATAGTGCTGAGCCCCAACGGGGTGGGGGACGAGTACCTTGCTGAACCCATGGCCTCCGCAGAGGCGCGGCGCAGGTTGGGCCTGCCGGAGAACGGCTTCTTCGTCGGAACCGTCAGTAGCCTCGTCCACTACGAGGGCCTGGACGGTCTGCTGCGCGCCGTCGCCCTGCTTGCCCCTGCACACCCGTTGCTTCGCTGCCTCATCGTCGGGGACGGCGTGGTGCGGCCATCGCTCGAGGCACTTGCGCAGGAGCTGGGCATTCGGGAGAAGGTCATCTTCACGGGCAGGGTTCCGCGTCACCAAGCCCGGCTCCACCATCTGGCCCTTGATATCTTCGCCGTTCCCCGTCGTAACTTAGACGTGACTCGCTCAGTCACTCCGCTGAAGCCGGTCGAAGCGATGGCCTGCGCGCGTCCCGTCGTCGCAAGCGATTTGCCGGCGCTGCGAGAGATCATTACCGACGGCAGAACCGGGGTGCTGGTGAGGCCGGAGGATCCGGCGGCGTTGGCGGAGGGAATCGAAGCGCTTCTCCCGGAGGGCACTTCGGCCGCCTCGGACCTGGGAGTCGAGGGGCGGCGCTGGGTGCTTGAAAACCGGACATGGGCGGGCAACGCGACGGTGTATGAGCGTGCACACCTCCTCGAGGGAAGATCGTAGTGCGCAACGACGGCCAGAAGAACCAGCCAGCACGGGCGACGACAGTGCCGACCTCGGTCGACCTCCGCGGGC
>JASLBS010000007.1 GCA_030146405.1 Arthrobacter sp.
GCAGCGGAGGAAGATCCTCCGCATCGCGACGTTGTCCTCCCTGGTCTGTCCCTCGAACCGGTTGACCTTCGGCATGGTGGTGAAGACGTGGCGGGTCGCTGCGCGCAGCACGTCCGTTCCCAGTCCACGGCCGCGGAAGGGGCCATCGATGCGGAGGTCGAACAACGGGCTGTCCTCGCTGAGGTCCTCGAGCCTGAGGAGACCGATGCGGCCGTGATCCGCGGAGTCGAGCCAGAAGGAGTCGTTGTCCTCGTCCCGGAAGGCACCCCGTGCGATCGAGTTCTCCACGAAGCTGCGGGTCTGGCGGTGGTTCACGTGGAAGGGGAACTCGTTGCGTGTCATGAAGTCCACGAGCGCCTCGTGGTCCGGGCCGGCGGGGTCGATGCGTACAAGTGTGATCGGCATACTGCCGCACTCTACTGTGCGCCGGATCCGATGGGATCAGGCGACTCCCGACGCTGCCCGTCCAATGTCCCAGGCTGCCCTCCTGACGTCCTGAGCAGAACCACCCCCATCGCAGCTCCCCACAGCGTGAGGGTGTCGAAGGCGATCCGTTCGGTGAGGCCCAGACCGAGTGCCAGGGATGGTCCTCCACCGATCGCGTCGATGAAGAGGACGAATCCGAGGACCGAGACGAGCACGCTCACCGCCGTCAGGACCGATGCCCGACGGGCGGCTCTCGTGCCCCGCAGTGCGAGGACCAGGATGATCATGCCCATCCATTGCGCGGCTGCCTGAGCGAGGGCCGTGACGTCGTGCGCCGCGGGCCGGAGGTCCCAGGGCAGGAGGCCGACGGCGATCACGAGCAGGCCCCCTGCCGCGAGGAACGCCATCGCGATTCTTCCCGACCGCGGACGCGGCCAGGCGGACCAGAGGAGGATGGCGCCCGCCGTCAGGAAGGCCCCGTTGGCAACCGTCGATCCGTTGGCGAGCAGATGCGCAGGGGAGCAGATGTAGCGCTCCACCCGGGTACCGACGTCGAAGGCGCCACAGGTAGTGACGCCGAGGTCGCTGATGAAGTTCGACGACCACGAGTACCGTTCCGGCCAGGCAGCGGCGGCGATGATCTGCGCCGGAAGGATCAGCAGGCCGAGGATCCATAGGGTGGCACCCCACCGAAGTTTCGTCATGGAACGAGCCTACAATACGAGCGTATTGTTTTGGTCGGGGTAATCTCGACCAGTGACCCCTCCAGCCGCAGACCGCATCCTCAGTGCGGTCCAGGACCTTCTGATGAACCGTGGGATCGAGGACGTGACGATCAGGAATGTCGCGGCAGCGGCGGGGGTCTCCGTCGGGGCCGTGCAACACCACTACAGGACGAAGGACGAGCTGCTGATGGCAGCCATGGACAGGGTCTCCGAGGAGTTCATCGGGCGAGTCACCCTGGCGACCGACCCGGGGGCGGATCCCAGAACGAACCTGGCAGCGGTGTGCCACATCCTGGGAGGTGTCGACGAGGAGGCACGTAGTGCTTCGGTGGTGTGGCTCGCCTACGCCTCGAAGGCAGCCACTTCGGAACCGGTGGCACGGGCGCACCGGGAATCATGGTGGCTCATGGAACACGGACTCTCGACACTGCTACAGCAGGTGAACCCCGTGCTCGGTCGCGACGATGCCGCCATGCTCATGGCACTGCTGGACGGAATCGCTGTTGCTCGAGCAACGGAGACCGATCGCATGACGTCCCGGCGCGCCCACCACCTCATCGCCCGATTCCTGGAGTGCTTCGAACCCTGATCGCGCGGTTCGAGCGCACTGCCGGCCGTCGTGCGACTAGGCGCGCGGGGCTGATGCGATGCTCCCCGGTGCTCCCCGTAGCGCGAACACGGCGATCAAGCAGGACACCACGGCCAGGGCCCCGGTGAAGACCACGACGCCGGGCCAGTCGAAGCGTCCGAAGCACAGCCCGCCCACCCACCCGAGGATGCTGGACCCTGCGTAGTACGCGAAGTTGTACAGGCCCGAGGCCTGGGCACGGCCCGTGCTGGAGAGAAGGGGAGTCCACCCGGAGGCCACCGAATGCGACGCGAAGAACCCCCCGGTGAAGATGATCAGGCCCAGGACCACGAGGGGCAGAGAGCCGGCGAGGGTTGCCGCGAGACCGATCAGGGACACCGGTGCGGCCGCGAGGAGGACCGGGAGCCGGCCGAACCGCGCAGCGAGGCCTCCCGCCAGGCGAGAGGTCACCGTGCCCGCCAGATAGGCGAGGAACAACAGGCTCACCAGGGCCGCGGGCAGCAGGAATGGTGGGCTCTCGAGGTGGAACCCGAGATAGTTGTAGACCGCTACGAACCCGCCCATCAGGAGGAAGCCCTGCGCGTAGATGGCCAGCAGGCGGGGCGACCGCAGGTTGAGAGCCACCCGCGACACCAGGGACGGGCCGCGCCCGCGGACGGTGGGGCGGAACCCGCGGGGCCGCGGTGCGAGCATCAGGAAGGCGATCGCCGCACCGCCCGCCATGATGCTCACGGCCAGCACCCCGGCACGCCAGCCCAGCAGGTCCCCGATCGGCCCGGCCACCAGCCGCCCGGTCAACCCGCCGAGTGTGGTTCCGGCGATATAGGTTCCCGCGGCCACCGCCGCGTGCAGTCTCTGCACCTCTTCGTGCAGGTACACGAGCGCCGTCCCGGGCACACCCCCGAGCGCCACACCCTCGAGGAAGCGGAGTGCGATCAGTACACCGAAGGAGGGCGCGAAGGTCGCCAGGAACCCGAGGACGACGGCGGCGCCGATGGCCCACGTCATGGTGCGTCTGCGCCCCACGCGGTCGGCGACGGCGGACCACGGAAGGACGGCCAGTGCGAGGCCGAGGGTTGCCGCGGAGATGGTCAGTGCGGCATCGGCGGGGGAGACGCTGAACTCGGCCGCGACGCCGGTGAGCACCCCCTGGAACGAATACAACTGGGCGAAGGTGGCCACCCCGGCGAAGAGGAGGGCGAGCAGGATCCGCCGATACGCCGGAGAACCCTTCGCGTGGCCGGGCCACGGGTCAGTGGACACGGGACCGCCCAGCCCGTACCCGCGCACAAGGTACCGTCATCGGTGTCGAACCGACCTCAGCGGCGACGGTAGGCGAGGTCGAAGACCATCCGACCGGCGGTGAGAGCCTTGTTCTCGAAGCTGGTCAGGGTACGGCCCTCGAAGCGGGGAGCCCATCCACCCGAGGTGTCGATCCCCTCGTTGACCCCCGTGTTGCCGGTGCTCACCGGGTCCTTGCCCTCGCGCACCGGTGCACCCCCCACCACGGACTCGACCCCGCTCTCCCACACCTGGGTGAGCGGGCTGTCCGCGCCGGTGCGCTCGCCGTCGTGCATGTTCTCGAAGGAGGCGCTGGCGCCCAGTACGGCACGCATCTGCACCGCGTAGCTGGACCAGTCGGTCGCGAGGCGGAGGATTCCCCCGGGCTCGATCACGCGCGCGGCGAGTTCCACGTAGTCCTCCTTGACCAGGCGCCGCTTGTGGTGGCGTACCTTGTGCCAGGGGTCGGGGAAGAACGTCCACAGTTCGGCCACGGACGACGCCGGGATCATGCCCGCGAAGGCCTCGGCGGCGTTGACCTGCGCCACCCGCACATTGGGCAACTCCTTCTGGCTGATTCGCAGCATGGTCTGGGCGAGACCCGGCCGGTACACCTCGAGGGCCAGGTAGTCGCGGTCGGGGTCGAGTTCGGCGGCGTGGGTGATGGCCTCGCCGAGCCCCGATCCCACCTCGATCACCAGCGGGGCGGACCGGCCGAAGGCCGCACCGACGTCGAACACGAAGCCGGGTGCCACCGAGGTGTCGGCGTTCGCGACGCGCGGCACCTCGATGAGGAAGTCGGCCGCAAGCTCGTCCCAGGCCTCACGACGACGGCCCTGGAGCCGCGAGCCCCGCCGGACGAAGGAGACGGGCTGGCTGCGGAAGGGCTGGTCGGAGGTCTCGGCGTGGGAATCCATCACGTCAAGGCTACCGGGCGCCGCCGGACTCAACGGCCGGGTGCGGTAGGGGAGAGGTGCCGCCGCAGCTCCCCGCAGAGCTCTCCGAGTGCCTGCGGCGCGCTGCGCGAGATCCCCGGAAAGGCGAGGAACCCGTGCGGCATGCCCACATAGGTGGTGAGCCGCACCTGAACGCCCGCCGCGCGGAGGGCGGCGGCGTAGCGCAGTCCGTCGTCACGGAGTGGATCGTGCTCCGCCACCTGGATCAGTGCCGTGGGCAGCCCTCGGTGATCGGGCGCCAGCAGGGGCGAGGCATAGGGGTGGAAGTGGTCGGCGGGATCGGGGGCATAGCGGTCCCGGAAGGCGATGGCGTCCCGTCTGGTCAGGATCGGCGCGTTCGCATTCTCGTCCATCGAGCCACCCGTGGCGGTCAGGTCCGTGGACGGGTAGATCAGCCCCTGGAAGGCGAGCGCCGGTCCTGAGCGATCGCGCGCCATGAGCGTCACCACTGCGGCGAGATTCCCGCCCGCGCTGTCTCCCACCACTGCGACCCTCGTGCCGTCCGCCTTCCACTCGACGGCGCGGTCCACCAGTTCCAGCAGCGCCGCATAGCAGTCCTCGGCAGCGACCGGCCAGCGGTGGGCGGGTGCGAGGCCGTAGGCCACGGAGGCGACGACGACGCGCGCCTGCGCTGCGATGTTGCTCGCCAGCCAGTCGTAGGTGTCCAGCGTGCCGGTGGCCCACCCACCGCCGTGCAGCAGCACGACGAGCGGCAGCATCCCCGAGGCGTCCTCAGGACGGTACACCCTCACCGGCACACGCCCGGCGGCACCCGCAGCGGAATCCTCGTCGACCGTCACCCCCGGTGCGAGGCCACCGAGCAACAGGTCGATCAACGGGTTGTGCCCGATGGACCGTTGCTGGCCGGCGAGGACCTCCTCGTCGCTCCTGCCCGTGAGCGTCAGCCTGCCCAGTGCTTTCCCGATCAATCGCGTCCGTAGGTCCAGCTTCGTCATACCGGTCTCCCTCCTGCATCCGACATCCGTCCTTGGCGAAGCTATCCCACGGGCGGTACCTTGCCATCGGTGGAGGCGCGCTGGTCCTCGATGCGGGTATCGGAGGGCGCTGCTGATAAAGTGGAACCACTTGCCTGCGCACCACGGACACAGTCCGTCAGTTCGAACGCGCAGCCTGCGTCGATGAACGCATTCTTTTGTCCCGCATCCAGCTTCCGAACAGGTTGCGCGGTGGACACTGTCTGACTTTTCTTCGGCGAACCCTCGTGCCAACCGGTGCCGGGGAAGATGAGAAGAAAGTTCGTGTTAATTACATGACTACTTTTGCTGCCCTCGGTGTGCCCAAAGCGCTGGTCGAGAACCTCGACGCGCAGGGGATCACCGAACCATTCCCCATCCAGGTGAAGTCCCTCCCGGACTCCCTCGCAGGACGCGACGTCCTCGGCCGTGGCCGGACCGGCTCCGGCAAGACCCTGGCGTTCGCACTGCCCATGGTCACCCGTCTCTCGGAGCAGGAAGCGGCGTACCGCCGCAAGCCGGGGCGCCCGCTGGCCCTCGTGCTCGCACCGACCCGCGAGCTCGCCACCCAGATCAACGCCACGGTGGAACCGCTGGCCAAGGAACTGGGGCTCACCACCACGGTGATCTACGGCGGTGTGTCCCAGCAGCGCCAGGAGAAGGCGCTGCGCGCGGGGGTCGACATCGTCATCGCCTGCCCCGGTCGCCTCGAGGACCTGATGCGTCAGAAGCTCATCACCCTCGAATCGGTCGAGATCACCATCCTCGACGAGGCCGACCACATGGCGGACCTCGGGTTCCTGCCCGTGGTCAAGAAGCTCCTCGACACCACGCCCGCCGACGGCCAGCGCCTGCTGTTCTCGGCAACGCTGGACAACGGTGTGGACAAGGTGGTCAACCGCTACATGACCAACCCCGTGACCCACTCCGTGGATGACCCGCAGGCCGCGGTGACCACCATGGAGCACCACGTGCTCCTGATCGGCGACCAGACCCAGAAGAAGCAGCTCATCGTGCAGCTCGCCTCGGGGACCGGCCGCCGCCTGCTCTTCATGCGGACCAAGCACCACGCCCGCAAGCTCGCCAAGACCCTGACCGACGCCGGCATCCCCGCCGTCGATCTCCACGGGAACCTCTCGCAGAACGCCCGTGACCGCAACCTGGCCGAGTTCTCCACGGGGGATGTCCGCGTACTGGTGGCCACCGACGTCGCCGCCCGCGGCGTCCACGTGGACGATGTCGAGCTCGTGGTCCACGTGGATCCGCCCACGGAGCACAAGGCATACCTGCACCGCTCCGGCCGCACGGCCCGTGCCGGGTCCTCGGGAACGGTGGTCACGATCACCCTGCCCGAGCAGAAGTCCGAGGTCCAGAAGCTCATGAAGGCTGCGGGCGTCGACGTGGCGTTCGAGAACGTCAAGGCGACCTCACCGCTCGTGCAGTCCCTCATCGGTGACATCGCCGACAAGATCGATCCCCGCACCCGGGCCGCGCTCCTCGCTTCCCGCGAGGCCACCCGCGGCGCAGGTACCTCCACGGGTGCGAACGCCGAGCGCAAGCGCGCCCGCCGTGGCACCGCTTCTCCGGCCGCCGGCGGTCGTGGTGGCAGAGGTGGCCGCGGACGAGTGGCCGCTGACCCCCAGGCAGCGCAGGGCAACCGCGCCGAGCGCCGCAAGGACCAGCCGCAGGCACCACGTTTCGGTTCCGATGCACCGAAGTCGGACGGTTCAGGACGGCGCTCGGCCGAGTCCCGCTCCACCTCGGAGACCAGCACGCGCAGTCGCCGACCGGCAACGGGCCAGCGCGCGGGTGACGGCGCACGCCGCTCCGCAGCCGGTGGCACGACGTCGGGTGGTAGCCAGCGGGTCCACTCGTCGTCCTCGACGCCCCGCACCGAAGGAGGGGCCCGCCGTTCCGGTGGTTCCCGCAGGGCCAGCGCTCCGGCGTCGAACGACCGCTCGCGCTAGGCGCCGTACCCCGAATGACTGAAGGACCCCCTCCTGGGCGGGAGGGGGTCCTTCGTTCGTGATGCGGTAGGTGGCGCTGAAGGGCATGAGCGCCCGGGCCGTGGACCCGAGGGTCCGGAGTCGTCAGGGGCGGTTAGGCGTCGATCACCAGATCGGTCCGGGCGGTGGAGCAGCAGGGGAGGAACTTGCCTGCATCGATCTCCCGTGCCCGGATCCCGCCCTGGTGGTTCATCTCGACGTCCCCGGAAAGCTTGACGACCTTGCATGAACCGCACATGCCCTCCTTGCAGTTCGCGGGGATCCTTACGCCCGCGCGCTGGGCCACTCCGAGGATGCGCTCGGTGGGGTAGATGCGCACCGTGAGGCCGGTGCGCAGGAAGGACAGGGTGAGGTTTCCCGTCCCGACCGTGTCGAAGCTCGAGGTATCGGGGGCCCCGGTCTTCTGCTCAACCTCCGGACCACCGCCGGGAGCATCGGAACGGGGCGCGTCCGGGTCGAGGGTTTCCAGTGGCAGCCCTGTGGCCTCCAGGGTTCCCTCGGCGTCGTAGCCGGGCTCGTAGAGCCCGAACGCGGCGGGCTGGCTTTCGTAGTAGTCCTCGGCGGAATCGGCGATCCCCTCGGCGATCTCCTCCGCGAGGTCCACGGCGAGGGCGACCTCCGCCTGGTATTCGAGGACCGTCCGGTGGTCCCCCGAGAAGAACTCCATGTGGATGGAGGTGTCATCGACGCCCACCTTCTCGAGGAGCTCGGCGGCGGAGTTCAGGTAGCCTTCAGGGCCGCAGGCATAGACCAGGCGGCCGTTGGCATCCGGGGTCACCTCGTCGAGCATGGCCGCCGTCAACCTTCCGGTGAATCCTTCCCACCCCTCGGATGTGCTGCGGTCGCCCAGGGAGTAGAAGACCCTGATACGGGAGTCCACGGAGGCGATGTAGGTCAACTCCTGGTGGAACGCGAAACCTCCGGATGCGGCTCCGTGGTAGAGCACGACGACATCGGCCTGTCCGGGTAGGGAGTGGATGGTCCGCACCATCGACATGATGGGGGTGATGCCTGCACCTGCGGCGAGCAGGAGGTACCGTGCCCGCCGGTCGGCGTCGGGCAGGTGGAAGGCCCCGACCGGTCCGAGCATCTCGAGGACGGTGCCGGGTCTGACGTTCGCGTGCACCCATGGCGAGACCAGTCCTGCGGGATCGCGTTTGACCGTGATGTCGAAGGTCCACGGTTTGGTGGGGGAACTGGACAGCGAGTAGCTACGGTCCACCGCGTCGTGGTCCTCGCCGTTCACGGGAAAGGCGACATTCACGTACTGGCCCGGACGGAACGCCAGGGGCGCTCCGTCGCATCGGCGGAACACGAAGGTCATCATGCCGCCCACCTCGGGAACGATCTCGACGCATTCGGCCATGAACTCCTGGGGGTGCCAGGGACCCAACGCGCGGGCGGCACCGGCAGGTCCGTCGGTGCTGCCCATCACCCTGTTCCACGGCATCTCGAGACCGCGGATGCGCTGTGGTTCCTGGATGGCCGCCTCGGTGCCGAGTTCGATCACGCCACGTGTTCCTGCACACGCTGCACGTACCAGTTGATGAACGCCTCGACCTGGTATTCGCTCTTCATGTACGGGCCGGGCTCGTAGGCGGGGCTGCCGGCACCTTTCTGGCACAGCTCCACGAACGCCTTGTCCTGCAGATTGGTCTGCTTCCAGGTGTGGGTCAGTTTCTCCAGGTCGTAGTCGACGCCCTCCTCGGCGTCGTCGGCCACCAACCAGGTGGTGCGTACCAGTGTCTGGTGTTCGTTCACAGGGAAGACGGCGAACGTGATGACGTGGTCCCCGAGGAAATGGAACCAGCTGTTGGGTTGCAGGTGCATCGAGCAGCGGCCGAGGCGGAAGTCCCGCAGGTCGCCGAGCAGCTTCTTGGAGAGCCTGCGCCCGTCGGGCGAGAACGATTCGCCGGCACCGTCGAGCGAGTCCCGTGAGATGCGGATCCCCGCTACTCGGGTGTCGAGCTCCTCGACGACCTCATAGGGAAGGCCATAGCGGCGGCACCGGTCCTCGAGCGAGGATTGTGCTTCCTTGTTGCGGTTCCAGACCTCCTCCAGGTGGAGCGGGATCAGACCCTCCGTCAGGCCCCAGGTGGGGAAGAGGGAGCAGGCGAGTTCCGGGTGTCCGTCGCAGTGGTAGCACTCGCGGTTGTTCTCCATGACGAGCTTCCAATTGCCCTCCTCGACGATGTTCTGCTGGTAGGCGATCTTCGTCCTCGACAGATCGTGGGGCGCGAGATACGGCTCGACGATCTTCGCGGTCTCGTCGAAGTCCGTCGGCGGTTCGACCGCGACGCAGACGAAGATCAGTCCGGCGACCACGCGGCTGTGGGCGCGCTTGAGACCGAAGCAGCCCTTGTCGAACGACGTTTCCCCGGGTGCCGACGCATGGATCAGATCGCCGTTCGGGGAGTAGGTCCAGGAGTGGTACCCGCAGACCAGGTTGCCCGTTGTCCCCGCGGATTCGGTCAGGACCCGGGCGCCGCGGTGGCGGCACACGTTGTGCAGGACGTTCACGCCGCCGTCGTCAGTGCGCAGCACGATCAGCGAGTGGGGCCCGTACTCGACGGTGACGTAGTCGCCCGGCTCCGGGAGTTCGGCGATGCTCGCTGCGAAGATCCAGTGCTGGCCGAAGATGGCCTGCATATCGACGTCGAAGATCACCGGATCGGTGTAGAAGGGGGCATCGAGGGAATGTCCCACCCGCCGGAACTCGAACAACTCGCGGATCTCGGCCAGCTGCTCGGCAGGCAAGGACGAACCGAGTCGTCCGCGCGAGGTGAGGGGCGCATTCGCTGGAGCAGACATCTGTTTCCTCCCAGGAGGGCTGGGTAAGTGTGCGAGTCGTGAGGAACTCCGGGTTCTCGAGGACAACCGACGTTGTCGAGAACGTTGTTGTCACGAGAATACGGACGGTTGACGTGCAGTAAAAGCGCAAGATTCAAGCGATAACAGTGCACAATGGGCGCATGATCGATCCTCGGCTCACGACACTCCGCGTGTTCGCCCGGTGCGGCTCCGTCGGCGCAACCGCGGAACTCACGGGGTATTCTCCCTCCGCCGTCTCCGCACAGTTGCGGGAACTCCAGCGCGTGCTCGGGATGCAGCTGCTGACCAAGGACGGCCGGGGTGTGCGGCTGACCGCCACGGGTCGCTTTCTCGTAGCGGGCTCGGACACCCTCATTGCGGAATGGGAGAACCTGCGCGCCACGGCTTTGAGGGCCGGCGACCAGGTGCAATCCCGTCTGGGCCTCGGCGGATTCTCCACGGCCGCCGCCCAATTGCTCGCGCCGTTGGCCGCCACCCTGCGCTCGACGCGCCCCCTGTTGAAGGTGCAGGTGGTCGAGGCGAACCCGGCCCGCTGCTTCGACCTGTTGGTCGCGGAGCGAATCGACCTCGCGGTCATCGTCGCCATGCAGTCCGATATCTATGTCGAGGACGACCCACGCTTCGAGCAGACCGTTCTGCTCGATGACCCCCTGGACGTGATCATTCCTGCCGACCATCCATTGGCATCGCGGGAAACGGTGACACTCGAAGAGTTGGCGTCCGAAGCCTGGATCACCGAAGCTGCCGGTTCCACCTACCATTCCCTGTTCACCGCCGCGTTCACGGCAGTCGGGGTGACACCGCGGATCGCCCATGAGGCCGTCGAATGGGAGACGCAGATCGCCTTCGTCGGTGCAGGGCTGGGCGTGGGCCTGCTGCCGCGATTGGCGCCCCTGCGGAGTGCCGAGAACGTGGTGCGACTGCGCATCACCGGAAAAGGGAAGCCGGCGCGCCGCATCGTCGCTGCAGTACGCAGGGGCAGCATCGCATCACCCCTGATCCAGGAATCGCTCGGCATCCTGCAGGTCAGCGCCCATCGGATCCTCACCGCCAGGCCCGAAGGCAGTCCCTGAACCGGCATGACCGCGATCGTCGCCGACGCGCCGGTAGTTCCAGCAGGTGGCGACATGCTCGCCCGGACGACTCGGGGCTGTCGGTCCCGTCAGCCGCGGAGCCTGGTCATGGTGGGGTCGTAGAGCGGGTCCGCGGTGACTGTGGCCTGGATGCGCCGTCCGAAGTACTCGATCTCGACCGGGTCCCCGATGCTGACAGCGGCAGGAAGATACGCGTAGGCGATCGGCTTGGTGATCGTGTAGCCGTAGGCGGCACTGGTGACGTAGCCGACTGCTTCGTCCTTGTAGAAGACCGGTTCCTTGCCCAGGACGATACTCCGGCCGTCGTCGACCGTCAGGCAGCGCAAGTGGCGGGCGGAGTTCTCCTCGGTGCGGCCTTCCAGGGCGGCCTTGCCGACGAAGTTCTCCTTGGTCATCTTCACGGCGAATCCGAGGCCTGCCTCCAGGGGGTCGTGCTCGGTGGTCATGTCGGTGCCCCACGAGCGGTAGCCCTTCTCCAGACGCAGCGAGCCGAAGGCGGCCCGGCCCGCGGCGATGACGCCGTGGGGCTGCCCGGCCTTCCACAGGACATCCCAGAGGCGCTGCCCATTCTCTGCGCTCGTGTACAGTTCCCAGCCCAGCTCGCCGACATAGGACAGGCGCATCGCGGTCACGGTGACGCCGCCGATGACAACCTGCTTGGTCCGGAAGTAGCGAAGACCGTCGTTGGAGAAGTCGTCACTGCTGACAGTACTGATCACGTCGCGGGCGAGGGGGCCCCACAAGCCGATGCAGCAGGTGCCGCCTGTCGTGTCGCGCACCTGGACCCAGTCGCCGGCGATTCCGCTCTCGGTCTGGTGGCGTGCGGCCCGCTCGAAGTATGCGGTGTCCATGTTCCCGTTGGCTCCGAGCTGGAAGGTGTCCTCGCTCAGCCGGGCCACGGTGATGTCGCTCCGGATCCCGCCGGCGGAGTCCAGCAGGAGGGTGTAGGTAACGGCCCCTGGCTTCTTCGCCAGGTCCGCCGTGGTGAGTTCCTGCAGTAGCTTCAGCGCTCCCGGGCCGGAGATCTCGAGGCGCTTGAGTGGGGTCATGTCGTACATGGCCACGGCGGTACGGGTCTTCCAGGCTTCAGCGGCCGCAATGGGGGAGCTGAACATCCCGGACCAGGCATCACGGGCCGGGGGCTGCCATCCAGCCGGCATCTCCTTCAGCAACTCCGCGTTGGCTTCGAACCAGTAGGGGCGCTCCCATCCCGAACCCTCCAGGAAGAACGCACCTAGTGCCTTCTGGCGGGCGTGGAAAGGACTGACGCGGAGGTTGCGGGGGGACAGCCTGGGCTGCAGGGGGTGCAGGACGTCGTAGATCTCCACGAAGTTCTGCTGGGAGGTCTCACTGACGTACTCAGGGGTCAGTTGGACTTCTTCGAAGCGGTGGATATCGCATTCACCGAGGTCGATCCGGGATTTCCCGGTGGTCAGGAGTTCGGCGACAGCCCGGGCGATGCCGGCCGAGTGGGTCACCCACACGGCTTCGGCCACGAAGAAGCCATCGAGCTCCTTGGATTCTCCCACCAGGGCTCCGCCGTCGGGGGTGAAGGAGAAGATGCCGTTGAAACCGTCCTCGATCTCGCTTTCGCGCAGCGCCGGCAGCAGTTGCTTGGTGGCCTCCCACGCCGGGAGGAAGTCCTCCGGGGTGAAGTCGAGGCGGGAGGGCATGGTGTGCTCGCTGATGCTGTCGGCGTCGTAGGAGCCCAGCTCCGCAAGGTCCACGGGCATGGGGCGGTGCGCGTAGGAGCCGATGCCGTAGCGGTCACCGTGTTCGCGGTAATAGAGGTCCTGGTCCTGGTGCCGCAGGATCGGCAGCGAAGCACCGTTGGGCAGTTCATTGTGTCCCTTCCGTGCCGGCACCGGAGTGGTCTTGACGTACTGGTGGGCCAGGGGGAGAAGCGGGACGGACATGCCGATCATCGCGCCGATCCTGGCGCCCCAGAATCCTGCGCAGGAGACCACGATGTCCGCGGGGACGAGGCCTTCGGAGGTTTCGACGCCGGTCACGCGGCGGCCGGACTGCTCGATGCCCGTGACCGTGGTGTTGCCGAGGTACTTCACGCCTGCGGATTCCGTGCGTTTGATCAGCAGCTGGACGGCCCGGGCAGCACGTGCCAGGCCGTCGCTGGGAACGTGGAGCCCACCCAGGATGTCTTCCTCGTTCAGGAGCGGGTAGAGCTCCTTGCATTCGGTACGGGAAAGGAGCTTGCCTTCGATGCCCCACGCGGCGGCGTATCCGAGCTTCCGCTTGAGATCCGACAGGCGGGTCTCGGTCGTGGCGACTTCGAGACCGCCGACCTGGTCGAAGCAGCTGACGCCGTCCTCGGTCAGGGACAAGAACTTCTCGACCGTGTACTTGGCGAAGGAGGCCATGGTCTTCGAAGGGTTCGTCTGGAAGACGAGACCCGGGGCGTGGGACGAGGAGCCGCCGGGCATGTTCAGTGGCCCCTGATCCAGGACGGTGATGTTGTTCCAACCCCGGGTGACCAGTTCATCGGCCAGGTTCGTGCCGACGATTCCAGCTCCGATGATGACAATGTGCGGCGTCGATGCCATGCGGTTTCTCCTGCTGCTGTTCGTGTGGTGTCTTTGCCGGTTCGGGGTCGTGTTCAGCGGAACACGACAGTGCTGGTGCGATCCAGCAGCACGCGGTGTTCGCAGTGCCACCGCACGGCGCGTGACAGTGCCAGTGCTTCGGCATCCTGCCCGACGGTCGAGAGGGCGGTCGGTCCATAGCTGTGGTCGACCCTGATGATCTCCTGTTCGATGATCGGCCCCTCATCCAGCTCCGCGGTGACGTAGTGGGCCGTTGCGCCCACCAGCTTGACCCCACGGTCGTAGGCCTGGTGGTAAGGACGTGCGCCCTTGAATCCCGGAAGGAAGGAGTGGTGGATGTTGATGGCCCGGCCTTCCAGCGAGCGGCAGAGATCGTCGGACAGTACCTGCATGTAGCGGGCGAGCACGACGAGGTCGATGTCATGCTCGTCCACCAGTTCCAGCAGTCGCCGTTCGGCATCCACCTTCGTCTCAGGGGTCACCGGGAGGTAGATGAAGGGGAGGCCGGCGGCCTCGGCCATTGCCCGGTGGGTCTCATGGTTGGACACGATGAGGGCGATGTCGCCCCCGAGGCTTCCGCCGCGCCAACGGAAGAGCAGATCGTTCAGGCAGTGACCGAACTTGGACACCATCACGAGGACGCGGTGCTTGATCTGGTCATGGAAACTGAACGTCATGTCGAAGCGGTCGGCGATGGAACGGAATTCTTCCTGGAGCTTGTCCGGGGTGTAGGCCGACGAGCCGGAGAACGCGGTGCGCAGATGCAGTGTCTGGCGGAGGCCATCGTCGAACTGCTGGTGTTCATTGATGTCGAAGCCACGCTCGAAAAGAAAGGTGGTGACCGCCTGGACGATGCCCGCGCGTTCGCTGCACGACAGTGTGAGCACGAACTTCTGCGACTGCTCCTCCACGTGAGCGTCCGACCGGGGCAGCGTGCTGAGCGATGAGTCGGTTGCCATGAGGGTCATGTCTCCTCCTTCAAGATATCCTCTGATATGCGACTGATATATTAGAGTCGGACCGAGCGTATACTGGCCGATAATGAAGGTCAAGAGTTCGTCCGGCTCGAGGAGAAGGGGTCACGCCATGGCTTTCGAGGTTCTGGCAGTTGCTGATGCGACCAAGGGGTCATTGGCTGACATGGCCTATGAGCGCATCCGCGATCGCCTGGTGATGCTCGACATCAGGCCCGGCGACCTCCTCAATGACGACGACCTGGCCAGGGACCTCGGCGTCGGACGGACGCCGGTGCGTGAAGCCCTGAAGCGACTGGAGTTGGATCGCCTGGTCATCTCCTACCCTCGGAGGGGTACTTTCGCGACGCGGGTGGAGGTCACTGATCTCGCATTCATCTCGGAGATCCGCACCCAGCTCGAACCCCTTGCCGCCGCCCGGGCTGCACGGGTGGCGACGGAGTCGGTGAGAGAACGACTGCGGGCTCTCATGCGCGCTGTGGAGTCCTTCGACATCGGTGCGGCCTCCGTCGTCGAGACCCTGCGTCTCGATATCAGCGTGCACCAGGGTATTTATGCGGCCGCCGCCAATCCCCACCTCGAAGATGTCCTGGTTCGCTACGACAATCTCGCGACACGTATCTGGTGCATGGTCCTGGATCGCCTTCCCGACCTGTCCCGCCACGTGCATGAGCATGTGGACCTGCTCCGTGCGGTCGTCGACGGAGATGAAGCCCGGGCCGCGGAGCTCGCGCGGATCCATGTCAGTGGCTTCGAGCACGCTGTGCGCGAAGCTCTTTTCGCCGCCTAGCCCGGGCTTCCGCATCAGGAAGGGGGCCCCGCCCCTCCGGTCTGCGCTCCGGGCGTTCAAGGTCCTCGTCGGGCATGGTGCCGACATGGATTCTGCCCGCGGAAACCTTCCGCCGTATTGACACCCTCCGGGACAGGCCGAATACTTGGGTCGAAGAACTAATATATCAAGCGGATATCAGAGTGCGGATTGAGGAGAACGATGGTCCCTTCCGATCTTCGGACCGGCACACCGGTACTGGCCACGCGGAGCGTCGGGACGGCGGAATCCGCCGAGGTCGTGGATGTCAGCACCGCTGCGCTCGAGCGGGGGTTTCGCGACGAGACCGTGGCGGGACCCCGGCGACGGGGTCGAATCCTGGCCGGAGAACACCCCGTTCACCCCGAGCTCTCCTCCGACGCGACCAAGGTGCCATGATGACCGATCTGCTTCCGGAGCACCCGGACTTCCTCTGGAACAACCCGGACCCCAAGAAGAGCTATGACGCCGTGATCGTCGGCGGCGGCGGACATGGCCTCGCCACCGCCTACTTCCTGGCCAGGAACTTCGGGATGACCAACATCGCCGTCCTGGAGAAGGGCTGGCTCGCGGGCGGCAACATGGCCCGGAACACCACCATCATTCGCTCCAACTACCTCTGGGACGAGAGCGCCGCCCTGTACGAGAAGGCCTTGAAGCTGTGGGAGACCCTGCCCGAGGAGCTGGAGTACGACTTCCTCTTCAGCCAGCGCGGCGTCATGAACCTGGCCCATACCCTGGGCGATGTCCGTGAGAGCATTCGGCGCGTGGGCGCGAACAAGCTCAACGGCGTGGACGCCGAGTGGATCGATCCCCAGCAGGTCAAGGAACTCTGCCCCATCCTGAACATCAGCGAGAACATCCGCTACCCCGTGCTGGGAGCTACCTACCAGCCGCGCGCCGGCATCGCCAAGCACGATCACGTGGCCTGGGCCTTCGCCCGCAAGTGTGACGAGCTGGGTGTGGACATCATCCAGAACTGCGAGGTGACCGGCTTCATCAAGGACGGCAACAGGGTCACCGGTGTCAGGACCAACCGCGGCACCATCACCACGGAGAAAGTGGGCCTGTGCGCTGCCGGCCACAGCTCGGTCCTGGCGGAGATGGCCGGCTTCCGGCTCCCCATCCAGTCCCACCCGCTGCAGGCACTGGTCTCCGAACTGCACGAACCTGTCCACCCCACCGTGGTGATGTCCAACCACGTGCACGTGTATGTCTCCCAGGCCCACAAGGGTGAACTGGTGATGGGGGCAGGCGTGGACTCCTACAACGGCTACGGCCAACGAGGTTCGTTCCATGTGATCGAGCACCAGATGGCGGCCGCCGTCGAGCTCTTCCCGATCTTCGCCCGGGCGCACGTGCTCCGAACATGGGGCGGGATCGTGGACACGACCCTGGACGCCTCCCCGATCGTGGGTACCACCCCGGTGGAGAACATGTTCGTGAATTGCGGCTGGGGTACCGGAGGCTTCAAGGGCACCCCGGCCGCGGGCCTCACTTTCGCTCACACCATCGCCACGGGATCGCCGCACGAACTGAACAGGCCGTTCGCACTGGAGCGGTTCGAGACCGGCGCCCTGATCGACGAACACGGCGCAGCCGCTGTGGCCCACTAGGAGGTAGCCCGGACATGCTCCTCATCCCGTGCCCCAACTGCGGCTCCCGTGACGAGACCGAGTTCCACTACGGTGGTCAGGCCCACGTGGCCTACCCCGAGAACCCGGCAGAGTTGAACGACCGCGAATGGGCCGAGTTCCTGTTCTACCGGGACAACACCAAGGGCGCCTTCGCCGAACGCTGGCTCCACAGCACCGGCTGCCGCCAGTGGTTCAACATGCTCCGCGACACGGTCACCTACGAGATCCAGGCCGTCTACCATAGTGGCGCAGCCCGGCCGGACACAGCCGCCCCGGCACCTGAGTCCGGCACCGCCAGCACGGCCCCGGACAGCACCACCACCGGGAGCGCGGCTCCGGACATCTCCGGCACAAGCACAGCCCCCGCCAGCACCACCGCCCCGGAAGGAGCAACCACGTGACCCAGAACGCGCGCCTCGACGCCGGCGGACGCATCGACCGCACCATCTCCTGGCGGTTCACCGTGGACGGCGAGGAATTCACCGGCCACCCCGGCGACACGCTCGCCTCGGCCCTGCTCGCGAACGGCCGCATCGCCGTCGGCAACTCACTGTACGAGGACCGCGCCCGCGGCATCATGTCCGCCGGCGTGGAGGAATCCAATGCGCTGGTCCGTGTCGAACCCCGGTTCCCCGGGCACGTGGCCGAGTCCATGCTCCCGGCGACGACCGTCACCCTGGTGGACGGACTGGAGGCAGAGCTGTTGAACGGACGAGGCAGGCTGGACCCGGACGATGACCGCGCCGAGTACGACAAGAAGTACGTCCACGCCGACGTCCTGGTCATCGGCGGCGGTCCCGCCGGCCTGACCGCCGCCCGGGAAGCCGTTCGCACCGGTGCCCGCGTCATGCTCCTCGACGACCAGCCCGAGCTCGGCGGATCCCTGCTGTCCGGGTCGACCGCACCTGGGCTGGCCGAGACCATCGAGGGCAAGCCGGCCCTGGAGTGGGTGGCGGACGTCGAAGCGGAACTCGTCTCAGCTGCCGAGTCCACCGTCCTGAACCGCACCACCGCGTTCGGTGCCTACGACGCCAACTACGTCATCGCCGTCCAGAACCGCACCGACCACCTGTCCAGTCCCGCACCCCCCGGTGTCTCCCGGCAGCGCATCTGGCACATCCGTACTGCCCAGGTGGTGCTGGCCCCCGGCGCCCACGAACGCCCCCTGGTCTTCGAGAACAACGACCGCCCGGGCATCATGCTGGCCTCCGCGGTCCGCAGCTACCTGAACCGCTACGCGGTCGCCGCCGGGCACCGCGTGGTCATCAGTACCACCAATGACAGCGCCTACGCCCTCGCCGCGGATCTGCGCGCCGCATGCGTCGAGGTGGCAGCCGTCATCGACGCCCGCCCGAGCCTCACGGAAGTGGCAGCCGCCGCCATCGACGCCGGCACCCGCGTGCTGATCGGCAGCGCCGTGGCCGACACCGCTGCGAACGCCGCCGGCCGCCTGAATGCAGTCACCGTCCGCGGCATCAACGACGACGGCGAACTCACCTCCGGCGTCGAGAAGCTCGCCTGCGACCTGCTGGCAGTCTCCGGCGGCTGGAGCCCGCTGGTACACCTCCACTCCCAGCGGCAGGGCAAGCTGCGCTGGGACGATGAACTGGCCGCTTTCGTACCGAGCACAGGGGTCCCGAACCAGCAGACCGTCGGCTCCGGCCGCGGTAGCTTCGAACTCGCGGACGTGCTGGCCGAAGGCATTTCCGCCGGCGTAGCTGCCGCCACCGCCGCCGGCTTCGAGTCCGCCACGCCGCCGTCCGTTCTCGGCGAGCCGAAGTCCTCCGCACCGACCCGCCAGCTGTGGCTGGTCCCGGGCCAGACCGGCACGCCGGATGGATGGCACCACCACTTCGTGGACTTCCAGCGCGACCAGTCCGTGGCCGATGTCCTGCGTTCCACCGGCGCCGGCATGCGCTCCGTGGAACACATCAAGCGCTACACCTCCATCAGCACCGCCAACGACCAGGGCAAGACCTCCGGGGTCAACGCGATCGGCGTCATCGCTGCGGCTCTGCGCACCGCGGGCGAGGCCTCCCGCGGTATCGGGGACATCGGCACCACCACCTA
>JASLBS010000098.1 GCA_030146405.1 Arthrobacter sp.
GCGACCTGGCCCCCTACATCGGCCAGCAGATCGAAGCGAAGATCATCGAGCTCGACAAGAACCGCAACAACGTCGTGCTGTCGCGTCGTGCGTGGCTCGAGCAGACCCAGTCCGAGGTCCGTTCCACGTTCCTCAACAAGCACGAGAAGGGCCAGGTCCGCCCGGGCGTCGTCTCCTCGATCGTCAACTTCGGTGCGTTCGTGGACCTCGGCGGCGTCGACGGCCTCGTGCACGTCTCGGAGCTCTCCTGGAAGCACATCGACCACCCCTCCGAGGTCGTCGAGGTGGGCCAGGAAGTCACCGTGGAGGTCCTCGAGGTCGATCTCGACCGCGAGCGTGTCTCCCTGTCGCTGAAGGCCACCCAGGAAGACCCCTGGCAGACCTTCGCCCGCACGCACGCCCTCGGCCAGGTCGTTCCCGGCAAGGTCACGAAGCTCGTGCCCTTCGGTGCGTTCGTCCGTGTCGAGGACGGCATCGAGGGTCTCGTGCACATCTCGGAGCTGGCTGTCCGCCACGTCGAACTGGCCGAGCAGGTCGTCTCCGTGGGTGACGAGCTCTTCGTCAAGGTCATCGACATCGACCTCGAGCGCCGCCGCATCTCGCTCAGCCTCAAGCAGGCCAACGAGGGCGTCGACGCCGACAGCACCGAGTTCGATCCCGCGCTCTACGGCATGGCCGCCGAGTACGACGAAGAGGGCAACTACAAGTACCCCGAGGGCTTCGACCCCGAGTCGAACGAGTGGCTCGAGGGCTACGAGACCCAGCGCGCCGCGTGGGAGGCCCAGTACGCCGAGGCCCAGTCGCGGTGGGAGTCGCACAAGAAGCAGGTCGTGCAGCACGCGTCCGACGACGCCGCTGCCGCGAACGAGCCTGTCGAGTCGAACTCGACCAGCTACTCCTCCGAGCCCGTCGTCACGGACACCGGAGCGGGAACGCTGGCGTCCGACGAGGCACTTGCCGCTCTCCGCGAGAAGCTGACCGGGGCGTAAGCTCCCGCGTCAGAGCTGAACAGGAGAAGGCCCCCGTCCACCGGACGGGGGCCTTCTCCTGTCATGGCGGCCGGAGCGGACCTGGGACCGCTGCGATCACCGGGAACACTGACGCCGTGTCGACCGCGTGACGGTGAAGCGCGGTGACCGGTCGAGTTGGCGCGTGGGACCGATGATCCGTTCGAGGACGGGCCGATACTGCAGGTGGCTGTTCCAGACCGTCCACAGGTCCCCACCGGGTGCCAGCACCCGGGCACACGCGTCGAACAGTCGATGCGCGATCCCCGCATGGACAGTACTGCCGATATGGAACGGTGGATTGAGGACGATCGCCCGCACGGAGGCGTCGGGGAGGGCCGACAGGGCGTCATCCCTGCTGATCCTGATCCTGTGGGCGACCCCGTTGGCGGCAGCCGTGGCGGCCGTGGAGTTCGCCGCGGACCTCGACTCGTCGGTGGCGAGAACCTCGAGGCCCGGATGGGCCAGTGCGAGGTAGGTGGAAATGGCCCCGTTGCCGCACCCGAGGTCCACGATGTCCGGTGCTGACGCGTCGCCCGGCGATCCGGGAGGTGGAAGCAGGTGGGGAAGCAGCAGCCGTGTCCCCGGATCGAGGGAGGCACCACCGAAGGTCGCGCCGAAAGCGTGCAGTTCGAGGGGCTGATCGAGACCGACGTCATGCACGGTCCGGCGAGGGGAGGCGGACGGTCCGACGGCACGTGGGGCCGACGCCGTGAGGACGCGCGCCTTCTGCCGGCCGAGGCCGGCCGTGACCTCTCCGAAGTAGCGGCCGAGCACCTCGTTCATGGAGCGGGACATGTGCTTGACCCGCCCTGTCGCCAGGACCTGGACATCCGGTCTCGCGTAGGCCGCGATGGTCCAGGCGATCTCGTCCAGCTCGTCGAGAGAGCGAGGCAGACGCAGGAGGACGGTGGAGACGTCGTCGAGGAGACCGGCGTCGAGTACATGGAACCGGAAAGTATCCTCGAGGCCCTGGTCGGCCGCGTTCAGCACAAGGGCCCGCTCGCCGACCAGGCTGTCCTGGAAGACCCGCACCACTCGGCCCGAGGCCTGCGCCGCTCCGAGCGTGAGCGCCCCGTAGCCGTCGTTGATCGTGGCGATGCAGTCCGAGTCCCGCAGGCGGTCGGCGGCCGTGTCGAGGAGCAGACGGTCAGCCGCATCCACGGCGACCAGTTCGGGGGCCTCGACGTCGGGACGTCGGCGCAGGAGGTCTGGATCGAACGGCTTCACCAATTCATCCTAGGCGGTGCCGGCGGGAGCGTCGCGGAGGGCGATCAGGGAGCGCTCTGCCCCGGACCCGCGTCGTCGGTATCGGCATCGGTGCGCCCTGCCCCCGGATCGGTCTCGAGAAGCCAATCGAGCGCTGCGCCGGGGGGTGGTGCCTCGGCGTCCTGTTCCGGTGGAGGGGCATCCCGCCGGCTGCCGCTGTCGGCAGGATCGGTGCTGTAGGGAGCTCGCAGCGGAGGAGGCAGGCGATCGATCAGTTCGTTGGCCGCGTGGGCGAGGAGGTCCCGCTGCAGGGGAGGAAGTGTGAAGGAGCCGTGGAGATACGCCTCGACCTCGTACTCGCCGGCGTCGCCGCCGAGGCCGAAGTAGTGCAGCCACAGTTCGCTGGCCTCGATCTGGGCATGGCGGACCGCCCGGAGGAGATGGATCCGCTGGTACTCGTGATCAGGATGGTTCTCCACGGGTCGCGCCTTAGCGGGAGCTACCGGCGGTGCCGTTGATGACGGCGAGGGCGACGGCCCGCAGGTCCGTCCTCGTGGTCGAGGCCTCACCGATCATGCGGCGCATGGCCGTTTCGCCGTCCAGACCGTGCCGTTCCATCAGGATGCCGCGAGCCGTGTGGATCAGGTCGCGGGTGCCGAGCGCATCCTGCAGTGCCTTGCTCACCGCTGCCGGTGCGGTGTCCGGGCGGGCACTCCCGAGCAGGGTGGCAGCAGGCGACGCGAGGAGGATGAGCTGTTCCCGGTCCTGGGCCGAGAAGGCGGAGGGGAGTGAGGAGTACACCTTCAGTGCTCCGATGCTCTTCCCGTTGTGCACCAGGGCGGCGCTGAGGGTCGAACGCAGCGGAAGGTGCGCCACGGCCTCCCGCCACAGGGGCCACCGGTCGTCGGCGTGGACATCATCGATCTGCACGGTGGACTCCGCTGCCCAGGCGGTGAGGCAGGGGCCCTGACCGAGCTCGTACTGCAGTTCGTCCGCGGTTGCGACCACGTCGTCGGTGTGGCCGGTACTGCGCCTCCGGCCCTGCTCGTCGATGAGTGAGACCCCGGCTCCGAGCGATCCGGGAACGGACTTCTTCACGGCTTCCGCGAGGTCCTCGACGGCACGCCCCGCCGCTGGTTCCGTGAGGAGGAGGCCCTTGAGCCTTGCGAAGACGAAAGTCAGTTCTTCCATCGGTGAAGTCACGGTTCCAGCCTCGGCAGCGCAGTCGTCTTGATCGGGTACGAAGTATCAGGATACACAGGGGATCGGGGCTGGTACCGGTCCTGTACCCGCCCCCGGCGGAGGTGTAGGCGTCGCGGCCCCACACTGCCACCACTGCCCGGATCAGCACACGAGTTGCTTGCTGGTGGGTGGAAGCGATGTCTAGGGTTGGGTTACCCAGCACCCCGAGGAGCCCAGGAGCTGACATGACCGGATCCCCAGACCGTGACGCGTTGCCACTGCCCGACTACGACCACATCCCGCTCGGAACACTCCCCACCCGCATCACCGGCCTCGACGAGGGCGGCCTGCGGGCGCTACTGGACTACGAGGAGGCCCACGGGGACCGACTCCCGGTGAAGCTCGTCCTCCAGCAGCGGCTGGAGGCGGTCCAGGGCGGGGCGGAACTCTCCGACGGAGCGGGAACCTCGCTGCCGGAGGTCGGGGGCACCGCGGGTGGCTCTCCGGTCGGTCCGGCCACCTCGGGCCCACCCATCAACCCGCCGTCACACGGAGACCCGACGAATCCCGCGCAGCCCCGGTAGCGACGGCGTGCCGCCCACGGTCCTCAGGCCGCGGGCGGCACGGCGGTGAGGAGACCCTTCTTCTCCACGAGCCCGACTGAGAGCGTCTTGTAGCCCACCGTGTCGAAGAGCACCGTGATGATCTCCCCCTCGTATCCCATCACCGTTCCATGACCCCATTCGGGGTGCTCCACGGCACTGTCGACGCCGAAGGGCACGTCGCCCTCCGTACCGGGCACTCGGCGACGCTCCTCGTGGTGCGAGGGCATGTTCCGGTGCCGTGCGCAGTTGTCGCAGTTGCCGCAGGGTTCGAGGAGTTCCTCGCCGAAGTAGGAGAGCAGGAACTGGCGACGGCATCCCTTCGTCTCGGCGTAGCGCCGAGCCATCTCGATCCGGGACCGGTCGATCCGCTCGCGATTGTCCGCCTGCTCGACAGCCCGGTCCACCGCCTCGTCCGCGCCCATCCTCCTGGCCCTGTAACCCTTCACCCCGTCGTTGACGCTCCCCGAGGCCTCGAGCAGATTCAGGAGTCCCGTCAGCTTCCGCGGGGACAGGCCGGAGAGCTCCTTCAGCTTCTTCGCCTTGACGGGTCGCTCCTGCGCACTGAGCAGCAGGAACAGTTGCCGTAGCTGCTTCCGGTTGGCGGTCTTGGCTGCGAAGAAGCGCCGGAGCGAGAGGTCCTCGGGGCGGTAGTGGAGGATGGCCGCGGCCGGAAGCCCGTCCCGTCCACCACGGCCCACCTCCTGGTAGTAGCTGTCCAGCGAATCGGAGATGTCCGCGTGGACCACGAAACGCACGTCCGGCTTGTCGATGCCCATGCCGAACGCTGTCGTGGCGACCACCACATCGATCGACCCGTCGAGGAAGCCCTGGTGGACCGCCGAGCGCTCCTTCTTCCGCCGACCGGAGTGATACGCATCGACACTGCGTCCGTGTCCGCCGAGATCGACGGCGAGGGCTTCCGCGGCCTTCTTCGTGGCGACGTAGACGAGCCCCGGCCCGTCCAGCTGGAGGATCTGCTCGCGGACGGCCCGTTGCTTGTCCGCGTCCTCCACGTGCAGGACCACCTCGAGCGCCAGATTCGGACGGTCGAAGCCCTCCACGATCACCACCGGGTCCTTCAGATGCAGCCTCTCGACGATCTCCTTCTGGACCGGGTGCGAGGCCGTGGCCGTGAGACCGACGACCGGAACGTGGAGCTGACGGACGAGCTGACCCAGCTGCAGGTAATCGGGGCGGAAGTCGTGCCCCCAGGAGGACACGCAGTGTGCTTCGTCGACGACCACGAGGGAGACATCCAGGGACCGGAGCCGCGCGGCGACGTCCTCCCGCGCCACCTGCTCCGGAGCGAGGAACAGGAACTTCGCCCGCGTCTCCTCGTCGGGGTCGGTGGCTGCCGCCCAGGCGGCGTCCAGGTCGGACTTGTTCATCCCCGAGTTGATGACGTGCGCGCGGGTGCGACCGGTGTTCGCGTTGATCGTTTCGGCCTGGTCGTGCTGGAGTGCGATCAGGGGCGAGACGACGACGGCGACGCCGGGCAGTGACATCGCGGGAACCTGGTAGATGGCCGACTTGCCGGAGCCGGTCGGCATGACGCACAGGGTGCTGTGGCCCTGGAGTACGGCCTGCATGGCCTGTTCCTGACCCGGGTGGAGATCCCTCCAGCCGAAGGTGGAAGCGGCGGTGTTCTGAAGGTCCTGCAGGGTGACGGTCACGATCCTCCTCGGAAAAGGTAAGTGCACTGAGCGTATTCAGGGGGTCCGACAATTCTCCCGGCGGGGCCACGAGCTGCTTCCGTCTTGACAGGTCCGCGGAGGGTGCGGGCTAGTGTGGACCCATGCTGCGGATAGGACTCACGGGGGGCATCGCCGCCGGCAAGTCGGTGGTGACAAGCAGGTTGAGGACGTACGGTGCGGTGATCGTGGACGCCGACGCCCTGGCACGTGCTGTCGTCGGTGAGGGCTCCGAGGGTCTCGCCGACGTGATCGACGCCTTCGGCCCGGGCATCCTGGCGCCGGACGGTGGTCTCGACCGTCCGGCTCTGGGACGCCTCGTCTTCTCGGACCGCTCCGCGCGCGAGCGGCTCAACGCCATCGTGCACCCGCGCGTGCGTGCCGATGCCGCCCGCCTGATCGAACGGGCACCTGCGGACTCCGTGGTGGTCGAGGACATCCCGCTCCTCGTCGAGACGGGGCAGGCGGCACGCTTCCACCTCGTCGTCGTGGTCGACGCTCCGGACGACCTCCGGATCGAGCGGATGGTCGGTCAGCGAGGCATGGATCGCCACGACGCCGCGCAGCGCATCGCCGCACAGGCAACGCGTGCCGAGCGATTGCGCGAGGCCGACGCGGTCCTCGTGAACGACCGCTCGCTCGAGGAACTGCTCACGGCGACGGAGGCACTGTGGCACGGGAGGATCGTGCCGTTCCGCGACAACCTGACGGCGGGCAGGCCCGCTGTGGCGGGTCATCCGGCGGCGGCAGCGGGGACGAACGGAACGGGGAATCTCGAGCGCCGCGTCCGGGCGAAGCTGAGGGCAGCGCTTCCGGAGTCCGCCTCCGTCGAGCGCGATCCCACACCGCTCCGGGTGCCGGAGGAACGACCCGGCGATCACACCGAGGGAGCTGTCGACAGACCGGCCGACACTGCATCCGAGAGCGACGACGTCACCCACGCGGCGCTGCGCGTGACCGTCACGGCGAAGGACGTGGAGGCTGCGTCCGACGCCGTCTCCGCGGCCGGCTTCCCGCCCGTCGGGTCGGAGGGCGGACACCCGACGGGTGCCCCGGCCCTGCATCGGGCGGCCGATCCGGCGATCGACGTCACGGTGACCGTCGGAGGTACAGCCGCGTCCGCCTGAGCGGTATCGGTCGACGCTGACCGCTTTCAGCCGCCAGCAGATCCAGGGCGAAGTGTCACAGGCTGGGTCTACCTTTAAGGCATGAGTCTTGCGCAGGATATCAAGCGTGTCGTGGCACCGTTCGAGGTCATCAGCGAGTACCAGCCCGCCGGTGACCAGCCCACGGCCATCAAGGAACTGGCCGAACGGATCAACGCCGGCGAGAAGGACGTGGTGCTCCTCGGTGCCACCGGTACCGGTAAGAGCGCGACCACCGCCTGGCTGATCGAGCAGGTGCAGCGGCCCACACTCGTGATGGTGCAGAACAAGACGCTCGCGGCGCAGCTCGCCAACGAATTCCGCGAGCTGCTGCCCAACAATGCGGTCGAGTACTTCGTCTCCTACTACGACTACTACCAGCCCGAGGCCTACGTCCCGCAGACGGACACCTTCATCGAGAAGGACTCCTCGATCAACGAGGAGGTGGAGCGGCTCAGGCACTCGGCCACGAACGCACTGCTGACCCGACGTGACGTCATCGTCGTCGCAACGGTGTCCTGCATCTACGGCCTCGGCACGCCGGAGGAGTACATCAACAAGATGGTCACGCTGAGCCGCGGCGACCAGATGAACCGGGATCAACTGCTGCGCCAGTTCGTCGGCATGCAGTACACCCGCAACGACATGGACTTCCACCGCGGCACCTTCCGGGTCCGCGGCGACACCGTGGAGATCATCCCCATGTACGAGGAGCACGCCATCCGGATCGAGTTCTTCGGCGACGAGGTGGAGAACATCTACACGCTCGACCCGCTGACCGGCAACGTGATCCGGGAGGAGGAGGAGATGTACGTCTTCCCCGCCTCCCACTACGTGGCGGGCGAGGATCGCATGACGCGCGCCATCAAGGACATCGAGGACGAGCTGCAGAAACGGCTCGCGGAGCTGGAATCGCAGAACAAGCTGGTCGAGGCGCAGCGCCTGCGGATGCGCGTGACCTACGACCTCGAGATGATGCAGCAGATGGGCTTCTGCAACGGCATCGAGAACTACTCGCGTCACATCGACGGCCGTGGACCGGCAACGGCCCCGCACTGCCTCCTCGACTACTTCCCCGACGACTTCCTGCTGGTGGTCGACGAATCCCACGTCACCATCCCGCAGATCGGCGCCATGTACGAGGGTGACATGTCACGGAAGCGGACCCTCGTGGACCACGGCTTCCGGCTGCCGTCCGCCATGGACAACCGCCCGCTGAAGTGGGACGAGTTCCTGGACCGCATCGGCCAGACCGTGTACCTGTCCGCCACCCCGGGCAAGTACGAGCTGGGCAAGGCCGACGGCTATGTGCAGCAGATCATCCGCCCCACCGGTCTGGTGGATCCGGAGATCGTCGTGAAGCCCTCCAAGGGACAGATCGACGACCTCCTGGGGGAGATCCGGAAGCGCGTGGAGGTCAACGAGCGGGTGCTCGTGACCACCCTGACGAAGCGGATGGCGGAGGACCTGACCGGTTACTTCCTGGAGCACGGGGTGAAGGTGGAGTACCTCCACTCCGACGTGGACACGCTGCGGCGCGTGGAGCTTCTGCGGGAGCTGCGCATGGGAACGTTCGACGTCCTGGTGGGCATCAACCTGCTCCGCGAGGGCCTCGACCTTCCCGAGGTATCGCTCGTCAGCATCCTCGACGCGGACAAGGAGGGGTTCCTCCGCAGCACCACGTCCCTGATCCAGACCATCGGCCGTGCTGCCCGCAACGTGTCCGGTCAGGTGCACATGTACGCCGACCGCATCACGGACTCGATGGAGCGCGCGATCGACGAGACCACCCGGCGCCGCGCCATCCAGGTGGCGCACAACCTCGAGCACGGCATCGATCCCACGCCCCTGCGCAAACGGATCGCGGACATCACGGACACGATCAACCGCGAGGACGCCGACACCCGGGCGCTCCTCGAGGAGGCCGGGAAGAACCGGAAGCCCAAGAAGGGGACCGGGGCCCGTGACGGTCTGGCATCGGTCCCGGCCGAGGACCTCACGGACCTCATCCAGCAGCTCACCGACCAGATGCACGCGGCCGCGGCCGAGCTGCAGTTCGAGCTGGCAGGCCGGTTGAGGGACGAGGTCGGGGACCTGAAGAAGGAGCTCCGGCAGATGCAGACGGCAGGCCACGCCTGACGTCGGCTCGGTTCCGCGAGCGCCGATGACCGCGAGCGGATGACGTAGCGGGGAACCGCACTGGGGTCATCGTTCGTGCGTCGATGGAATCGATGTGTTGACCTGCCGACGGCGCAGGTACCATGAGCTCTGAACGTAGGGGAGTATCCCGAGTGCTACGGACGTCAACACGTGGGGCAAGGGTGCCGCGCCGGACGTAGCGGCCCACCGGTCTCGGACCGGGGCGGAGAGACTTACGGTGATGCACCGTATCCTCCGGAAGGCACCCCCATGACCGAACTACCCCTTGGCTTCGAGACCGGCACGTTCATCGTGCTCGGGGCCGTCCTGCTGTTCGACCTGGTCCTCGTGACCAGGCGCCCCCATGAACCCTCCATGCGCGAGGCAGGGCTCTGGGTCGGTTTCTACGTGGGACTCGCGCTGCTCTTCGCACTGCTCATGTTCATCGTCTCCGGGCCGGAGTACGGCGGGCAGTTCGTTGCCGGGTGGGTCACCGAGTACAGCCTGAGCATCGACAACCTCTTCGTCTTCATCATCATCATGGCCCGCTTCGCGGTACCCCGGCAGTACCAGCAGGAGGTCCTCATGGTGGGGATCATCATCGCGCTGGTCCTGCGGGGGATCTTCATCCTGCTCGGTGCCGCCGTGATCGAGAACTTCAGCTGGATCTTCTACGTCTTCGGCGCTTTCCTCCTCTTCACCGCGTACAAGCAGGCCGTCGATTCCGGTGAGGGCGAGGAGGACGCGGGGGACAACACACTGATCAGGAAGCTGCGTTCGGTGCTGCCGCTGTCCGAGTCCTACGACGGCAACAGACTTCGCACGGTGGTGGACGGCAAGAGGGTCTTCACCCCGATGCTGCTGGTGTTCGTCACGATCGGGCTCACCGACCTCCTCTTCGCGGTCGACTCGATCCCCGCGATCTTCGGCCTCACGGAGAGCGCGTTCATCGTGTTCACCGCGAACATCTTCGCCCTGATGGGCCTGCGTCAGCTCTACTTCCTGCTCGGCGGGCTGATGACCCGCCTGGTCTACCTCAAGCACGCCCTCTCGGTCATCCTGGCGTTCATCGGCGTGAAGCTCGTGCTGCACGCCATGCACGTGAACGAGCTGCCCTTCATCAACGGGGGCGAGCACATCGGGTGGGCTCCGGAGATCCCGACCTTCGCCTCGCTGGCGGTGATCCTG
>JASLBS010000117.1 GCA_030146405.1 Arthrobacter sp.
CGCGGATCGACGCGCTGCGGAAGCGCGGGATGCCCGTGGTCCTCGTGGACCGTGTGGATGCCCAGCGACGCTGCAGTTCCGTCTCCGTGGACGACGTGGCCGGTGGGTACATGGCCGTCCGGCATCTTCTGCAGGCCGGGCGACGCCGGATCGTCTTCGTCGGTACCCGCGCGGACTACCGCCAGGTCGTGGACCGGCTGGCCGGCGCCCGCCAGGCGGTCGAGGAGCAGGAGGGCGCTGTGCTCGAGGTTCTCGAGGCCGATGCCATGACCGTCCTCGCGGGTCGCGAGGTCGGTGGCGTGATTGCAGCCCGGGGCAAGGGTGATCTGCCCGACGGCATCTTCTGCGCCAACGACCTCCTCGCGATCGGCGTCATGCAGGCCGTCATCCTCATCCGGGGCCTGCGCATCCCCGAGGACCTCGCACTGATCGGGTACGACGACATCGACTTCGCCGCCTCCACCGTGGTTCCGCTGACGAGCGTCCGCAAGCCCACCGAACTCATGGGACGTACCGCCGTCGAACTGCTCATGGAGGAGATCGAGCGGCCCGAATCGCGCCGACGGCAGGTCATCTTCGATCCCGAACTCGTGGAGCGCGGGAGTTCTCAGGCGCGCATCCGCGCCGTCGGCTGACTTCGGGAGCTCTACCGCCGTGCCGGTGGTAGAGCATGTTCCACCGGTTGACGGTGATCTGGCTCACGCCTACTATTCCTTCGAGGTTGTCGTTGTGAAACGATTCATTCAGAGAGCCACCTCGACTCGACCGACACCTGCGGCATTAGTGGGGCAGTCCCAGCAACGGATCGCGCTTCATCAACACCATGGCGTTCGGTGCCGTCCTCCTTCGGGGGGCGGCCCGGCCCGGAGAAGGAACCACCTATGGAGCGCGTCTGCTTCCAACTGCAGGTCAAGCCCGATCGCATCCCGGAGTACCGGGAGCGTCACGCCGCGATCTGGCCGGACATGGCCCGCGCCCTGATGGACACGGGATGGAACAACTACTCGCTGTTCCTGCGGCCGGACGGACTGCTGATCGGCTATGTGGAGTGCGAGGACTTCGCAGCCACCCAGGCAGCAATGGCCGCCACGGAGATCAACGAGCGCTGGCAGGCGGAGATGGGACCCTTCTTCGTCTCACTCGAGGGCCGCCCGGACGAGGGCTTCCTGCGACTGGACGAGGTCTTCCATCTCGAGGACCAGCTGGAGCGCTGACCGTCCTCCGAGGTTCCGCGACGGCCTAGGGATTCACGGTGATCCGGGGGATCGAGGCGGTGACCAGCGAACCGTCGGCGCGCCGGGTCCCCTCGATGTCCCGGGTGCTCGGGGCCCCGGTCAGGCGCGGGCCCTGGTCAGGGAGGGGAACGGTGACCGGGGTACCGGCTCTCAAGTGGACCGGTGCGCCGTGGACGGAGACCGTCACCGATTCGCCGTCCTCCACCGTCAGGGTGATCGCCTCCTGTGTCACGTCGGCGCGCATGCGGGTACCGCGCAGGGTCACATGGAAGCTCACGCGGGTCCACGCCTCGGGAAGGCGCGGTTCGAACGTGATGCGCCCCCCGTGGTCACGCATGCCACCGAACCCGTACACGAGGGCGCTCCAGATCCCGCCGGTCGAGGCGACGTGCACGCCGTCGGACGTGTTGCGGTGGAGATCGGCGAGGTCCACGTACAGCGAGGACAGGAAGTACCGCTGCGCCAGGTCGTGGTACCCCACTTCGGCCGCGATGATCGACTGCACCACGGCGGACAGCGTCGAGTCACCCGTGGTGAGTGCCTCGTAGTACTCGAAGTCGGCACGTTTCTGCTCGTCGGTGAACTCGTTGCCCTGCAGGTGGAGCGCGAGGACGACGTCGGCCTGCTTGAGCACCTGGAAACGGTAGATCACGAGCGGGTGGTAGTGCAGGAGCAGGGGCCGCTTGTCCGGGGGCGTGTTCTCGAGGTCCCAGAGTTCCTTCTCGAGGAACGCCGCGTCCTGCGGGTGGATGCCCGCGCGCTCATCGAAGGGGATGTGCATCTTGTCGGCGGCGAGCATCCAGTCGGTCAGTTCCTCCTCACGGAGGTCGAGGCGCGAGACCATGCGGGCGTGGGCAATCGGGTCCGCGGTCCGGAGCCGGTCCACCGCGCGGACGGCCGAGCGGAGGTTCGCGCGTGCCATGACATTCGTGTAGAGGTTGTCGTTCACCACGGTGGTGTACTCGTCGGGGCCCGTGACTCCATGGATATGGAAGTTGTCGTCCCCGTTACTGCGCCAGAAACCGAGATCGGCCCACATCCGGGCGGTCTCGACGAGGATGTCGATGGCCCCGCGGGTCAGGAAGTCCTCGTCGCCCGTCGCGGCGACGTACTGCATCAGCGCGTACGAGATGTCGGCGTCGATATGGTACTGCGCGGTGCTGGCCGCGTAGTAGGCCGAGGATTCCTGCCCGTTGATCGTGCGCCACGGGAACAGGGCTCCGGCCTGGTTGAGTTCGGCCGCACGGGCGCGTGCCGGCTCGAGCATGGTCTGGCGGAAGCGGAGGGCGTTGCGTGCCACCACGGGAGCGGTGTAGCTGAGGAACGGCAGGACGTACACCTCGGCGTCCCAGAAGTAGTGCCCTCCGTATCCCGACCCGGTGACGCCCTTCGCCGCGATACCGCCACCGTCGGTCCGGGCCGTGGCCTGGGCGAGCTGGAAGATGTTCCAGCGCACGGCCTGCTGGATGGCGGGCTGGCCCTCCACCTCGACGTCGGAGCGGGCCCAGAAATCGGTGAGCCAGCGGCGCTGCTTCCGGTACTGCTCGTCCAGGGGCGTCTCACGGGCGCGATCGAGGGTCCGGCCGCAGCGGTCGGCGAGTTCGCGCACCGGGACGCCACTGGAGGTGTGGTACGAGATGTGCTTGACGAGCCGGATGGGACGACCCGGCTTCGCCTTCACGCGGAAGACGTGCTTCGCGAGGTCGTCCTCGATGAAGGAGTCCTCCTGCCAGTCGTTCTCGGTGACCAGACGGTGCTCCACCCCGCAGGCGATGGTCATCGCGGAGTTGGTCGTGCTGTAGCCGAGCAGGTAGCGGGAGCCCTCGATGCGCTTGAGCCGTGGCTGGAGAACCCGTTCCTGGAAGGATTCTGCTCGCCGCGGATCGAAGGC
>JASLBS010000129.1 GCA_030146405.1 Arthrobacter sp.
CGCGGGCTCGCCGCCGTCGTGCCGGTAGAGACCGCGTACGCGGACGGTCAGGCGATCGCCGTCGTCCGTCTCCACGTTCGCGATCTTCGCCAGCTCGTCATTGGTGATCACCGGGAACTTCAGGGCGATCTGCTTGGAGCGCACCCGACCGGTGGACAGCAGGTTGCCGTCGGGGCCGATCGTCACGCCCATCGAGGTGACGAGTTCCTCGCGGATCGAGTCCAGCGGCGGGTTGGTCACCTGGGCGAAGGACTGCACGAAGTAGTCGAACAGGAGGCGCGGGCGCTTGGAGAGCACCGCGATCGGGGTGTCCGAACCCATGGCTCCCAGTGGCTCCGCGCCGTTCTTGGCCATCGGACCGAGGAGGATCCGCAGCTCCTCCTGGGTGTACCCGAAGGTGCGCTGGCGCCGGTTGATGGACGCCTTGGTGTGGATCACGTGCTCGCGCTCCGGAAGGTCCTCGAGCTGGAGGAGGTTGCCCTTGACCCACTCGCCCCAGGGGTTGGCGGCGGCCATCTCGGCCTTGACCTCCTGGTCCTCGATCAGGCGGCCCTCCTCGGTATCGACGAGGAACATCTTGCCGGGTGAGACCCGGCCCTTGCGCACCACGCGGGCGGGATCGATGTCGAGGACACCCACCTCGGACGCGAGGACCACGAGCCCGTCCTCCGTCACCCAGTACCGCGCGGGACGCAACCCGTTGCGGTCGAGGACGGCGCCCACGAGGCGACCGTCCGTGAAGGAGACGGCAGCGGGCCCGTCCCAGGGCTCCATGAGCATCGAGTGGTACTGGTAGAACGCCCGGCGTGCGGGGTCCATGGTGGCGTGGTTCTCCCAGGCCTCCGGGATCATCATCATGATCGAGTGCGTGATCGGCCGCCCGGAGAGGGTCAGGAGTTCGGCCACCTCGTCGAAGGACGCGGAGTCGGACGCACCGGGCGTGCAGATCGGGTACAGCTCTTCGGGGGCGTCACCGAGCAGAGGATTCGACAGCAGCGACTGGCGCGCCCGCATCCAGTTCCGGTTGCCCTTGACCGTGTTGATCTCGCCGTTGTGCGCGATGGTCCGGAAGGGCTGGGCCAGCGGCCACGAGGGGAACGTGTTGGTGGAGAACCTGGAGTGCACGATCCCGAGCCGGGTCTTGAAACGCTCGTCGGACAGGTCCGGGTAGAACGGCTCGAGCTGCGCGGTGGTCAGCATGCCCTTGTAGACGATGGTCTTCGAGGACAGGGACGGGAAGTAGACGCCGTACTTGTTCTGGGCCCGCTTGCGTACCCGGAACGCCTTGGCATCCAGATCGGCGGGGTTGCCGTCCGCGGGCGCCAGGAAGAGCTGCACGAAGTGCGGCATGCAGGAGCGCGCCATCGCCCCCACGAGGTCGGCGACGATCGGCACCACCCGCCACCCGAGGACGTCGAGCCCCTCGGCCTCCGCCAGGGACTCGAGGCCGGCGCGGGCCGTCTCCTCCTCCTTCGCCTCGGCGGGCAGGAAAGCGGTACCCACGATGTACCCGCCCGCGGGCGGAAGGGCGAAATCGACGACGGCGCGGAAGAACTCGTCCGGGACCTGGGTCAGGAGGCCGGCGCCGTCACCCGTACCCTCGTCCGCGCCCACGGCGCCGCGGTGCTCGAGGTTGCGCAGGGCGGTCAGCGCGGCATCCACGATGTCGTGGCCGGGTTCACCGCGCAGCGTCGCGATGACGGCGAGCCCGCAGGCGTCCTTCTCGTTCTCCGGGTTGTACAGCCCTGCGGCTTCCGGCAGTGCGGCGAACCTGCTGAAGGGCGACTCCGCGGCAACGGCGGAGTGCGCAGCGCCCTGAACCGGTACGGCAGGCTTCCCTGGTGTCACAGCAGTCATAGAAAGGATCCTTCCCCCATGGTGGAGCGTTGGGAGGGGACAGCCTCGGCCCCGCAGTCACCGCATCGGGAGGCGGGACCGTCTGTCTATCTCGAACACATCGCCCGGCTCGCTCCACCCGACACTGTTGGCGGGTGGTAGCGCTGTTCTGCGCCGGGCAGGGCGGTGGCGTTGCGGGCTCAGAAGGTGATCCGGCCATCGCGCCAGGGGTCCACGACTGTGTGGGATTGCGTCCTTGAGGGGCGGTGACCCGGGGACTGCGGTGACGGTCATCGGCGGGACACTCAGGCCCGCACGACGTACCGGGCCTTGTCCTGCTACCCGGGAGCCGTTTGTTTCGGCAAGATTACCACGATCATTCCGTGGGTCTTTTACCCTTTTCCGCCGCGTGGCTACCTGTGGCTGAAGCGTTATCGGGCAGGTCGTCGGCTGCTGATCCGGGAGCCGCGACTGCTTCTGTTCCTGCATCGGCTCCGACTGCGGTCCCGCCGGCGATCCCGGTGCCGGTTCCGCCCTCGGAGCCGATCTCCTGTGGTTCCCTTCCCGGGAGGTACACGGAAGTCGGTTCCTCTCCCCTCCGCCGGACGGCGAGCAGCACGAGGATACCCAGCGACACCAGGAAGACGACGATGCTGGTCCACACATTGAGCCGCTGGGTCATCCCGAAGAACGTGACCATCTCGGCGTCGTCGATCCGCAGCGTCTCGATCCAGACCCGTCCCAGCGTGTAGTAGGCGGCGTAGAGCCAGAACATGCGCCCGCCACGGAGCCGGAACTTCCGGGCGAGGAACAGGAGCAGCGCCACGCCCACGAGGTTCCAGAGGAGTTCGTAGAGGAAGGTGGGGTGGAACAGCGTGCCCGGTTCCTGGGCAGGCGGGAAGTCGGCGTTCGTGGCGTCGATCTCGAGGCCCCACGGAAGCGTGGTGGGGCTGCCGAAGAGTTCCTGGTTGAACCAGTTGCCCAGACGCCCGATCGCCTGGGCGAGCAGCAGGCCCGGGGCCGCGGCGTCCGCGAAGGCGGACAGGCGAACGCCCGCGCGGCGCGCACCGATCCACGCGCCCACGGCGCCCAGCGCCACGGCACCCCAGATACCCAGGCCGCCCTGCCAGATCATCGGGATACGTGCCAGGTCACCCTGTGGGCCGAAGTAGGCCTCCGGGGAGGAGAACACGTGGTAGAGCCGGCCACCGATGATGCCGAAGGGGACCGCCCAGATGGCGATGTCCCAGACGGTCTCGGCGTGCCCGCCGAAGGCCACGAATCGTTTCTGCGTGAGCAGCAGCGCCAGGATGATGCCGAGGAGGATGAACAGCGCGTAGGCGTGGAGCGTGACCGGGCCCAGGCTGAAGCTGGCCCACTCGGGCGGCGGGCTCGGGATCGAGGCGGCGAACTGCACGGGGTTCATGCCGACGTCTTCGGGGTACCGGTACTCAGTTCGCGCGTGAGGTCGGCGACGGCCTCGACGCCGCCGTCGCGCAGAGCGGCCACGAGGGCGGTACCCACGATCACGCCGTCGGCGTACGCACCGATCTCACGGACCTGTGCGGAGGTGGACACACCGAGACCCACACAGGCGCGCTGGGCCCCGGCTTCGTGGGCTGCGTCGACGACGGCGCGGGCAGCAGCACCCACGGACGTCCGCGCGCCGGTCACGCCCATCACCGACACGGCGTAGACGAAGCCGCGGCTCGCTTCCACCGTGTTCTGCATGCGCTGCTGCGAGGTGGACGGCGCCACGAGGAACACGCGGTCCAGGCCCAGTTCCTCGGAGACCTCGAGCCACTCGCCCGCTTCGTCGGGGATCAGGTCCGGTGTGATGAGTCCGGCTCCGCCGGCCGCGGCGAGGCGCTCGGCGAATGCGCGGACACCCATGCGCATGACGGGATTCCAGTAGGTCATGACCAGCACCGCGGCGTCGGTGCTGCGCGTGATGCCCTCGACCACGTCGAAGATCTGCGGCACGGTGAATCCGTGGGCCAGCGCCTCGACGGTGGCCTCCTGGATGACGTGCCCGTCCATCACCGGATCCGAGTACGGGATGCCGATCTCGATGAGATCCATTCCGTTCTCGGCCATGGCGATACCCGCGTCGATGGTGGTCCGGACGTCGGGGAAGCCGGCGGGAAGGTAACCGATGAGGGCCGTGCGGCCCTCACTGCGTGCCTTCTCGATCGCGGCAGCCGCCTTGGACCCGGGAAGCTGCCCGGCGGCAGGACGATCGGTGGAATGCGTGGTCACAGCTGTTCACCCTCCTGGGCGATCTCCTGCTCGGCACTGTCGTCCGGCAGTAGATCGAAGTAGCCCGCGGCGGTGGCCACGTCCTTGTCGCCGCGGCCGGAGAGATTCACCATGATGATCCTGTCCGCCGCCTTCTCCCCCGGGCCGAGGTCAGCGGCGAGCCGTTGGCCCACCTTCATGGCACCGGCGAGGGCGTGCGCCGTCTCGATGGCGGGAATGATCCCCTCGGTCTGGCTGAGGACCTTGAAGGCCTCCATGGCTTCGGCGTCGGTGATGGGCTCGTAGTTCGCCCTTCCGATGTCCGCGAGGTAGGCGTGCTCGGGCCCCACGCCCGGGTAGTCGAGGCCTGCGGAGATGGAGTGCGACTCCATGGTCTGCCCATCCTCGTCCTGCATGAGGTAGGACCGGGCGCCGTGCAGCACACCGGGGCGGCCCAGCGTGATGGTGGCCGCGTGACGTCCGGTCTCGACGCCGTCGCCTCCGGCCTCGAAGCCGTAGAGCGCCACCCCGCGGTCGTCGAGGAACCCGTGGAACATGCCGATGGCGTTCGATCCGCCGCCGACGCACGCGAGCACCGCGTCGGGCAGCTTGCCCGTCTGCTCCAGGATCTGCTCCCGCGCCTCTTCGCCGATGACCTCGTGGAAGTACCGCACCATGGACGGGAACGGGTGGGCGCCCGCTGCGGTGCCCAGGAGGTAGTGCGTGGTGTCCACGTTCGCCACCCAGTCGCGCAGAGCGTCGTTGATCGCATCCTTGAGGGTCTGCGAACCGTTGGTGACGGGAACCACCGTGGCTCCGAGCAGTTGCATCCGCGCGACGTTCAGGGCCTGGCGGCGCGTGTCCTCCGCACCCATGTAGACCACGCACTCGAGACCGAGGAGGGCGGCCGCGGTTGCGCTGGCAACCCCGTGCTGCCCGGCACCGGTCTCGGCGATGACGCGGGTCTTGCCCATGCGCTTGGCGATCAGCGCCTGTCCCAGCACGTTGTTGATCTTGTGCGACCCGGTGTGGTTGAGGTCCTCCCGCTTGAGGAACACCCGGACACCACCGCAGTGCTCCGCGAAGCGCTTGGCCTCGGTCAGCAGGGAAGGCCGGCCGGCGTAGTTCTTGTTGAGCTCGCTGACCTGCGCCGTGAACTCGGGATCGGCCTTGGCCTTGTCGAACGTGTCCTGCAACTCGTCGAGGGCGGCGATCAGCGATTCCGGCATCCATCGACCGCCGTACGCCCCGAAGTAGGGTCCCGGGGCGTGGCGCAGGCTCTGGTCGTGGCTGAGGAATGCCTCGGCCGTCCCGGCGTCGACGGTGTCCCCCGCGGCAGCGCCGCTCTCCTGATGCGTATCGGTCATGGTGTCCGCAATCCTCTTCTGTAGTCTCGCCCGGCGATGATGCCGCTCGGTGTCTGGGTCGATCGGCGAGGACCGGTGTCTGTCTGCGTTCTGTGGTGCTGTTCCGTGGTGACGCACCGGCTCCGGCTTGGAGCCCGACGGTGCGGTGCCCGGCCGGTGCCGGGCGGTGTCCGGTGTGGGGGTTCAGCCGTGCGCCGGTGTCTTCGAGGTGCGCCAGGCCGCGTGGCCTACCGCCCTGAACTCCGCGATGGTGGCCGCGGGATCGCTGTGGCGCACCAGGGCCTCTCCCACCAGGACGGCCTGCGCGCCGGCCGCCGCGTAGTCCGCGACGTCCGCCGCGTCGCGCACACCCGACTCGGCGATGACCACCGTGCCCGCCGGGATCGAGTGCGCGAGTCCTGCGAAGACCCCGCGGTCGATCTCGAGCGTCTTCAGGTTGCGGACGTTGACCCCGATGACGGGCGCCCCCAGCGCGACCGCGCGCTCCACCTCGTCGGCCGTGTGCGTCTCCACGATGGCGTTCATCCCCAACTCATGGGTCAACCCGAGGAACGAGGTCAGCTCGGCGTCGGTGAGGGCGGCGACGATGAGCAGCACGACGTCGGCACCGTGCGCCCGCGCCTCCCAGATCTGGTACTCGTCCACCGTGAAGTCCTTGCGCAGGACCGGGACGTCCACGGCGCCGCGGACGGCGTCGAGGTCCGCGAGTGAACCGCCGAAGCGTCTCTGCTCGGTGAGGACCGAGATGACCGCGGCACCACCGGTGGCGTAGGAGGCCGCAAGCTCTGCAGGGTCCGCGATGTCGGCCAGCGCGCCCTTGGACGGGCTGCTCCGTTTCACCTCGGCGATGACCGCTAAGGAGGCGGGCTTCCCTGCACCGAGGGCCGCGAAGGCATCCAGTGGCGCGGGGGCCGCGTGGGCCGCAGCTCGGACGCCCTCGAGAGGTACGGCTCTGCGGCGCTCGGCGAGATCCTCGCGGACGCCGGCGATGATGTCGTCGAGGACAGTCATCTAGTGGCCGTGGCTCTTCAGCTTGGAGCCGCCCACCCCGTACCCGATCTTGCGCAGAATGAATC
>JASLBS010000170.1 GCA_030146405.1 Arthrobacter sp.
GGTGGTACCGCCTGCTAACAACATGGTCTGCTGGGATGTCCATGTGTCCGGGCTGTGTCGTTCTGCCTGTTCGGTTCCTTGGAGGGCAATGAACGCTACGAGGAAACCGATGGAGACGATGTTGTTGACCACCGGCGCCCACATGTACGGGCCGAAGGACCCGTTGGCGTTGAGGATCTGACCCATTACCGCGTACATGCCGTAGAAGAAAATCTGCGGCAGGCACCAGAACGCGAAGACCGTGGTGAGTGCGAGGTTGGCTCCGGTGAAGTTCAAGGTCACGTTGACGATGATCGGTGCAGCGAGAGTTACGAGCACGGTGAGGGTGAGCAGGACGACGGTGGCTAGGGTCAGAAGCCTGCTCACGTAGTCCGCTCCGCGGTCCGGTAACCGGCTGGCCCGGATGACCTGGGGTACCAGGACGGCGTTGAAGATCCCGCCTGCGAGCATCAGGTAGAGGAAGTTCGGCAGGCTGTTCGCCGAGGTAAACAGGTCCGATACCTGCCCGGAGGCGCCAATCGCGGTGGCCAGTAGAGCGACCCGGATCAGACCGAGCAGGCGGGATACCAGGGTCCCGGCGGCCATGATCGCGCTCGATCGGGCCACGGATCGACTACGAGGCGCGGACGGGTCATTACCGGTCAACTGGGTGGATCGTTCATCAGCTTGTGAAGAGGGTGGGGCTGTATTCGTGTCAGACATCGCTCCACATCATCGCACCCACCAAAGGACGACCCCACCCAAGTTCACGCTGAAAGGTCGATGAGTTCAGCCGGTTATTGCAACACCACTCGATTCCATGTGTCGCAGGGGGATCCTTTTGCACGCACGGTGAGGATCTAAAACGGTGGTCTCAAGCGGTCGTTGCAACACCACTCATTCCACCTAGGTACGGATGCCGATCCTCCTGCGTACATATCCGTAATGAGTGTGACTGTGTACGCTCGGCCATCGGCTTGCATAGGGTTTGAGGCCATCAGCGGCCTGCGGGACTGTGAGAAAAACGGTGTGTGAGGTTCGGCCTGATCCGAGAGGAGGTGGCCGTGGAGGACTTCACGACCGACGTTACAGAGGCGATGATCGATCCTGTGGCGGGAGAGATCATCGATCAGAAGGACCTTGCCGAACGGCTGCTGGCCCAGGCCAAGGAGTAAGGCGTGAGCATGGTCGGGCCCGGCGGGCTGTTGAACCAGCTCACTGTTTGTGGCTGGTTGTGGGGGTGGGCCCGTGAAGTCGGAAGCATGTCGAGGGTTTAGGTGCGTACCGTGATCGAAAAACGCCACGGGGATGCGATCGCCGGTTTCCGGCGTTCGTTCCTGGACGAGGCGAACCTGTACTGGGAGGATCGTACGTATAGGGACGTCCGGGAGTCCGGGGACATTCCGTTGGGGATCGGACCGGTCCGCTCGGTGTCCGACCGGCACGCGAACATCACGGTGGAAGCGGATCTGGCGACCCTGTCCTATGCGGTGGAGACTCCCGGGCTCCTTGGGTACAAGCTGACCTTGTCCATGGCCGGGCACCACCGGGTGCTCGATACCCGGGTGGTCCTCTCGGTCGAGGAGACGGAGGCCTGGGCGTACGCGGTCCTGGGGGATCAGTGGGCTGATCATAGTTACTACGGTGGGCTTGTGAGCGGGCCCGGGCGGCTGGGTGTCGTGTTCTACCTGCTGTACCTGGGGGAGGACTTCGAGCTGATTGAACGCCCGGACGTTGAGACGTTCCCCGGGATCGTCCCCGTCAACGTCGACGCGTTCCAGTAGAACCCAGGCCGGCGTCTGGGCAATGTACGACACCCTAGGATGATCGAGAGTCCACCGAGAAAGACACGCACCTTTCCTCCAGAAACGCGGTCCATCCGCACAACCCGCTGAGGGCCTTGCAGAGTGGTTGAGCGCGTCAAGGGGGTTCGTGGTGGTTGTTGGTCAGGGGCGCAGGGCTGCGCGGGCGAAAGCTTTTCCTGCTGGGGCGCCAGCGTGTGTGGTGTGTATGCGGTTGTTCAGGATGCCGAGGTTAAGGAGGACGGTTCGGGGTTCGCGGAGGAGTTCGTGGACGGCGGTGGGTTCGAGTTCGGTGCCGGAATGGGTTCTCCAGCCGAGCGCGCCGAGCCCGAAGGACACCACGTGGAGGTAATCGTCCCAGTCGTTCCCGGTGCCGGCGGCGATCCCGAGGAGCAGGAGCAGGACGGCGTCCTGTTCCGCTTGGTGCCGGTGCCGGTGCTGGCGGGTGAGGGCGCGGGCGAGGTGAAGCCACACGCCGACAGGGGCATCGAGTAGTTGCCTGGTCGCTGTGGTGAGGACGAGCCGTCCTTTGATCTTCCGGATCAGGCCCAGGCGCTGGGCGCTTTCGCGCAGTTGGAGGATGGGCAGGGTCTGGTCCTCACGGTTGGCTTTGCCGATCCACTGCCCGGTCCAGCCGAGTTCGGTCATCGCCTGGTGGACCACAGCGGGCGGGAGCCAGCCGGCATTGGTGAGAGTGATTCCGTCAACGCCGATACGACGGATCAGCCACAGGTAGGGGGCGGTCATTGTTGCGGCGACATCGGTCTCCACTAGGTCGGGTTCATCGAGGCGGGCGGTGTTCAGGTAGGAACGGAATTCCCGGCGTAGACCCGGTGGTAGCCGGCCGGTGAGTTTCTGGGTTAGCGATCCGGTTAGTGATCCGGCCGTGCTACCTGGTTCTAGGGCAGGGGGAGTGTCGAATATAAGTGCCAGTTCGTTGTTCACGGCGTCGATGTCGAGTTGTTCGGGCTCGAATTCCTGCCAGGGCCCTGTGGTCCAGGCGACCCATGCTGCCGCGTCCTCGTGCTCGTCGTGTGCGGGGTCAGCGAGGGCGTCGAGGAGGTCGTGGTATCCGCCGATCCCGCCGGAGTCCTCCAGGGGTGCACGCCGCGCCCCGTCCACAAGACGTGCCCCTGGACTATCGGCGTGTGCCGGGAAGCTTGTGATCAGGTCGAGGCGGTGGCCCCAGCTGTCACCGAAGTCGTATTCGTAGAACACGGGCCCGGACCCGGGGGTGAGGATCTCACCCAGGGACCAGTGGGTTTCGGGGAGGTCATCATCACTGTCTTCGAGAAGCTCATGGGGGACCCACCGCCTGGGTTCGGGCATTTCCCCGTCAACCGGTTGTAGTCGCTCGAACGGGTCGGTGTCCGTGAAGGAATGCAGGTGTATGTCCCGCCACCCGACAGCTGCCTGCAGGACCTCGTGGACCTTGTCCAGGGTGACAGAGGAATCGATGTCCAGAAGCCGCCAGATGGACGGTTCGCTGCCCTCGACCGACACCCGCACCCGCAGCATCATCAACCCGGTACTTTCACCTGCAGCGCCTATCGTCACGGCACCATCCTGCCAGCCCTCCTCCCCGGAACAACCAACCCGCAGCAACCAACCCGGAGAGCTGTAGGGCCGTGCCTGGGGCACCTACTCAATGAAAACGCCAGAAAAACCGTTACTGAGACAGACCCGGTGTCGAGTACCGCTCTTACCATGGGTGAGGGGGCGGCTTTTCCTGTGGCTGGGTCCTTCTACTCTTGGAGGATGAATGGAACCTCTGGTCGGCGACGTGTCACGGTCGGCTTCATGGCTGATCCTGATCTTCCTATCGTCGTCGCGCAGAAGCTGCGACCTGTCACGGCGCGGCTCCTGGAAGCTTCGCTGGATTCGGGTATCGAGTGGGTGGTGGAGGTGGAGCAACGCTCCCTCCCTATGAACACCGAGGGCGAGGTCGAGTTGAACCTGCATTCC
>JASLBS010000174.1 GCA_030146405.1 Arthrobacter sp.
CCCGCGATGCCCGGCTCGACGGCGAAGAGGGCGCCGGCCTGCGGTTCGGAGCCCTTCTCGATGTTCTCCTGGGTGGTCGTGATGAACAGCATGTCGAGGTTCTCCCCGCCGAAAGCGCAGGCGGTCACGTTCGTGACCGGAAGGGCGACGTGCTCGGACAATCTCCCGTTCGCGTCATAGCGAGCGACTCCGCCGCCGCCGTACAGCGCCGTCCAGATGCCGCCTTCGGCGTCGATCGCCATGCCGTCCGGCGTCCCGAGCGCAGGCTCGACGACGGCGAACGTGCGGCGGTCCGTGAAGCGGCCGGTGCCGACGTCGTAGCTCAGTGCGTCGATCCGGCCCGTGGGTGTGTCGCTGTAGAACGCGGTGTCCCCGGAGGCCGAGAAGTGGAGGCCGTTCGAGATGGTCACCCCGGTCAGCACGGTCGAGACCGAGTGGTCCGTGTCCAGCGAGAACAGGGTCCCGGCGCCGAAGCCACCCTCCCAGCCCATCGAGCCGCAGAGGAACCGGCCGGCCGTATCGCAGGTGCCGTCGTTCATGCGGACGCTCGGGTCGCTGAAGGCCTCGGGGCCCTGTTCCAGGACCGAGAACGTGTCATCGGCGAGGAGGAAGCCGTTCTCCACGCCGATCACATAGCCGCCGGACGTCCGCCCCCGCACCGCTGCTGCGAGGCGCGGGTGGACGTCGTGGCGTTGCAGGGAGCCATCGGCACTCCGGACGAGGACGTCGCCCTCCTGCATGTCGACGAAGAGGAGCCGACCACGGCGGGGGTCCCAGTAGGGTCCCTCCCCGTGGAAGGTGCAGACGTCGGAGATTTGCTCGGCTTTCACTGTGCCTCCTGGAATGGTTGTCCTGCTGGGATCAATCGTCGGTCGGTGGTGGTATGGCTTCGGAGACGCCCACGCACATGCGGTCCTGCGGCGCAGTGGACACGGCAGGGCCGAGTTCCACCAGGACGGTGCTCGAGGCGACCTCATCGGGGTCGAAGAGGACTTCGACGGCGGGATCGCGCCCGTAGGTCGTGGCGGTCCAGGCGGGATCGCCCTCGCGCAGCACCCAGTCGACGTCGTTCACGGTGACACACGGGTCCGTGGTGGGGCCGGGGACGTCGACACCGCAGCGGAGAACCACGCTGGAGGGATCACCCCAGGCGGAGGTCGCCTGGCTGTTGGTGTCCCGTCGCTCGTTCTCGGCCACCTCGGGCGGGAGGGCGATCATGACGTCGGCGCACCGTGCATTCGCTGCATCACCGGCGGGATCCACGTCCACCACCGAAGCGCATCCGGACACACCCAGCAGCAGGATCGCGGTGGGCGCCAGGACCAGCACGGCGCGGGGGAGGACAGGCATGGGTTCAGCCTAGTAGGTGTCGCTGCAGCCGGCCCGACACGGGCGACGGAGGCGGCGTGAAGCGGAGCCCATGTCCGTCCCGCCCGTAAGCTGACCGGGACCTGCAGCCGAGTCTCCTGCTGCAGGTGACACCGAATCCCTCCGATGCCGCCGCCCGTCAGCGTCATGGGACGAGACCACGAGCCGAGGAATGATGACAGCGTCGCACTGCCGCCCCCTGACCACCGAGCACACCCCGTCCCCGAAGGTTCGGCGGATCCTCTCCGCGACCGTCGGTGGCATCCTCGCGGCCGGTCTGCTGGGTGCTCCGGTCGCCGCTGTGGCCACGGAGTCCACCGTCCGCGTACCCGCCGTCGATCAGCAGCCCGACGTGGCTCAGCAGGTCCAGCCCGATCCGGCCACGACCTTCGGCGAACCGGCTCCACCCATCGACGATCCGACCGCCACCTCGGGAACCGATCCCGTCACCGGCTTCGCGATCAATGCCCGCACCGGGTTCCTGGTCCACCCGCCCACGGGGTACCTGATCGAACCGGATACGGGTCTGCTCCTGTTCGCCGAGACCCTCATCTACACGAACCTCCAGTACGACGAGGAATCGGGGGAAGCGGTGGAGATCGAGGGTGAGACCCCGGTACCGCCGCCGAGCGTCGCCGCACCGACGCCCTCCGGGGAGGCGACGGCGGAACCGACCGGGACACCCACGGAGGTGCCCCCGACCACCGAGGCCGCTGCTCCTGAGGTTCCTCCTGCTCCGGAGACCACGCAGGCCGAGGCGCCCGTCACAGCCTCGGCTCCGCCGACCCCGCAGCCCAGCAGGTCGAGCACGCCGACGGCGGAGAGCAGCACTGCAGCAGCGGTCGAGGAGGAGCGGACATCATCGCTGGCACCGGTCGCCTGGATCGGTGGGGGGATCCTCGCGGTGGCGCTCGCCGTGGTCGCGGTCCTCGCGGTGCGCCGCCGCGGCCGCCACCAGCCCTGATCCGCGCGGGATCCGCCCTGCACGGCGGCCGGCGACGCACGGCGTGCAGGGCGTAACCCCGCGATCCCGATCGTTACCGGTAAAGTGCGGGACGTGAAGAATCTCCTGGTCACCGGCGGAGCCGGCTTTATCGGATCTAATTTCGTCCACTACCTGATGGAGCACACCGACGCCTCCGTCACGGTCCTGGACAAGATGACCTACGCCGGCAACCGAGCCTCCCTCGAGGGACTCCCGGAGGACCGCTTCGAACTGGTGGTCGGGGACATCGCCGACGCGGCCGTCGTCGATCCCCTCGTGGAGCGGGTGGACGCGGTCGTGCACTACGCGGCCGAGTCCCACAACGACAACTCGCTGCACGACCCGCGGCCCTTCCTCGACACCAACATCATCGGCACCTACACGCTGCTCGAGGCGGCTCGGCGGTACGGGAAGCGGTTCCACCACATCAGCACCGACGAGGTGTACGGCGACCTCGAGCTGGACGATCCGGCGCGCTTCACCGAAAGCACGCCCTACAATCCGTCGAGCCCCTATTCGTCCACGAAGGCGGGGTCAGATCTCCTGGTCCGCGCGTGGGTCCGTTCCTTCGGAGTCCAGGCGACGATCAGCAACTGCTCCAACAACTACGGCCCCTACCAGCATGTCGAGAAGTTCATCCCGCGCCAGATCACCAACGTGATCGACGGGGTCCGCCCGAAGCTCTACGGCGAGGGACTGAACGTTCGTGACTGGATCCACGCGAACGACCACTCCTCGGCGGTGTGGACGATCCTCGAACGCGGCGAGATCGGGCAGACGTATCTCATCGGAGCGGACGGAGAACGGAACAACAAGGACGTGGTCGAGCTCATCCTCACGGAGATGGGCCAGGACGCCGACGCCTACGACCACGTGGTGGACCGCGTCGGTCACGACATGCGGTACGCCATCGATTCGACCAAGCTGCGCACGGAGCTCGGCTGGACCCCCGAGTTCCCCCACTTCGAGCAGGGTCTGCGGGATACCGTCGCCTGGTACCGGGCCAACGAGGACTGGTGGCGGCCGCAGAAGGCCGTGACCGAGTCCAAGTACACCGAGTTGGGGCAGTAAGCCGTGGGTCCCGTCTTCTCGAAGCCGCTCGCCTCCCGCGAGACGCCCATCCCCGGCGTCGTCCTGTTCGATCTCCCCGTCCATGGTGACAACCGCGGGTGGTTCAAGGAGAACTGGCAGCGTGCCAAGATGACCGCTGCCGGCCTGCCCGATTTCGGTCCGGTGCAGAACAACATCTCGTTCAACGAGACCGCCGGCACCACGCGTGGCATCCACGCGGAGCCCTGGGACAAGTTCATCTCGGTGGCCACTGGCCGCGTCTTCGGGGCCTGGGTGGACCTCCGGGAGGGGCCTTCCTTCGGAGCCGTGTTCACTGCGGAACTTGATCCGTCCACGGCCATCTTCATCCCGCGGGGTGTCGGCAATGCCTTCCAGACCCTCGAGGACGGGACCGCGTACAGCTACCTCGTCAACGACCACTGGTCGGCCGACGCACAGGACCAGTACGTGTTCCTCAATCTCGCGGACGAGACCGCCGCCATCGACTGGCCCATCCCGCTGGCCGACGCGGAACTCTCGGACAAGGACCGCAAGCACCCGCGTCTCGCCGAAGTGACCGCGCTGGGTCCCCGGAAGACGCTCGTGGTGGGCGCGGACGGGCAGCTCGGGCGGGCGCTCCGTGCGGCGCTCGCCGATCACCCGTCCGTCGAGTTCGCAGCACGTGCGGATCTGGATCTCCTCGGCCAGGACCTCGAGGCAGCCCGCCCCTGGAATGCGTACTCCACCATCATCAACGCCGCTGCGTACACCGCCGTGGATACAGCGGAGACGCCGGAGGGCCGCGCTGCAGCCTGGGCCGTGAACGTCAGTGCGGTCACCGCCCTCGCCCGGGTGGCTACGGCACACCGGCTGACCCTCGTCCACATCTCCAGCGACTACGTCTTCGACGGCACCCGCGTCGTGCACGACGAGGCCGAGCCGTTCACCCCGCTCGGCGTGTACGGGCAGACCAAGGCCGCCGGTGACGCGATCGTCGCCACGGTACCTCGCCACTACATCCTGCGGACCAGCTGGGTGATCGGTGAGGGCAACAACTTCGTCCGCACGATGGCGAACCTCGCGGGCCGCGGTATCTCGCCGAGCGTGGTCGACGACCAGATCGGTCGGCTCACCTTCACCGAGGACATCGCGGGTGCGGTTCTGCACCTGCTCGAGACCGAGGCGGAGTTCGGCACGTACAACGTCTCCAACGACGGGGACGCGCAGAGCTGGGCGGACATCGCCGCGGATGTGTTCGCGCTGTGCGGCAGGGACCGTGCAGACATCACCGGGGTCAGTACCGAGGAGTACTTCGCGGGCAAGGAGGCTGCGCCGCGACCGCTCCGGAGCGCGCTCGACCTCACGAAGATCCAGGGGGCCGGATTCTCGCCGGTCGTGGCAGCGGAGCGGTTGGCCACCTACGTGGCCGCACTGCCGACGTCGTGACGCGGAGCGCGTGCCACGGCGTCGGGTGTCGGTACCTCACCGTACGGTGAGGAGCATGAGCTCAGGAGATGCAGGGCAGACGTCGGAAGCCGAACCGGTCGCGAACGACGCCGCGGCTTCCGTTGTCGTCGGTGACCTGAGCGAGGGTCAGCTCCTCGCCAGGATCTTCCCCCTGCTCGGTCCGGCCGAGGGCGCACTGGTGGGACCGGGGGACGATGCGGCCGTCCTGCGCTCCGACGACGGTCCCACCGTGATCTCCATGGACACACTCGTGGAGGACCACGACTTCCGCCTCCTCCGTCCCAACGGCTTCCGCACCACGGGCTACGACGTCGGCTGGAAGTCCGCGGCGCAGAACCTGAGCGACATCAATGCGATGGGTGGGCGCGCCACGGCACTGGTGGTCAGTCTCACCCTGCCGCCACGCACTCCGGTGGCCTGGGTCGAGGACTGCGCCCGCGGTCTCGCAGCGGCCATCCGGGAACTCGGCGCCCGAGGCTGCTCCGTGGTCGGTGGTGACCTGGGCGCGGGAGCGCAGCTCGTGGTGACGGCAGCCGTCACCGGGGTGCTCACCGCCGCACCGGTGCTGCGGTCCGGTGCAGCTCCCCGGCACATCCTCGCCGTCGCGGGTTCCCTCGGGCGCGCGGCCGCGGGACTGGCGCTCCTGGAGGACGGCCGGCCGCTGGGTGACTTCGGCTCGTCCTGGGAGGGACTCGTCGCCGACCAGCTCCGGCCCACCCCGCCCCTGCAGGCAGGTCCGGCGGCCGCAGCCGCTGG
>JASLBS010000220.1 GCA_030146405.1 Arthrobacter sp.
CCGCGAAGGTCCTGATCGATCAGGACATGGGCGGGGACATCATCTACATCTCCTCCAAGAACTCCGTGTTCGCGGGCCCCAACAACATCGCCTACAGCGCGACGAAGGCGGACCAGGCGCACCAGGTACGCCTGCTCGCCGCCGAGCTCGGCGGGTACGGCGTCCGCGTCAACGGCATCAACCCCGACGGCGTGGTCCGCGGCTCGGGGATCTTCGCCGGCGGCTGGGGCGCCAAGCGCGCCGCGGTCTACGGCGTCGAGGAGGACAAGCTGGGCGAGTACTACGCCCAGCGCACGCTCCTCAAGCGCGAGGTGCTGCCGGAGAACGTCGCGAACGCCGTCGCCGTCCTCACCTCCGCCGAGCTCTCGCACACCACGGGCCTGCACATCCCGGTGGACGCAGGCGTCGCCGCGGCGTTCCTGCGCTGACGTGACAGGTGGAAGCAGGCGGGTGTTCGCCGCCGTCGACATCGGGGCCTCCTCCGGGCGCGTGATCCTCGGCGCGCTCACGGAAACAGGAACGGAACTCACCACCGTGCACCGCTTCCCCAACGGCGCGCAGTTCCTCGGCAACGCCCTGCGCTGGGACGTGGAGTCCCTCCTCGACGAGGTGCTGACGGGTCTCGCTCGGGCCGGGGAAGCGGCGGCCGCGGCCGGCGACACCGTGGTGAGCATCGGCATCGACACCTGGGCCGTCGACTACGGCCTGGTGGACGACGGCGGCATCCTCCGCCACCTCCCGTTCAGCTACCGTGACGGGCGGACGACGACGAGCATCGGCGAGGTGCACGCCGTCCTTCCGCGGGAGGAGTTGTACGCCCGCACGGGCCTGCAGTTCCTGCCGTTCAACACCGTGTATCAACTGGCGGCCGAACGTTCCCTGGACGGGGTGCAGGCCCTGCTGATCCCGGATCTGCTCGCCTACCGGTTGACAGGTGTGCGGCGGACCGAGGCCACCAACGCCTCCACCACCGGCCTGCTCGACGCCCGGACCGGCACCTGGGCGGAAGACCTCTTCACCCCCCTCCGGCTGTCTCCCGGCATCTTCCCGCCACTCGTGGAACCCGGGGCGGAGTTCGGAGGACTCCTGCCGGAGGTCGCGGCGGCCACCGGCCTGCCGAGAACCACCTCCGTCGTCGCCGTGGGTTCGCACGACACCGCCTCGGCGGTCGCCGCCGTCCCCGCCGAATCCGACCACTTCGCCTACATCTCCTCCGGGACATGGTCCCTGGTGGGAGTGGAACTCCAGGCACCGATCCTCACCGCCGAGAGCCGCGCGGCGAACTTCACGAACGAGCGCGGAGTGGACGGGACCATCCGGTACCTGCGCAACACGGGTGGCCTGTGGTTGCTCCAGGAGTGCCTACGGGAGTGGGGTGTCGAGGGGCCGGAACCGGACCTCGCGGAGCTGCTGTCCGCGGCCGCCGCACTCCCCGCGGGCGGGCCGGTCATCAACGCCGAGAGCACCGACTTCCTGGCGCCCGACGGCATGCCCGCGCGCATCAGGGCGGCCATCCAGCACGCAGGGCTGCCCGCACCTTCGTCCCGTGAGGCCCTGGTGCGCTGCATCCTGGACAGCCTGGCCGAGGCCTATGCCCGCACCCTGCAGCACGCCGTCCGGCTGTCCGGGCGGCCTATCGACGTGGTCCACGTGGTGGGCGGCGGCTCGCAGAACTCCCTGCTCTGCCAGCTGACGGCGGACCGGACGGGACTCCCGGTCCTCGCGGGCCCGGTGGAGGCCACGGCCCTCGGGAACGTCCTGGTGCAGGCGCGGGCAGCCGGCAGCCTTCCACCGGGACCGGGGCTGGCGAGCATCCGGGCGGAGGCCCGCAGATCGACCCGCACCGTACGCTACGAACCCTCGAGAGTGCGGCCGGTCGTGACCGCGTGAACCTCACCGGGGTTGCCGGAGTGCCACGTCGCCCTTCGCGGTGGACGGATCCACCGTGACACCCCGTTGGAGCATGTCCGCGAGCCCCTGGTTCACCAGGCGGCGGGCCGCATTCCGGGCCGGTTCGCGCAGCTCGGCGGCGCCTTCACCGCCCAGCGCACGGGCCGCATCCGCGGGATCAACGCTCGCACCCCGCGACGACGCCGTGAGCCTGGTGAGCAGCCAGTCCTCCAGAGCGCGATCGACGGGCCTGATCCTGCGGGCCCGACAGGCGTCACTGCAGTAGGAGATCGAGTCCCAGTTCCGCTCCCACTTCTTCCGCCACTCGATCCGCCGGCCGCAGGAGCGACAGTGCTTCTGGTCGTGGGACCGCTCGGTGATCAGCTGTACCAGAACCAGTGCGGTGGTCGCCAGGCAGCAGGAACCGTGTGCGCGTTGAAACTGCCGCACTCGGAACAGGTGTAGCTGACGCTCGCAGGAAGGAGATCCGTGGAGTGGTCCGCCTGCCGTGCCGGCACGAACTCCTCGAAGATCAGGTACTCGGTGGAGTGGCACCCGGGGCACGAGGGCTCTTCGGCGGAGTTCGGAAGGAATGTGCTGGTGCTCTGGGTGCGGAAGGTCCGCCCGGAATCGATGGTTGTCATGAGATTCACCTTTTCGGTCCCGCAGCCGACGCTGGTCGCGGGTAGTAAGGGGACTTATCCCTCCAATATAACGCCGGAGTACCTGCCACGGTGCAGAAACTACCTGTTGCCAACGCCCGACTACGTGGACTGCCCGCACCACCTCCGGCTGGCACAATGGCCTCATGACGGCCAGGCCCCCGAGATCAGCAGCTGCGCTCCTTCCCGAACAGGCCGCGCCCCTGCGGCGTGCGCTCGCCGACAGTGCCGACGTCACCATCTTCGTGGACGGGACAGCACATCGCCTCCCCGAAGCCGCGCAGTCCGCCGTCGTCGATCTCCTCCTGCGCCTCTCGGACGGGAACACCGTGCAGGTGACCTCGGTGGCCGAGATGCTCACGACGTCCCAGGCCGCCGAACTCGCCGGGATCTCCCACAGTTACCTGCGGAAGCTCACCGATGCCGGCACGCTCCCCGTCGAGTACCGGGGCTCGCACCGCCGTATCCGCCGCGCCGACATCGAGGAGTGGCTGCGTCATCAGCTCCGCAGGGACTCCGCCACCGGCGTGCACAGCGATCGGGCGCCGCAGGGTTCCTAGGGTTGCTCGAACCGCGGGCGGGAACGCCACCTGCAGGCCTTCAGAGCCAGGTGCAGTTCCAGGCGCACGGTACCGGCGAGCGGGTCGGCTCCGATGATCGACCGGATCCGGGCCAGCCGGTTGTAGACACTGCTGCGGTGCAGGTGCAGTTGCGCCGCGACATCCTGCACCGAGCCGTTCTTGTCATAGAGCAGTTCGAGGACCGGAAGGAGTTCCTCCACGCGATCGGCCTCCGCCAGTTCCGTGAAGTGAACGCTGCCCTGGGCCGGGGCCAGCCACCCCAGGGCGCCGAGGAACTGGTAGACACCGATGTCCGCATACCGTGCGACGTCGCCGAGGACCGGATCCACGGCGGCGGCCTGCACTCCGTACTGGGCCTCGTGCAGGGCCGCCCCGAGATCACGAGGGTCCTTCACAGGTTCGCTGACGCCGAGCACCAGCCTCGCGGCCGGACGCCCCGCGCGCTTCGCCACCTCGGCGCGGAACTTCTCGAGCACCTGCTGCAGCGTGATGCGGTTGATGTCCGGTGCACAGAGGAGTACGGAGAGGTCGGCGGCACCGGCGCTGAAGAGCACTGGTGCCACTCCCACGGTGGCCTGCAGGGCAATGGTGCGCTGCAGGAGGGCAGCCTCATGGGGATCGCCATCGCGCTCCGTCCCGGTGCGCGGCTGCGGGCCCACCGTACCCGGAGCGCCCAGTTCATGGACGACGACGACGCACCACGGCCCGTGCCCGGTGAACTCACGCCACCCCCTGAGCTCCTCCGCCGCGGCGGCGATCCCGCGGCACGCGGCGAGGAACGTGGCCTCCCGCCGGGTCCGGTGCTCGGAGGAGGCCGAGGTCGTCTCGAGGAGCAATCCGGCGAGGTGGTCCATCGCAGGGCGGACTGCCGGTAGGGCGGCGAGGATGCCGGCCGCCGGGTCCTCGTCCGACTGCTGCTGGACCCAGAGGTACCCCACCCGGAATCCACGGACCAGCAGGGGCACGCAGACCCGGCCCAGCATGCCCAGGTCCTGGTTCGCGGGAACGGCCACAGGACGGACCGCCTGCGCGGTGCCGTGCCGCAATTGCCACTCGCTGACATCGGCGGGCACCCTCTTGCTGAGCAGGAAGTTCACCCGCACGCGGTCCGCCGACGTCTGGTGACTGCTGTAGGCGAGGAGTACGCCGTCGTGATCCTCCAGTGACAGTCCCCGCCCGAGTCTCTGCGCGATCGACTCGACGACGTCCTCGATGGCCTGGTTCTGCACAGCCCCAGCGTAGGCGCCGCGGACTACATTTGGCGCTCACGGACTCGACATCTGTCGATGGCGTTGCCGACCGACTGCTGGTAGTGGCTTGCATCACACGGAGAGGTTTCACCGGTATCCCGTCGATCATCAGGAAGATCCACGCCGTCCTGCCACCCACGACGTCGTCCGATTCCCGAATCCGCGGACGCGACACCCCCCTGATGTCCCTAGTCTGGAGACACCAGACCACCTCCGAGCACCCGTGGAGAATCCCATGATCATCGGCGTCCCCAAAGAAGTGAAGAACAACGAGTTCCGCGTGGCCATCACCGCATCCGGTGTCCATGAACTCCGCGTCCATGACCACTCGGTGCTGGTGGAACGAGGCGCCGGGGCCGGTTCCAACATCACGGACGCGGAGTACCGGGCCGCCGGAGCGGAGATCGTGGACCAGGCTGACGAGGTCTGGGCACGCGCCGACCTGGTGCTGAAGGTCAAGGAACCCGTCGCCTCCGAGTACCAGCACTTCCGCGCCGGTCTCATCCTGTTCACCTATCTCCACCTCGCCGCAGAACCCGAACTGACCCACGCCCTCCTCGCCGCCGGCGTGACCGCGATCGCCTACGAGACCGTGCAGGACGGGCGGGCGCTACCCCTTCTGGCTCCCATGTCCGAGGTGGCCGGCCGCCTGTCGGTGCAGGTGGGCGCCCAGGTCATGGCAGCCCCGGCGGGAGGCCCCGGCCTGCTCCTGGGCGGGGTACCCGGGGTCCGTGCCGCGAAGGTGGTGGTCCTGGGAGCGGGTGTCGCAGGGACCAACGCGACCGCGATGGCCGTGGGGACGGGAGCGGACGTGACTCTCCTCGACATCGACATCCCCCGGCTACGCGAGCTCGACGCCCTCTACGCCGGGCGGGTGAAGACCATCGCGTCCAACGCGCTCGAGATCGAGAAGTCCGTCCTCGAAGCGGACCTGGTCATCGGTTCCGTCCTGATTCCCGGAGCCCGGGCACCCAAACTCGTGACCAATGACCTCGTGGCACGCATGAAACCCGGCAGCGTGCTGGTGGACATTGCCGTGGACCAGGGCGGATGCTTCGAGGACTCCCGCGTCACCACTCACGAGAAGCCCACCTTCGCGGTGCACGGATCGCTGTTCTACTGCGTGGGCAACATGCCCGGCGCCGTTCCGAACACCTCGACCTACGCACTGACCAACGTGACGCTCCGCTACGCCGTCGCCCTCGCGGACAAGGGTGTCCGTGCAGCACTCCAGGCCCACCCCGCCCTCGCGCGCGGTCTCAACACGGCTGCAGGTCGGGTCACGCACGCCTCGGTCTCGGAAGCGCACGGCCTGGACCTGGCCGAGGAGTGGCAGGCCCTGGTCTGACGGGACCGAGCGGCCGGGGTTCTCGCCCGCGTCGCGCCGTACCATCGGAGCGTGCCCGAACGCAGCCCCTACCGTGTCTTTCCCGACGGCGGGGAAGCAGGGCGGACTGCGGTCCGCTCCGACTCGGGGCACGCTCCGCCGGCGTGAGCCGACATCCCGACCTCACGGTCACTACCCGGGAGTTACATGACCATCGCGATCCTCATTCTCGTCGGCAGTCTGCGCGAGGGCTCGATCAACGGCCGGCTCGCGGAGGTGGTCCGCGAGTACGCGCCGAAGACTGTGCGTATCACCACCTTCGAGGCCCTGGGCGAGGTCCCCTTCTACAACGAGGACATCGACAGCGACATCCATCGACCCAGGGCCGCCGACGAGCTCCGCGCCGCTGCCGCCGGAGCGGATGCGATCCTGCTGGTCTCACCCGAGTACAACGGCAGCATGCCCGCCGTCCTGAAGAATGCGGTCGACTGGCTGTCCCGCCCGTTCGGTGCCGGAGCCGTCTTCGGCACACCCGCGGCCGTGATCGGTTCAGCCTTCGGTCAGCACGGCGGGACATGGGCCCATGATGAAGCGCGCCGCTCGCTCGGTGTCGCCGGCGCCCGGGTCATCGAGGACGCCCGGCTCTCCATCGGCGGCTCCGTGACCCGCTTCGCCGATCTGCATCCCAGGGACGATGCCGAGGTGGTGCGTTCGGTGCAGGCGGTCCTGTCAGCGTTGACCTCCGCGGCTGCGTCCGCCCCGGTCTGAGCGGGCGGCGCTTCGAGGAGGAGTCCGCACACATCCGTCCGGATCAGTGCCAGAGATTGTCCGCCCAGGCCGCATCACGGAGGAAGTTCCTCGCGGCGCCGATCTCCCAGAGCTCACCCTGGTACTCGAGGATGCCGTTGTCCTGGAGAGCTGCAACGGCCTCGGACGAACACCCCAGCGCCGCCGAGAGGTCGCCGTCGTCGAGGGCCAGGACAACGGTGTTCGTCGAGTGCATGAGCTACCCTTCGCGTGGTGGAGGACTGTTCTCGGGAAGGTTCCGCGTTCCGGTATCGGACACCTGCGGCTTCCATGAGCGTGCGTACAGGCCCAGGGCTGCTTCCTCGCGGGCCACGAACCCCAGGCGATTGAGTGCCATGTGCGCCTGGTACACCGTGAGGTGCTGTGCGGTACGGCTGACATCCACTTTCTCGGCACGGTAGAGGTAGCTGTCGATCGCGCGGTACCAGCGACGACGCCAGGTGTGCACGGTGGGTTCGGCGGCGGTGGCCGCCATCAGGGCGTGGAAGCCGGACGCCTTGGACGCCACCTGTGCCGTCATGGCCACCCGCACGCCGGCTGCGCGCGGCCCGACCTCGGCGGTGCAGGTACGCAGGTGGGTGTCCCAGTAGCAGTTCCAGGGGGTCGAACGGCGATCGGCCCAGACGGACGAGCGGGGACCCCGCATCATTCCCCGGGCCGCGTCGAACAGGACGAGCGCTCCGAGGGCTGACCGGCTCTGCATGCGTGGGAAGCGCCGGCTGGCCCAGATGCCGAGCTCCGAGCTCAGTTCGAAGACTTCCTCCGCGAGAGCCAGTCCTTCGACGCCGCCGTACTTGACGAGGTCCGCCTCGAGTTGCGGATCGGCCATCTCCTGACCGCCGGAGTAGTAGGTGTTGTTCGCGGGGGCGGTGACCTGCTGCCGGGACGCCAGCAGCGGAAGACGCCGAGCAGTTCGCTCCTCGAGGCCCCGTTCGGTGTCCCGGAGCCGCTCCAGAACACGAGGATGAGCGTGGATGCTGAGTTTCACCTGGCTGACGACGCCGGTGGAGGCGTCCTGGGAACGCTGGAAGTACCAGCGCTTCGCACCCAGCTTCTGGGCCTGCGCCACCAGCGGGGTGATCACGTCCTCGACGATGCCGTCCGCTACATCGAAGCCACCCGTGGAGAGGGAGAGGTGCCACCACTGAGTGCTGACGGCCGTTCGTGAGGCGGTTCGAACGGTTGCCAGCTGGCTCATGGCTGTCTCCTTCTGGGTCTGTGATCACCACGCCGGGGCGGGCTCTGGCTGAGGCCTCCGGTCTCTGGTCCGGGGCCTCGTCCTACTTCGGCCAGTCCCAACTACCGGCCAGCGGTTGGCCCTTGGGCCAGTCCCAACTACCGGCGCTCATGGACTGCCCTGATGGGACCACAGCTCCCAGGAATATGAGGAGGCCAGCAGTTGCGCCGAGTACCTTCTTCATGGTGATCCTTCCTTGGCCCCTGAGCGGGGCTGAGCTGCAGCACAGCGCGGTTCCGCGGTGCCCGTCCCCCGGAGAAGCCCTCCCGAGGTCGGTTCCACCACAATGGCGGGAGTGGGTCAGGAGTGTCCAGCGCTCCTCGTGGCCGTTTGTGGACATGACGCATAGCGGACTCGGGCATCCTGGAGTGGCTCCGTGAGAGCTCGTAGTGCCCATCGAATTCGCCGGTGTGGCGCGGTCGGGGTCCGCAAGCGTCCCCGACAGGTTGTGTCTGGCTGGGTGGTGTCATTAACTGGACATGTCATGTTTTTCGTCGCTCTGCGACACCGCTGACCAGCCGTGAGGCCGGAAGAAGGACTGCTCATGCTGGATTCCACGTCGATCGAGGTGTACCGGTATGCCGTGGCACATCCCGGCTGGACACGACCGGAGGCCTCGGAGGCCCTCGGCCTCACCCTGCGGCGCATCGACCACGCGATCGAGGAGCTGTCAGGCCGCCGCCTGCTCAACCCCCAGGCCGGTGCCGGGAACGGGCTCGTGGCGGTCTCCCCCGATGTCGCCCTCGCCGATCTCGTGGACGCGGACGAGCGTGCCCTGCAGGAGCTCAGGACCCGCGTCAGCGGGCAGCGACGGGAACTGGGCAGCCTCCTTCCCACTTTCCTCGCGGCGCGGAAGAACGTCCTCGACAGCACCTCGGTGGAGACGCTCGAGGACCCCCACCTGATTCACCGGGTGCTCATCGACTACGGTCGCGATGTGGTGGACCGGGTCTACATCGCCCAACCGGGACAGGGCTCCACGGCGGACGTCCACGAGGAGAGCGTGAAGAAGGACCTCGATCTCCTCGAGAACGGCGTCCGGCGCCGGACGCTCTACGACACCAGCACCCGCGACCACGTGCCCACCCGGAAGGCCGTGAAGGCCATCGCGGCCGGTGGTGGCGAGTTCGGGGTGCTGCCCTACATCCCGCTACGGATCCTGATCTTCGACGAGAAACTGGCCCTGGTGGGCCGCCAGCTCACACGGGACGACAAGGCGGCCCTCGTGATCCGGGACCACAGCCTCATCAACATCTTCGCGCAGCTGTTCGAGACCGCCTGGGAGGTCAGCGAGCCCTTCCTCGCGCCCGTACAGGTCGGCTCGCCCCTGACCGGGCTGCAGCAATCGATCCTGCAGGGTCTGGCGAACGGACTCTCCGACGAATCCATCGCACGAAGGCTCGACATCAATGTGAGGACCTGCCGGCGGCACATCGCCTGGATGCTCGAGACGCTTCGTGCGGACAGCCGCTTCCAGGCCGCCCTGAAGGCACGGGACGCCGGGTGGGTGTAACGGGAGTGGTGAGCGACCGGCAACACCCGTTGCCCATCGGTGAACCCGCGCCTAGACTCTGGGCGTGACGTCCTCCAACGAAGTACCGTCGAACCTCCTCCCTGCAGAAACCGAGGCAGCCCTCGAGCGCGCCATCGACTCCGCGACCCGCCACGACCACCTGTTCTCCTCGCGTGCCGCCAACATCAAGCAGTCCGCGGTCCGGGACGTCTTCGACATCTCGATCCGCCCCGGCCTCGTCTCCCTGGCCGGAGGCAGCCCCTACCTGAAGTCGCTTCCACTCGAGGACCTGGGCCGGACGGCACAGCGCATCATCGCCGAGCACGGGCTCGAGGCCCTGCAGTACGGCGGCGGACAGGGCATGGAGGAGCTCCGTGCCCTGGTCTGCGAGGTGATGGCGGCAGAGGGGATCCACGGCGCCGAGCCGAGCGACGTGGTGATCACCACGGGCTCCCAGTCGGCGCAGGACGTCGCCGCCAAGGTCTTCTGCGATCCCGGCGACGTGGTCCTCTGCGAGGACCCCACCTACGTGGGGGCGCTCAACACCTTCGAGGCGTACCAGGTGGACGTCGTCCCCGTCGCGATGGACGACGCCGGCCTCGTCCCGGAGCAGCTCGAACGCACCATCACGGAGCTCGAGGCGCAGGGACGCAGCATCAAACTGCTCTACACGATCCCCAGCTTCAACAACCCGAGCGGCGTCACCATGACCGCGGACCGCCGCCAGCGCGTCGTGGACATCTGCCGCTCCCACGGCATCCTGGTGCTGGAGGACAACCCCTACGGCATGCTCCGGTTCGACGGCCAGCCGCTCGAGCCGCTCCGCGCCCGGAACCCCGACGACGTCATCTACCTCGGCTCGTTCTCGAAGATCTTCGCCCCGGGCGTACGCCTGGGCTGGGCCCTGGTACCCAGGCACCTCTACCGGCGGTTCTACCTGGCGTGCGAGGCGGTGGTGCTGTGCCCCTCACCGCTCACCCAGATGCTCGTGATCGCCTATCTCACGGAGTACGACTGGCGCGGCCACCTGCTCAGGATGCGCTCGCTCTACCGGGAGCGCTGCGACGCCATGCTCGCCGCCCTTGCCGCCGAACTACCGGAGGGCGTCCGCTGGACCGACCCCGACGGCGGCTTCTTCGTGTGGGTCACCCTCCCCGAGGGCATCGACACGTATCCCCTGCTGCACCGGGCCATCGACGCCGGGGTGGTGTTCATCCCCGGGGCCGCCTTCACGCCGTCGGACGAGCCGTCCAACAAGCTGCGCCTCGCCTTCAGCGCGGTGTCACCGGAGGACATCGCGGAGGGGATCCGCCGACTCGCCCCGATCCTCCGGTCCGCCATGTCCGAGCTCGGCGCCTGACTCGACCGCCGAACCCCGGCGCCGTCAGCGCCGCCTGCCGCGCTGCTGGCCGAAGGTGACGGCCAGGGAGATCAGGGCGGCCACGATCACGAGGATGGACAGGCGCGAGATGACGCCCAGACCGGGAAAGAGCAACTGCAGCACGCTGGACGCCACGAAGCCGAGCACCACCACGATCAGGAGCCTGCTCAGCGGGTAGCGGGCTCGTGGACGGCGGCCGGGTTCCTCCTCCGGGAGCTGCTGTTCCATGCGCCCACCCTAGTCCAGCAGCAGGGCCGGCTCCTCCAGGATGGAGGCGACGTCCGCCATGAAACGGGCGCTCAGGTCGCCGTCCACCACGCGGTGGTCGAAGGAGCCGCCCAGCGTGGTGATCCAGCGCGGGATGACCTCGCCGTCGAGCACCCAGGGCTTCTGCTTGATGGTGCCGAACGCGACGATCGCCACTTCGCCCGGATTGATGATCGGTGTTCCGGTGTCGATGCCGAGAGCACCGATGTTGGTCACTGTCAGGGTGCCGCCCTGCATCTGTGCGGGCTGGGTCTTCCCTGCGCGCGCCGTGGTGGCCAGCTCGTTGAGGGCCAGGGCGAGCTCCTTCAACGAAAGGTTCTGCGCGTCCTTGATGTTCGGCACCATCAGCCCGCGCGGCGTCGCCGCGGCGATCCCGAGGTTCATGAAGTGTTTCACGTGGATCTCGTCCTCCGCCCAGCTGGCATTGACGGACGGGTTGCGCGCAGCTGCCCAGATCACGGCCTTGGCGAGGATCAGCAGGGGTGAGACCTTGATGCCCTCGAAGTCGCGGGAGGCCTTGAGGCGCTTGACGAACTCCATGGTGCGGGAGGCGTCCACATCCACGAAGATGCTCACGTGAGGCGCCGTGAAGGCACTCTGCACCATCGCCCGGGCCGTGGCCTTCCGGACGCCCTTGACGGGGATGCGCTCCACCCGGCCGCCACCGAGCAGGCTGCGCGCGGCCCAGAAGGAGTCCGCGCCGTCCTTCTCGGCATCGCGCTGGGCCTGGTAGCTCATGAGGTCCTGCTTGGTGACCTCCCCGGCGGAGCCGGTGGCCGGGACATCGGCGAGGTTGATCCCGAGGTCGCGGGCGGCCTTCCGCACCGGTGGCTTGGCCAGGACCCGGTTGATGAGCTGGTTCAGCGGGTTCGGTCGCGAGGGCGCTGGTGCAGCCGGGGGCACGGCGCCCGGGCTCGACGGCGTCCCCACCGGCGCGGACGGTGCGGGGTCCACCGAGGGTTCGCTGGTCGGGCGCGGCGGGACGGAAGCACTCGACACGGGAGGTACGGCCGGCGCCTTCCGGAGGCGGCGCTTCACGGCATCCGCCTTCGGCCCGGTGCCGACCAGGGGACCCGGTGTCGGCTCCGGGGCCTGCGCTCCCGGGCGGGCGGCTTCGTCGGCCTGCGGCGTGGCCATCTCCCCCGGCATGTCGGGGACCGGAACGGCGCCGTCGGCCGCGCCCGCGGACAGCTCCGGACCGGACGCGGAGTCCTCCACGGAGATGATCGGCGTACCCACCTCGATGGTCTCGCCTTCCGCGACGAGCAGTTCCGCGACGGTCCCCGCGTAGGGTGACGAGAGTTCCACGAGTGACTTCGCGGTCTCGATCTCGCAGATGATGTCGTTGATGGCCACCGTGGCTCCGGCCGCCACCCTCCACTGGACGATCTCGGCCTCGGTGAGGCCCTCACCGACGTCGGGAAGGTTGAACGTATTGAGCGTCATGATGGTCCTTCAGTATGCGAAGGCACGGTCGAGTGCCTCGAGGATGCGATCGATGTCCGGCAGGTACTGTTCCTCCACGCGCGCCACCGGATAGGGCATGTGGAACCCGCCCACGCGGATCACGGGTGCTTCGAGCGAGAGGAAGGCGCGCTCGGAGACCCTGGCTGCGATCTCACCACCGATACCACCGAAGGTGGGGGCCTCGTGGGCCACCACCAACCTGCCCGTCCGGGTGACGGACTCGGTGACCGTGTCGAAGTCGATCGGGGAGATGGAGCGCAGGTCGATGACCTCGATGTTGCGACCGTCCTCCTCGGCCGCCGCGGCCGCGGCAAGGGCGACCGGCACGAGGGGCCCGTAGGCGACGACGGTCGCGTCCGTCCCCCGGCGCAGGACCTGCGCGGAGAAGGGATCGGCCGTGGGCGACCCGGTGTCCACCTCGCCCTTCAGCCAGTAGCGCCGCTTGGGTTCGAAGACGATCACCGGGTCCTCGCAGGTGACGGCCTGCTGGATCATCCAGTAGGCGTCCTGCGCGTTGGACGGCGTGATGATCCGCAGCCCGGCGGTGTGGGCGAAGAGCGCCTCGGGTGATTCGGAGTGGTGCTCGACGCTGCCGATCCCTCCGCCGTAGGGGATCCGGATGACCACGGGTGCGCTCAGCATGCCGTCACTACGTGTGCGGAGCTTCGCGAGCTGAGTGGTGATCTGGTTGAAGCCCGGGAACACGAAGCCGTCGAACTGGATCTCGCAGACGGGCCGGTACCCACGCAGCGCCAGGCCGATGGCGGTGCCGATGATCCCGGACTCGGCGAGGGGTGTGTCGACCACCCGCAGGGCCCCGAACTCCTTCTTGAGCCCGTCGGTCACGCGGTAGACGCCACCGAGCTCTCCGATGTCCTCCCCCATGAGCAGGGTCTTCGGGTCCCTCGCCAGCGCGGCGCGCAGTCCTTCGTTGATGGCTTTGGCAATGGTCATCGTCGCCATCAGTCGCGCTTCCCTTCGTCGGCGAAGCCGGCCTCGTACTCCCGGAAGAACCGCAGTTCCTCCTCGACCAGCGGATGCGGCTCGGCGTAGACCGAGGCGAACCGGTCGCCCAGCTCCGGCGCCGCCATGGACAGCACGCCTTCGCGGAGCTCGGCGGCCATGACCTTCGCCTCCTCCGTCAACTCCTCGAAGAAGGCATCCTGTGCCATCCCGGAGGAACGGAGGTGTGACTCGAGCCGGACCAGCGGGTCCCTGGGCTGCCATTCCTGTTCGTCCTGCGTCAGGCGGTACTTCGTGGGATCGTCCGCCGTGGTGTGGGCGCTCATGCGGTAGGTGTAGGCCTCGATCAGGACGGGCCCCCTGCCTGATCTGGCATGCTCCAGCGCCCATCGGGTCACGGCCTCCACCGCGAGGACATCGTTGCCGTCCACCCGTACGCCCGGGAAGCCGTACCCCTCGGCGCGCTTGGCCAGTGGCACCTTCGTCTGCACCGTGGACGGCACGGAGATGGCCCACTGGTTGTTCTGGCAGAAGAACACCACCGGGGCATCGAAGGACGCCGCGAACACCATGGATTCGTGGACATCCCCTTCCGAGCTGGCGCCATCACCGAAGTAGGCGACGGTGGCCGCGGGCGGGAGGGCAGGATCGGCGAGCTGGTCCCGCTGCATCCCCATGGCGTACCCGACGGCGTGCAGGGACTGTGCCGCCAGGACGAGCGTGTAGAAGTGGAAGTTCCGCTCCCTTGGGTCCCAGCCCCCGTTGGTGACGCCCTTGAACAGGCGGAGGATGTCGGTCAGCTTCACACCCCGGGTGAGGGCGACGCCGTGCTCGCGGTAGGTGGGAAAGGCGTAGTCCTGCTGCTCGAGTGCCCGGCCGGATCCGATCTGGGCGGCCTCCTGTCCCGTCAGCGGGACCCAGAGGGCCAGTTGGCCCTGCCGCTGCAGCGCCGTCGACTCCTGGTCGAACCGACGGATGAGGAACATGTCCCGGTACAGCGATCGCAGGTGCCCGGGGTCCGTGGAGAGGAAAAGTGCGAAGTCGATCCGGTCACCGGCCACGGTCGCGGCCAGCCCGTCGGCCAGGGTTCCGTCCGGGGAGAGGACCTGCAGCATCTCGGCCCCCGGCGCCGGTTGGAGACCGGCCTCCGCGGTATGGACGGACCGCGCGATGTCCTCGGCCTCGAACTCCGCTGTTGGCAGTCGGCTGCCGCTCATCCTTTGCTCCTTACCCGGCGCTGTTTCATGCCTCGGAAGGCATGTATGTCGCAAGTCATACACCGGAGAACATATGTTCCGGTGGCGTACGGACCAAGACTAGTCAGGACGTGCCCGTGGGCCTATTTAAGAATGCCCGGTGGCCGAGGGACCCGCCGTGTACCCTCTGCACAGCTCGAGGAAACGGGTGTTCGCGGCTTCCTCCCCGATCGAGACCCGCACCCCCTCGGAACCGAAGGCGCGAACGGCCAGCGCCTGCTCCCCCGCCCGGGCGGCGAAGTCCTGCGTCGATGTCCCGAGGGCGAGCCACACGAAGTTGCCCTCGGCATCGGGAACCGTCCAGCCGAGCTCGCGCAGTCCTGCCACGACACGGGTGCGCTCGTCGACGATGGTCTGCACGCGCTGCCCGACGTCGTCGATGTGCCGGAGTGAGGCGACCGCGGCATGTTCGGCCACCTGGGAGACGGCGAACGGCACCGCGCTGATCCGCAGGTACTCCGTGAGGTGCTGCTGGGACACCGAATAACCCACCCGGAGCCCGGCGAGGCCGTGTGCCTTCGAGAAGGTGCGGAGCACGATCACGTTCGGGTGCTCGCGGTAGAGCTCGATGCCGTTCACGGCACCCGGGCGGCGAACGAACTCCTGGTACGCCTCGTCGATCACCACCACGACGTCCTCGGGCACCGCGCCCAGGAACCGGACCACCTCCTCGCGGGTCAGTACCGGCCCGGTGGGATTGTTCGGCGTACAGAGCAGGACCACCCGCGTACGGTCGCTGACGGCCGCTGCCATCGCGTCGAGATCGTGTGTGCCGTCCGCACGCACCGGCACCTGCACCCCGGTGGCCCCGGCGAGCCCGATGCTGATGGGATAGGCCTCGAAGGAGCGCCAGGCGTACACCACCTCGTCGGGCGCATCGAAATCGTTCTGTCCGGCGAAGGTGACCAGGATCTGGTTCAGTGCACCCAGACTTCCACCCCCGGTGACGATGTCGGCGGGAGGAACACCGAGGTAGCCCGCGAGTTCGGTCCGGAGGGCAGTGGTCAAGGGGTCCGGGTACCGGTTGATGCCGGTCTCCGCTGCAATGGCCTCCAGGACGGCGGGAAGGGGCGGCAGGGGATTCTCGTTGGAGGACAGCTTGAAACTCTGGAGGCCCTCGACCACCGCGGGTGGCCTGCCCGCCGCATAGCGTGGAAGCTTGCCGAGGACACTGCGGGGACGCACGGCCGCGGGCGGCCTGCCCTCCCCGGGTACTCCTGCGGAGGGATCTACCGGCACAGCATCGATCGACGTCATGGCCATAGCCTAGATGTATCAGCTCGTGAGGTCGGTGGCGCGTCGTACTCGAGGATGGAAGATCGTGTCGATCCGTTCCGTCGGTGGTGAAGATGTCAACAACACTGTTCGCCCAGGGTGCCGCTGAACAGGCTGATCATCCGCGGGTCGACGGGGGCGCCGCGCTCCGCCTGACCCGGGAGGGGGCATAGCCGAACCGGACCCGGAACGCCCGGGTGAACGACCCCGGCTCGGAGTACCCGCTGCCGAAGCAGGCAGCCTGGACGGTGTGACCACGCTCGAGCATGCGGTGCGCATGGTCCAGCCGCAGGCGGCGGATCTCCGAGGCCGGCGACCGGCCGATGTCCTGGAAGAGGATCTGGAGCGAGCGCGTCGAGAGGTGAGCCTCCGCGACCAGCTCCGATGCCGAGAACAGGGGATCCGTGAAGCGTCTGCGCATGACGGCGTAGAGCTCAGCCCGGACCGCTTCACGGGAGCGGCCGGACGCCGGCGCCGGGATCGCCCTGTGTCGTAGTGCCTCGGCGGCGGATCTCGTAGCCTCGGAAGCGGTCGGGGTGAAGCTCAGCAACGTCATTCCCGCATCACCGATCGCCCGGGTCGACCACGACACCGGACGCGGGTCCCCCTCGCGGGTCAGGAACCATTCGACTGCTGGGCCTCCTGCCCCCTGGGAGCAGACGATCGGGCACTCGTCGGCAGGATACGCCGACCCGTCCAGGCGGCATCGGTGCAGCAGGTCATGACTCGGCCCGCCCACGACGTCGAGATCACTGCTGTACCCGAGGAACGTCACCGCAGCACGATTGGCGACGACGACGGCCCCCGTCGGTCCGATGACCCACAGTGGCACCGGGGCGGCTTCGACGATGCCCGCCAGCAGGGATGTGTCGAGCGGGCTACCGATCGTTTTCTGGTTCGTCCCTACAGGTGCTGGCAGTGTCATCTCGGTCATCTCGGCGTCCTCTCCAGATCCGACGGTACGCGGCGGCACCTCCTCGAAGAGTTGCGACGGTGTTTCGCGAGCGTAAACTCTCCTGCCGCTTTCGCTTCCTGCGGGGTGGTCTGCGCGAATGGTCTAGGGCTCCGCCGCGTGCCTCTGATGAGGTCGAGGCAGACCGGCGGTGTCCCCGCCGCCGGAGACCACATCTGGAGACACCGTGAATCCCTGGAGCACTTCCCGCGACACCGCGACCCGGACCATCCGCAGCACCCTCCACAGGAACGACACCACGTGGGCGGCAGTCGCCGAGCACATCGACCGGCCACTGCTCTGGACGATCGCCGCGCTCCTCGGCTCGCACCCCGTGCCTGC
>JASLBS010000263.1 GCA_030146405.1 Arthrobacter sp.
GGCCCGGTTTGTGCCTGGAACCGCCAGAATCGTGTGGTGATGATGCTGCCTTGCCCGCCCAGGGGAGTGGGGCCTGGCTCCCACCAGCTGTTCGAGCTGGACCAGGACGCGGGTTCCCCGATGACCTGCCACAGGTTGCCGCGCCAGCGTAACGCCAAAGGCATCCCCGAGGGCAGGAACCGCACTGACGCAGGCTCGTCCAGGACGTACCAGGCCGGGCCGTCAGTAGCCTGCCCTGGTGGTGTGCTGCCTCGTGGTGTGTCGGCTGGTTGTGCTGTCATGGTGTTCCGTCCCGTTCTCTGCCGTCCCGTGTGCAGGGTTTAAAATAGAACACAGGTTCTATTGTTTGGGAAGTGGCAGCCACGAACTGCCATTTGAGCGACAGTTCACGACTCGGATCCTGTTCTGGCGGGGTCTCGTCTGCGGGTCTTGTGTGTGGGTGTCGGCGGTACGGTCTAGGCTTCGAGGCTTGGGTTGGGGACGGAAAAGGGTTGCGCTCATGGATGGATCGGATGATGCTGATGCCTCCGGTGCGGGAATCTTCCGGCCGGCTCCTGCTGCCGCCCGCACCGAGCTACTACCGTCGGGGTTCGCGAGTCCTGCGCAGGATTGGTTCGAGGACCGTATCGACCTGAACCGGCATCTGATCAAGGACATCACCAGCACCTACATCGTGCGGGTGGCCGGGCACGCCATGGACGCCGCCGGTATTTCCGACGGGGACGAGTTGATCGTGGATCGGGCCCTACAACCCCGGCACGGTTCCGTGGTCATCGCGGTCCTCGACGGAGAACTGGTCATCCGCCGTCTGCGGCTCACCGATACCGAGTCCGGTAGCCGCGTGGACCTCATCGCAGCGACTCCCGGGTATCCGCCGATCCTGGTCCCTGACCCTGATGACCTGGTCATCTGGGGTGTGGCCACCAGGTGTCTGCACCATGTCTGAACCCACCCTCTTCGATTCCACCCCCGCAGCGGACGCCCCCTCCAACCCCAGTGGCCGGGTTGCCTCAAGCGTTGCGCTAGTGGATGTGAACAACTTCTATGTGTCCGCTGAGCGAGCCTTTGATCCGTCGTTGGAGGGCCGACCGGTCGTGGTGTTGTCAAACAATGACGGGTGCGTGATCACCCGCAGCGCCGAGGCCAAAGCCCTCGGCATCCCGATGGGAGCCCCCTGGTTCCAGATCGCAGACCAAGCAAAAGCGTGGGGATTACAGGCCCGATCGAGCAATTACGAGCTCCTCGGGGATATGAGTGCTCGCGTCATGTGTCTGCTGGGACGTCACACCACGGACCTGGAGATCTACAGTATCGACGAAGCATTCCTCACCCTTACCGGCACCCGATCGGATCAGCAGGTCACGGGGAGGACGATCAGGACCACCGTCCGCAGGAACACTGGTCTGCCGGTGTGTGTGGGGATCGCCCCGACGAAGACCCTGGCGAAACTCGCGAACAGGTGGGCGAAGGGGAACCCTGACTTCGAGGGAGTCTGCCACTGGGACCTTGTCCCCGCACACCACCGCGAAGCCCTGCTGCGCCGGTTGAAGCCCACCGATGTGTGGGGTGTGGGTGCGAAGATCGCAGCACGGTTGAACGGACTCGGTATCGACAGTGCGTGGGACCTCAGTACCGCGGATCCGGTGCTGATCCGTAAACGGTTCTCCGTGGTCCTCATGCGTACCGTTCTCGAGCTCCAGGGCACACCGTCCATTACCCAGCGGGAGTCCACCGGCACTGAGCAGGTCCTCTACTCCCGGTCCTTCTCCAGCCCGATCACATCTCTGGAAGCGATGGGGCAGGCGTTGAGCGTCTATGCCCAGGGTGCTGCGTCTCGGTTGGCCCGGAAGAATCTGCAGGGCCGGGTGCTGACCGCGTTCGCCGGCACATCGCCGTTCAGTACCGGTACCAGGAGCTCACCGAGCATCTGCATCCCGCTTGCAGCCCACACCTCGAACCCGGTCGAGCTGACCCGGGCCGCGCACCAGCTCCTACCCCTGATCGAGGACGGCGTCGCCTACATCCGTGCCGGGGTCATCATCACCGACCTCCAACCCATTGGAGCCCAGGACACCCTGCTGACCCTCGATGTGGGGTCAGCTACCGGCGCAGGGTTTAGCGTGATCCCAGGAAAGGACGCCGGACCGCTGCTACAAGAAATCGGCCAGAGATTCGGGCGGTCCTCCATCGGTCTCGGTCACGCCGGGTTGAAAGCGGGGTCGGAGTGGACGATGAAACGCGACATGCTCTCCCCGCATTACACCACCAAATGGTCGGACCTCCCCGTGGTGAACGCACGATAGAAGTCGAAGCGATTACTTCTGTGCCGGGGGATCGAACCGATCTGACACGTCTCATGGATACGGCCGCGAACCGATGGAGAAGCTGATCGCGACCAGGCCGATGATCATCAGGACCGACAGGTAGAACACGGTGAACGGCCGCCACATGCAATGAGGTTCCAGGTTGTGGCGGTACATCCAGGTTAGTATCGCGGACACCGCGGCACATGCCTGGACGATCGGGAGGGCAAAAATCCAGGCGATCATCAGTCCCGGGTTTGGTACTTCAGCCGCTGAGCGCAACCTTGTGAAAACTGTCGTAGTGAATACATCCAGTGCTAAAAATAAATGTACGGGTAAGTGTGGTGAGGGTTGGGCGCCGTAGGGTTCGGAGATGGGGATGAAAAAAGGCCCGCTGAGTGACCCTGGAGAGCGGGTCACCATCCTGGATCTCGGCATATTGCCCAATAGTGCAGGCTCCGGCGAAAATTCTCCACCGCCTTCACCCCGAGTGAAAACGAGTGTACGAATCTTTGCTTTCGGACTCCTGCTCGGGGTTGTCCTGCTCGTCGTCGGTGACAGCAGGGTAGGGCCTGAGTTGCCGGCAGCTGATCGGATGTGGATAGAGCAGTGTGCCACCCCCGCTGGGGACCGGGCGACCGTTGCCGATCAACTCGCGGTCCGTGAACAAATCACGCTATTTGCAGCAGGAACTATCCGTAGTGGACCAGACACAGCAACCGGTGGAACTTCCACTTTGCTCACGTCAGCGGATGACACATCAAATGAACTGATCCCACTGGCTCGCGTGACCTCAAATGGGGTGTGGGAGTTCTGTGCTGCTTCTGCAACGCCTGATCTACCGGATACGCAGTACCCGCCTTCCAGTGAATTAGGAAAACTTCCGCAGGGCATGTTGTATCTGTATCGGCTCGAGGAGACCACGATGACGTACTCAGTTGCGGGAATACGCCTTCGCGACGGATCAATCGTCGACACGCTCACCCTCCCCGATGGTGAAATCCGCCCGATTCCCACCCCTGCTGGTTAGAAGACAGCCACAAAGCACGATTTGAATTCTCTCTTCGAACACCCGGTTAGAACACTCCGCGGAGCAAAGAGGAATTTCAGGTAAGAATGAGCGCGGGTGATACCACTGCTCGGGGCCTGTGGTGATGACTGCCCGGCTCGTCGCTTCGGGAAGAACCGGCCGTCAAGAACCTGACACTGAGAGATTCTGATCATCGAGGGGGCTCCGGTCGTCGTCCGCTGATGAAACCTCTGCCACCTGAACCAGGACACCGGCCTCGAGGAACCTGTCGATGTGTGCTTGATCGGCTGAGTCGTCGGTGATCAGTGTCCAGGGGAGGGGAAGACGGGCCCAGGCGTGGAAGGGGCGAAGTCCGAGCTTGGCGGCGTGCGCCAGAACGTACACCTCGTCGCTGCGTCGGGCGGCGAGTTCCTTCAGGCGGGTCTGGGCGTGGTCGGCCTCGCACAGTCCGTCCTCGGCGCTCACGGCGTCCGCACCCAGGAACGCACGGTCAAAACTCATTCGTTCCAGGGACGCCTCAGCCAGAGGGCCCACGAAACTCTGGCTCAGGCTTCGCATGCGCCCGCCCAGACAGTCGAGAGTGACTCCTTCGGAATCGGCGAGTTCCTGCAACGTGTTGATCCCGGGTGTGGTCACGAAGAGGTCTTGGAAAGAACGCAATTCGTGGGCCAGGGCGCCGATGGTGGACCCGGCGTCGAGCATGATGTTCTCACCCGGCCTGACCAGGGTCGCTGCCAGCCGGGCGATGGCGTGCTTCTGCTCGAAGGCCTCACCGGTGCGTTGACGCAACGATGCTTCTGGGTGCGCTCCCAGTGCCATCGCCCCGCCGTAGGTGCGGGCCAAGCGCCCTTGACCGTTCAACAGGGCAAGGTCCCGGCGGATCGTGGAAGCGGTGACACCGAACCGGGCGGATAAGTCATCCACGGAGGCCAGGCCCGTGGTGAGGGCGAGGTGGTAGATCTCCTCGCGTCTGGTGGTTGCTGACGGCATTCGTCCTCGCTCTCCGTGTGGCGTTCGACCCCGGACGAGTTCCGCGGCAGGGCCTTGCGATCAAGCTTGCCAGTATGTGACCGTGATGCAGGCCCCGCCGCAGGTAGCCGAGACGGTTATCGGGTCAGACGGCCACACTCGGGCGCGTTGCCATCTCCGCGGCCTGGTGGAGCGCTTCGACCATGCTGCGGGAGTCGGCGATCGCCTTCCCCGCAATATCGAAGGCCGTCCCGTGGTCCACGGAGGTCCGGATGACCGGCAAACCCACCGTGATGTTCACTCCCGCCTCGATTCCGAGAACTTTCACCGGGCCGTGACCCTGGTCGTGGTACATGGCGACGACGAGATCATAGTCGCCGCGGCCGGCGAGGAAGAAGAGAGTGTCGGCCGGCAGCGGGCCGGTGACGTCGATCCCGTCGGCGGCGGCGGCCCGGACA
>JASLBS010000018.1 GCA_030146405.1 Arthrobacter sp.
GGCGTCGATCTGTCGCGCCAACTCGTTGATCCGCTGCTGGATCTCTTCCTTGGTGTACAGGACGTGCTTGAGATCTGACTGGACGTCGTTGGAATCCACCGGTTACTCCTGGGTTGGACGGCGCGACTGCTTCACGCCGGCGCGATTGTTGCTAAGCACAAGATTGCCATAGCTTGGTTCTCCCCGAAGAACCGACCGGCCCCGGACCTGGCGGTGCACGCTGACCTTGCCGCCGAGCTGGACGGGGCCCGCGGAGCCCTTCCTCTCCAGCAGGGATTCCGCGGCGCGCAGCCGTTCGAAGCTGGGCTGGAAGGCTCCGAGCTCGAGCGCCGCCAGCGCCAGTACCCGTTGCCGCAGCGCTGCCGGCAGGGAGCGCAGCCCCTCCTCCGGCAGCAGTACGGAGCCGTCGTCGTCCGTGCTCCGCAGCGTGGCGTAGGCCTCGGCACTCAAGTGTTCGAGGTGATCGGCGTCCTGCCCGAGGATCCGCGCGGTACGGGAGAGCGCCTGCGCGATCCCGGGGCCCAGCTGGTCCTCGAGGAACGGGAGCACGTCCCCGCGGACGCGCGAGCGGGCGAAGGAGGGGTCCGCGTTGGTGGGATCGTGCCAGGGGTCGAGCCCGTAGAAGTCGCAGATCGCCTCGGTGTCCGCACGCCGCAGCTCGAGGAAGGGCCGCACGTACAGCCCGCGCCGGGCGGGCATCCCCGCGAGTGATCGGGTGCCGGAGCCGCGTGCGAGGCCGAGGAGCACCTGCTCCGCCTGGTCGTCGAGGGTGTGCCCGAGCAGCACCGTGACGGCCCCGAGCCGCACGGCGGCCTCGTCCAGTGCGGCGTACCGGGCACTCCTGGCTGCGGCCTCCGGGCCCATCCCGTCCCGGTCCACGCTCACGCGATGCACCTCCACCGGATCGAGGCCCAGCTCCCGAGCGGCCGTCGCTGCGCGCTGGGCCACCGATGAACTGCCGGGCTGGAGCCCATGGTCGACCACGACGGCGCCCACGCGGCAGCGCCCGGTCTGCACGAGATACGCGGAGACCGCCGCGAGCGCCAGGGAGTCCGGCCCGCCGCTGCAGGCCACGAGGACCAGGGGCAGGGCGGCATCTGCCGCCTCGCCCGGTCCGCGGTCGGCGGCGCGCAACTCCTGCAGGTCCGGCACCGCGGCGAGGCTCGCCAGGAGGAGATTGCGCGCGGTTCCCACCGCGGGGAGGAGCCGTGGGCGCCTAACCATGGCGGTGCAGGCTCATCCTGTCGATCCACTCGTCGGGGGCGTGGATCTCCCGCTCCGTGGGGAGGTGGGACTCCGCCTCCCACACGGCGTTGAAACCGTCCATGCCGGTCTGGCCGACCACGCGGCGTACGAACTTCGAGCCGTCGCTGTACTGCCGCATCTTGGCGTCCAGCCCCATGACCTGGCGGATGAGCTTCTCGAGCGGACCACGGGACTTCCCCCGGGCATTGAAGCGGCGCCGGATGGTCTTCACGGACGGCACGATGCTCCCGTCCACGCCGTCCATGACCACGTTGGCATGCCCTTCCAGGAGGCTCATGACGGCGGTGAGATGGGACAGGCGCGCCTTGTCGTCGGCGTCGTGGAGGAGTGACAGCATCCCAGTGTCGCTCGCCGGTGTGTCCTGCCCGGGCGCCACAGCGCCCTTCCCGGCCGACCGCGAGGCCGAGAGGTGCTTCACCACGGCACCCAGGCGCTCCGACAGGGAGTCGGCCTTGTCCATCAGACCAGAGGTGAGCTGGCCGATCTGACCGGTCATGTGGTCCTTCAACCAGGGCGCCGCCGCGAACTGGACGCGGTGCGTCTGCTCGTGGAGGCACACCCACAGGCGGAAGTCGGACGGGTCCACGTTGAGTTCGCGCTCCACGGAGATGATGTTGGGCGCCACGAGCATGAGCCGCCCGCCCTGCCCGTTGCGCGAGGGCACGAAGGGATCGTACTGCCCCAGCACCTTGCTGGAGAGGAAGGCGAGGATGGTTCCCAGCTGCGCCCCCGTGACGGATCCTCCGAGTGTCAGGGACGCGGACTTCAGCGCCTCCGGCCGCGCCTCGGCCAGCTGCTCCAGTGCGGGCTGCATGAGGGTGCGGAAGCTCTGCGAGTTGGCCCTGGCCCAGCTGGCACGGTCCACGATCAGCAGTTCGGAGTCCCGGAGATCACGGGCCGCATCGAGCCTCGAGATGGTGTGCACGTGGCCCACCGAGGCATCGGCGAGGGCCCGCATGTTCTGGACGGCACGCGCGATGTCCTGCGGCTTCATGGTGGGGCCGGCGGGAGTGAGGGAGGCTGCGGTGGAGGCCGCGATGTCCCAGTTGACCAGCTGAGGGCGGGGTGCTGTGGACTCGTTCCAAGACATGCGCCTATTCGATCACATCCCGCTGACCGCCGATCCCGGTGATTCCTCGGAGCATCCCCCGGCTCCGGAGGTGACGCCGGACCTGGACCTGGAGTGCCCCCGGATCGGGTCAGGTGCACCCGCAGCCCGCGAGCAGTGACGCCGCCCGGTCCGCCGCGGCGCGGGCCTCCGCGGTGTTGCCGTCGAGCCCTGCCGCGAGGAAGGAGAAGACCAGCAGCCGCCCGTCGGCGGTGACCACGTGGCCGGTGAGGCCGGTGACCGCGTTGAGCGTCCCGGTCTTGGCGCGCACCACGCCGGCACCACCGGCGGCAGCGGCGTCGTCGGCCGTGAAGCGCGTGGCCAGTGTCCCGGTGAGGCCGGCGATGGGCAGCGATCCGGCGACGGTGGCGAGCCCGGACTCCCGGGAGGTGGTGGTGCCCCGGACCAGGGTGGCCAGCTGGGTGGGCGAGACGGTGTTGCGGACGGAGAGCCCGGCCGCATCGCCGATGGTGAGGCCGTCAGGAGGGACACCGAGCCGGGCCGCGGCGGACCCGAGCGCCTCCACGGCTCCATCGAACGACGCCGGCCGACCACTACCGAGGGCCGCCGTGCGCGCCAGGGCCTCGGCGAGGTAGTTGTCGGAGATCTCCAGCATGCGGTGGACCTGCTGGCCCAGGGGCGCCGACTCCACGGCGGCGAGAACCTCGCTGCCCTCCGGTGCGACGGAGCGCTGCACCTCCGCGGTGACGGTGATGTCGCGCTCACCGGCCGCCTCACCGAGCGTGGCACTGAAGGTCCGGGCGGCGTCGAGGGCGGCGTCCTGCGAGCGCGGGCCGCGGGTCTGCCCCTCCTCGAGCCACGCGGAGTTGACGGCCAGTGGGAACACCGGGGCGATCTCCCCGGCCTCGATGTCGCCCTCGGCCCAGGTGGGATTCAGGGTTTCACCCGCGAAGAGGGAGTCGTCGAGATGGACGGTGTACGGCCCTGATCCGGCCGGCAGGGCTGCCGCCGTCTCCGCAGCGAGCGTCGCGAGACCGGCGCGTCCCACCACGGCGTCGGGGTCGGAGTCCCCTGACCCGAGGAGTACGTCACCTCCGCCGCGGAGATAGAGCACGTCGGGTGCGGAGGGCGAGGTGAGCACACTGGTGCGCAGCGTCTGCTCCGGCTGCGCATAGGTCAGGGTGGCCACGGCGGTGAACAGCTTGATGTTCGACGCCGGCGGTTGCGTACGCTCCGCGTCCTCGCCGTACAGCACACGGCCGTCCGCGGAATCGATGACTGTGCCGGCGAAGCTCCCACTCCCGGCGAACTGCAGGGCGGCGTCGAGTTCAGGGCCGAGGACGGCCGGATCGGGCATGGGAGCGGCAGCGGAGAGCGGTGTGACGACCTCCGGTACGGGGATGGTCGCCGGCGGGATCTGCGGTGCAGGCGTGACAGGTGGCGGCGGTGGCGGGGGAGGATCGATCGCTGCCAGGACGCCGGGGGTGAGGTGCAGGGCCAGGGGTACGGCGATCGCCGCCATCACGAGGACCAGGAGGAGACCGGTCAGCAGGCGGAACGGTCGCTTCATGGTGTCCTTTCGCACGATGCTGCGGAGCGGCGCGCACACTCCGCAGAAATGCCCTGGTACCGGCGGCCGACCGATATGTTAGGGCTGACGATTAACAGTAGACCGGCGGGCGCGCCCTCCTCGGAGGGCGCGGCGGTGGTCTGCCGCCGAACCATCGACCCGAACACAGGAGTTGCCATGACCATGAAGCTCGACGTCACCATCGAGATCCCGAAGGGCTCGCGCGTCAAGTACGAGATCGACCACGACACCCACCGACTGCGCCTCGATCGCGTCCTGTTCACGGCCATGCAGTACCCCACCCACTACGGTTACTTCGAGAACACGCTCGGTGAGGACGGCGACCCGCTGGACGCCCTGGTGATGCTGCAGGACTTCGACCTCGTCCCCGGCGTGCTCGTCGAGTCGCGTCCCATCGGCGTCTTCAACATGACCGACGACGGCGGCGGGGACGCCAAGGTCCTCTGTGTCCCGGTCGATCCCCGCTTCGACCACATCCAGGACCTGGCCGACGTCTCGGACTTCCTGCTCGACGAGATCAAGCACTTCTTCACCAAGTACAAGGACCTGGAACCGGGCAAGTGGGTGGAGGCCGCCGACTGGGCCGGCCGCGAGGATGCCGAGGCCGAGGTGGAGGCCTCACTCAAGCGCTTCAAGGAGCAGGGCGACGCCAGCGAGGAGGACGAGCCCCAGGGCCGGTCCGTCGAGGTGGACGCGAAGAACGCGACGGAGACCCCCGAGGGCCGCTGACCTGATCCGCACGCTCCCGTGCTGCTCCCGCTGAGCGGGCAGCACGGGAGCGTCTCTCGTTCCGGGGGTGAGCGCCCCGCAGCGCGGGAAACGCCGGGGACGAACCGGATCGGTTGATTGTGCGCACCGCCGACCATACTGATGCCATGCACTACGTCCTGACCATCAACCAGCGCGATTCGCGCGAGGTCGGGGACCTCGTGGACGATCTCGTGAAGTCCCTGCGCCATCTCCCCGCCGCGGTCCCGTTCCAGCGTTCGGTGGGCGACGAGGTGCAGGGTGTGGTGGATTCCGCGACGGCAGCGGTGGACGTGGCCCTGCGCTCCCTCCGCTCCCGGCGCTGGCACGTGGGGATCGGCGTCGGCGGACTCACTCCCCCGGTTCCCGAACGCCTCGTCGACGCCCAGGGCTACGGACTCGTGTACGCGCGGCGGGCCGTGGACCGGGCGCGGAAGACCGGAGAGCGGATCCCGCTCGCCGTCGAGGGCCCGGACAGCGGGATCGCCGCGGAGGCCGAGGCGGTACTGCGGTTGCTCGGGCAGATCGTCCATACCCGCACCGACGCCGAGTGGGCCGTCCTCGATCTGATGACGCCGGGGGCACGCGGTCAGCAGAAGTACGTGGCCCAGGAGCTGGGCATCACCACGCAGGCCGTGAGCCGCGCCGTCGTGCGTTCCCACTGGATGGAGGAGTGGGCCACGCGCCCGGCAGCGGCGCACCTGCTGGACCTCGCCCACGGGCCGGGGTTCCTCCCCGAAGCGGACCTGGCCTCCTGAGGAATGCGCTCAGGCCAGGGAGCGCAACACCTTGGCGGCGCCGTCGTCGTACACCGAGCCGGTCACCTCCGACGCCACCGAGCGGACCTCGTCCGGAGCCTGCCCCATGGCCACCCCGCGGGCGGCCCACTGGAGCATCTCGATGTCGTTCCGGCCGTCGCCCATGGCCACGGTGAGGGTCGGGTCCGTGCCGATGCGCTGCCGGAGAACCTCCAGGGCGCTGGCCTTCGTGATGCCCGCGGCCGCGATGTCCAGCCAGGCCGTCCAGCCCACCGAGTACGTCACGCCGTGGAGCCCGATCGAGGCGACGGCGTCACCGAACTCCTCGGCGGAGCTGTCGGTGCTGAACACCACCACGCGCACGGCGCGGCTCGCGAGCATCTCCTCGAAGTCGACGCTCTGGGCCTCGGAGCCGAAACTCGCATCCTGGAAGCTCTCGGTGGACAGGAACCTGCCGCGATCGTCCTCGAGGGCGTACTTCGCCGACGGCAATCGGTCCCGGAGGGCTGTCAGTGCGGGCCTCGGGTCGAAGGTGACGCGCTCGATGACTTCGAACCCGTCCGGCAGGGCGGTGTCGATCCTCAGCGTGACCCCTCCGTTGGAGCACACGGCATAGCCACGCGTGATGCCGAGGAGCCTGATGACGGGAAGCGTGGCCCCGAGGGACCTGCCCGTGGCGATGATGACGTCGTGCCCGGCTTCGATGACGGCCTGCGCGGCGTCGCGTACCTCGTCGGTCATGTTCCCCTCGTGGTCCACGAGGGTGCCGTCGACGTCGAGGGCGATGAGGTGGTGCTTGCGGTTCTCCTGCCGGTCATCGATGCCGGCGTTGATCAAAGTACTCATGCTTCAGTGAACCAGACCTCACCGACACCCCGGTAGAGCGGCGCTCACAGTACCGGAAGGGTTTCCAGTCCGTTAATATACGGGCGCAGCGCAGCCGGCACCGTGACCGAACCGTCCGGGTTCTGGTGGTGCTCCAGGATCGCGACGATCCAGCGCGTGGTCGCGAGCGTGCCGTTGAGGGTGGCGACGGCGCGCGTGCCCTTCGATCCCTCACCCTCCTGGCGCTCGCGGATGTTCAGGCGGCGGGCCTGGAAGGTGGTGCAGTTCGAGGTGGAGGTCAGCTCGCGGTAGTCGCCCTGCGTGGGGACCCACGCCTCGCAGTCGAACTTCCGCGCAGCAGACAGACCGAGGTCACCCGCGGCGGTGTCGATCACGCGGTAGGGCAGCTCCACCTTGGCGAGCATCTCCTCCTCCCAGGCGAGCATGCGCTCGTGCTCCGCGGCGGCGTCCTCGACCGTGGTGTAGGTGAACATCTCCACCTTGTTGAACTGGTGGACGCGGATGATGCCGCGGGTGTCCTTGCCGTGCGAACCGGCCTCACGCCGGTAGCAGGAGGACCAGCCGGCGTACCGCACGGGGCCCGCCGTCAGATCCAGGATCTCGTCCGAGTGGTATCCGGCCAGCGCCACCTCGGAGGTTCCCACGAGGTAGAGGTTGTCCTCCTCCAGGCGGTAGATCTCTGCGTCGTGGGCGATGTCGAAGCCCGTGCCCTGCATGGTCTCCGGGCGTACGAGGGTGGGGGTGATCATCGGGGTGAAGCCTGATTCCATCGCCTGGTCCAGCGCCATGCGCAGCAGCGCGATCTCGAGGCGCGCACCGACGCCCTTCAGGAAGTAGAAGCGTGAACCGGAGACCTTCGCGCCCCGCTCCATGTCGATGGCGCCGATCAGCTCACCGATCTCCAGGTGGTCCCGGGGCTCGAAGCCCTCGGCCGCGAAGTCCCGGGGGGTGCCGACCTTCTTGAGCACCACGTAATCGTCCTCGCCACCCTCGGGCACGCCGTCCTGCACCAGGTTGGGCAGCTTCCGCAGGAGTGCCTCCTGCTCGGACTTGGCTTCCTCGGACGCAGCTGCGGCAGCCTTCACCGAGGCTGCGAGCTCCTTGACCTCCGCCAGCAGTGCCTGCTTCTCCTCGCCCTTGGCCTGGGCGACCCGCTTGCCGAAGGCGTTCTGCTCGGCGCGGAGCGTCTCGTACGAGGTGACCAGCTCCCGGCGCCTGGTGTCGGCGACGAGAACGGCGTCGACGAGGGACTCGTCCGCCCTGCGGGCACGCTGCGATGCACGGAACTGCTCGGGGTCAAGGCGGAGGTCGTTGACGTCAATCACACGGTCAACACTACCCAACCCTGCGCATCCGGCATCGACCCCCTGCCGTGCCGCTAGTGTGGGTGACCATGCGCCGCACACTGTTCGCCGGAACCGCCGCGGCGTCCGCCGCCGCCGCGTCGATCCAGACCTACTGGTCGGTCCGGCGGCTGCACCAGACCCGCACTCCCACCGCAGCGGTCCATCTGCCGGTTCCCGTCCAGGAGGGACCCCAGCGGGTGGCTCTCGTGCTCAATCCGTCCAAGGTGCAGGCCACCGCGGCCCGGGTTCTCGTGGAGCAGGCGTGCTCGGATGCCGGGTGGGAACCACCGCTGATCCTGGAGACCACCATCGAGGATCCCGGGGCGGGGCAGGGGGCCCGGGCTCTCGACGCCGGTGCAGACCTCGTCATCGCAGCCGGCGGGGACGGCACAGTGCGCGCGGTCGCCTCGGCCCTCGCTCATCGGCCCGCCGCTCTCGGTCTGCTGCCGCTCGGCACCGGGAACCTCCTGGTGCGCAATCTGGGTCTGCCGTACCACGACATCGCCGGGTGCCTCCGGATCGCCCTCCACGGACACGAACGCCGGATCGACATGGCCCGGATCAGTCTGCGCGACGAGCTCACCCGGGTCACCCGCGAGCAGCCGTTCCTGGTCATGGGCGGCCTGGGATTCGATGCCAGCGTGATGGCTGACGCGAAACAGGATCTCAAGGAGAAATTCGGGTGGCTCGCGTACAGCGAGGCCGGGGTCCGGCACCTCCCCGGCCGGCGGCGCCGGATCTCCATCAGCCTCGACGGCCAGCCCCCGCAGAGCAGGAAAGTCCGGAGCGTCCTGGTGGCCAACTGCGGCAAGCTGCCCGCGGGCGTGGACTTCGTGCCGGACGCCGTGATCGACGACGGCTACCTCGACGTGGTGGTCCTGAGCCCTCGGAGCCTCCTCGGCTGGACGTGGATGGCGGCGAAGATCCTCCTCCGGCACCGCGGTGGGATCCCCGTGATCAGCTACTACCGGGCCCGCGAGATCACGGTGTGGTCCGGGGACCCGATCGACACCCAGCTCGACGGCGATCCCTCGGGGTCCATCACGTCGCTGACCGCCCGCGTGGACCCGGATGCACTGATGGTCCGGGTGCCTGGTAAGGCTCCCGGACCATCAGGGTCCACCTCGGTACTGCCGGAGTCCGCCTGGAAGCGTTTCCGGCGGCGCGCCTAGCGGTCGGTGTCGGTGTACTCACCCTCGTCCGAGGAGCCCTGCGACGAAACTCCCGCACCTGAACCGTCGGCGTCGCTGCGGGTGTAGTGGCCCTCCTGCTGGGACGCTGCAACGGCTTCCTCCGGGTCGCGATCGGCGCGATCGGCCTGCTGGTTGATCAGGGCCTGCTCCTCGGCGAAGCGGAGGTCGTTGCCCTGGTCCCCGACGTCGCCCTGCCAGTTCGGGTCCGACGTCGAGCCGTCTCCCTCGTTGGGATTGACGATGTGTCCTCCGTGCGCGTTCTCGGTCATGATGCTGCCTTTCGTCGAAGAATGCGCTCCTCGTTGGGCGCCCGCTGTAAGCGTACTGATCATCGAGGAGGTTTGGATACGCAGGGCTCAGTCCCGCAGGAGTTCCTGCACGGCCTTCTCCGACGCCGAGTAGGTGGTGATGGGGATGACCTCACCACTCATGAAGCGGTCCACGAGCCGCGGATCCACGTAGGACGCCCGCGCCACGGTGGGGGTGTTGCCGAGGTGGTCCGAGACGACCTTCATGGTGGCGGTCACCGCCTTCTGCCGTGCCGTGCGGCTCGTGGCCGTCAGGTCCTCCTTGGCGAGCGCCATCGCGGCCACCACGGTGGCCTGCCAGGTGCGGAAGTCCTTCGCGGTGAACGGCCCGCCGGTGACCTGGCGCAGGAACTCGTTGAGGGAGGAACCGTCCACGTGGTGCCACCTCTCGTCGCTCGCCTGGTAGGCCAGTACCGTGTCGGCGTCCTCACGCTCCAGCATGGGACGGAGGGCGGCTGCGAGGTCCTCGTCCTCGAGCCGTGTGTCCCAGTGCTGGCCGCTCTTACCGGGGAAGTCGAAGGTGATCAGGTTGCCCTCGATGGTGCAGTGCTCCACGAGGAGCGTGGTGACGCCGAAGGATCCGTTGGTCTCCGCGTACTGGGCGGAGCCGATCCTGAGCGCACCGGAGTCCACGATCCTGAGGGCTGCCGCGAAGGCCCGCTCCTTCGGGAAACCGTCGCTGCGCAGGTGCTGGGTGATGGCGCGGCGGGCGCTCGGCAACTTCACCCCGAAGTCGAGGGCGCGGTCGAACTTCTCGCGGTCCTTCTGCTCCCGCCATGCGGGGTGGTAGAGGTACTGACGCCGGCCGGCGTCGTCCGTCCCGAGAGCCTGGACGTGCCCGTTGGCATAGGGAGCTATCCAGACGTCCTTCCAGGCCGGCGGGATCGCGAGGTCCTTGATGCGCTCCACGTCCTCGCGGTCCTGCAGGAGCACGCCGTCCGGCGCGCGGTAACTGAAACCCTTGCCGTGGCGGCGACGCGTTATACCGGGCCTGCGCGTGTTGCTGCGGCGCAATCGAGCCATGGTGGAACCAGCCTTCGTCGGAGAGCGGACCCTGTAATAGTAAGCCGACTGTGCTTTATGGGCCCGCCGCTCGACACAGGTCTACCGACCCGGCAGAATGCCCCGCAACCAGGCATCGGCAGCCTCGAAGGCCTCGTCCGAGGTGTGGCGTTCGACGGCGGGAGTGCGCCGGTCGGCGCGCGCGTAGGAGCCGAGGAAGCGCAGCCCGGGGCTGATGCGGTGCAGGCCCTTGAGGGCGTCGGCCACACGGGCGTCCTCGAGGTGGCCGTCCGCGTCCACGCTGAAGAAGTAGTCACCGAGGAACTGGCCGGTGGGCCTCGACTCGATCCGGCTGAGGTTCACGCCCCGGGCGGCGAACTGGTCCAGGATCTGCATCAGGGCGCCCGGGTGGTCCTTGGGCAGCGGGATCACCAGGGTGGTCTTGTCCGCACCCGTGCGCGGGGGTACCGCCGTGGGCCGGCCCACCAGGATGAAGCGGGTCACGGCGTCTGAAACGTCCCCGATATCAGCGGCGAGGACGTCGAGCCCGAGGCGCGTGGCCACCAGGGGTGAGCAGATGGCGGCCTCGAAACCGGCGCCGTCCTGCAGGAGGCCGACGGCGGCGGCGGCCGTGGAGGACGCCGGCACGTACTCCGCGTCCTGTACCGCGCCGTCCACCCAGTTGCGGCACTGGGCCCAGGCGTGCCCGTGCGTCGCGATACGGCGGACCGCGGCGAGCGGGGTGCCCGGACGGGCGGCGAGCACGAAGGTGATGGGGACGAGTTCCTCCCGCACGATCCGCAGTGGGTCCCCCACCGCGATGGCATCCAGGGTGGCGCTCACACCGCCCTCCACCGAGTTCTCGATGGGCACCATCGCTGCGTCCGCGTCACCGCGGCGTACGGCGTCGAGCGCAGCGCTCACGGTGGACGCCGGGACGCGGTTCGCGGCCTCTGCACCGGGGACCTGCAGCAGTGCGGCCTCGGTGAAGGTACCCTCCGGGCCGAGGTAGGCGTAGGAGGGCTGGGAGGTGGTGGTCACAGGACGGTGGGCTCGCCGCCCGTGGCGGAGACCATCGGCTTGCCGGCCTCCAGCCAGGCACCCATGCCCCCGCTCACGTTGACGGCCGTGTAACCGTTGCCCTCGAGCCATTCCGCGGCCCGCTGGGACCGGCCGCCGCTGCGGCAGATCACGTGGAGGTCCTCCTCGGGATCGAGTTCCTCGAGCCGGGTGGGGAGCTCGTCGAGGGGGATGTGTACGGCGCCGTCCACGTGACCGGCCTCCCACTCGTAGTCCTCGCGGACGTCGAGGATCCGCGCATCGTCGGGTACGGCGGTCACCGGGACGTTCTGAATTTCGCTCATGCGCTCACCTTTTCACGGCCCGGGGCGGCACCGCCATTGCTACGACGGCACGGACCCACCGCGGATCCCTCCGGCTCCTATGATTGACCTTGTCGTTTCTTCAGGGCCTCCGGTGCAGCGGGCCCACGATCACCCGCCTCCGATCGGAGCCCCCATGAGCGAACTCCACCACCTCTCGGCCCTCACCCTGCGGGATCTCCTGGTGCGCGGGGACGTGAGTGCACGTGAGGTCACGGAGCACTTCCTCCGGCGGATCGACGCCCTCAATCCGGACCTGGGCTCCTTCATCACCGTCACGCACGACGACGCCCTGCGTGCCGCCGATCACGCCGACCGGGTCCGACTGTCCGGAGCGCACGTCGGCCCCCTGCACGGAGTACCCCTGGCACACAAGGACCTGACCGACGTGGCCGGGGTGCGGACCACCCTGGGCACGGCCGCCCTCGACCACGCAGTGGCGGAGAAGGACGCACCGCTCGCCGCAGTGCTGCGTCGGGCCGGCGCGATCAGCCTCGGCAAGACCCAGGTTCCCGAGCTCGGCCTCAGTTCGTACAGTGAGAACCGCATCGCACCACCGGCCCGCAACCCGTTGGACCGCCGGCTGAGCCCGGGAGGTTCGTCCGGTGGCAGTGCGGCGGCGGTGGCAGCGGGGATGGTTCCGTTCGCCCCGGGCACCGACGGCGGGGGCTCGATCCGCATCCCCGCGGCCGCGACCGGCCTGGTGGGGCTCAAGCCGAACCGGGGACGGGTCCCGTCCGGTTCCGGGCAGGCGGACCTCGGCCAGTTCGTGGTGGCGGGCCCGCTCGCCCGCTCGGCAGCGGACGCGGGGCTGCTGCTCGACGTGCTCGTCCGGGAGCCGAACTACCGGCCCACGAGTGCCGCCTCACGGTACCCGGGTTCGTTCACCGAGGCGGCGCTGCGGGCCGAGGGACACTTCCGCATCGGCGTCAGCACGGCCTCACCGTTCGCGGCTGCGATGGACATCAGCCTGGACAACGCCGCCATCGATGCCTTCCACGCGGGGATCGACCTGCTGCAGGGGGGCGGGCACGACGTCGTGAACGCCGACCTCACCTACGATTCCCGCTACCACGAGGCATTCCAGCTGGTGTGGACGGCGGGCCTCGCAACCGCACCCATCTCCGAGGAGCAGGAGCACCGCCTCACGGACATCACGCGGGTGCTGCGCAGGCGTGCCCTCGGGCGGAGCGCCGCCGATCTCGCTGCCGCGATCGACACCCTGCGGCAGTTCGAGCGGGACACCATCGAGCAGTACTCGCCGTACGACATGATCCTGACCCCGGCCCTCGGTATGGGCCCCCGCCCGATCGGCTGGTACACGGACCAGGACGGCGACGCGGACTACCTGCGCCAGTGCCAGTACTCGCCCTTCACCTCGATGGTGAACGTGAGCGGCCTGCCCGCCGTGACCGTACCGACGCTGCGCCTGCCGGACGGCATCTCCATGAGCGTGCAACTCATCGGACGCCCCGGCGAGGAGGCGCAGCTGCTCGCGGTGGCCGCGCAGATCGAGGGTCTCCGCCGCGGTGGCCAGGATCATGTACCGGGAGGATCCGCGGGCGCCGCGTCATGATGCGGTGGAACCGGCCTCACCCCGGCGGGCGTGTGCGTAGACTTCCGGCGTGAGCGATGAACGGACGGAAGCCGAGTGGGATCTTCTGCGCGCCCGCAATCGCGCCAACTGGGAGGACCGCGTCCCCCTGCACGAGGCCGCGTACGGCATCGGTGATCTCGACGACCCCCGGCACCTCACCGCGGTGATCAGGACGGATCTGTCCGCACTGGCCCCGTTCCTGCCGGGCGGATCGGTGACCGGCCTCGACGTGTGTCACCTCCAGTGCCACATCGGCACCGATACCCTGTCACTGTCGCGGGCTGGAGCACGGGTCACCGGCGTCGACTTCTCCCCCGGCGCCCTCGCCTCGGCTGCGAAGCTGGCCGAGCGGCTGGGGCTCGATGCGACATGGGTGGAGACGGACGTCCTGCAGGCACGCGACGCCGTGCACGGCGAGTTCGACCTCGTCTACACCAGCATCGGCACCATCAACTGGCTGCCGGACCTCCACCGCTGGGCGCGCCAGGTGGAGGGTCTCCTGCGGCCCGGGGGAACCTTCTACATCCGGGACGGACACCCCGCCCTCTACGCCGTGGATGAGCACGCGGCAACCCTGCAGCTCCGTCATCCCTACTTCGGCGATGGCGAGGCACAACAGTGGGATGACGAATCGACCTACGCGGGGGAAGGTACCGTGGCCCATCCCCGGACCTACCAGTGGGCACACCCCCTGTCCGCGATCATCAACTCGCTCATCGATGCGGGTCTGCGGATCCTCCGGGTGGACGAGGACACCACCCTCCCCTGGAAGTTCTCGCCGCGGATGGTCGAGGTTCCGGAAGGTTTCGCATGGCCGGAAGCGGAGCGCGCCCTGGTGCCCTGCACCTATACGATCATCGCCCGGAAGGTCGTGGATCCATAGCACCCGTACCCCGGGAGGTCCGCGGGGGCCTCCCGCTCCCGGGTCTCCGCCGGTAGTCCGGCAATTTTGCCGAGGCCACGGGGAGGGGGACCATGGTCTGAATGAGTACACTCCATCGGGCGACCGATACCGGCGGAAAAACTTTCTTCGGGCATCCGCGCATGCTCGCGAACCTCTTCAGCGTGGAGCTGTGGGAACGTTTCTCGTTCTACGGCATGCAGGCCCTGCTCCTGTACTACATGACCTACTCGCTCGCCGACGGCGGCCTCGGGATCGAAGCGACCACCGCAGCGGGCCTGGTCGGCGCCTACGGCGGAGGGGTCTACCTGTCCACCATCCTCGGTGCCTGGCTGGCGGACCGTGTCCTCGGCTCCGAGCGCGTGCTGTTCTACTCGGCGATCATCATCATGCTCGGGCACATCGCCCTGGCAGCCCTCCCCGGCGTCGTCGGGCTCACCCTCGGGCTGGTGCTCGTGGGGATCGGTTCCGGCGGACTCAAGGCGAACGCCTCCTCGCTCGTCGGGACGCTCTACGCACCCGGGGACACCCGGCGCGACGCCGGATTCTCCATCTTCTACATGGGCATCAACCTCGGCGCCCTGGCGGGCCCCCTGCTCACCAACCTGGCGTGGGACGCCTACGGATTCCACGTGGGCTTCGGCCTCGCCGCCGTGGGGATGGCAGCCGGCCTGGTCCAGTACTCCCTCTCGCGGAAGAACCTGCCCGCGGAAGCGCACGCCGTCGAGAACCCCCTGCCGCGAGGTGCCTACCCGCGCTGGATCGGGATCGCCGCCGGTGCCGCGGTCCTCCTCGGGGTGGTCGTGGCCACGGGGCTCCTGAACGCCGGCAACCTCGCCACGGTCATGGCCTACACCGCCATCGCCGCCACCATCGTGTACTTCGCGGTGATCCTCTCGAGCCGCAGGGTCTCGGGCATCGAGCGCCGGCGCGTCTTCTCGTTCATGCCCCTGTTCGTCGCGAGTGCTGCCTTCTGGTCCCTGTTCCAGCAGCAGTTCACCGTGGTGGCCCTCTACTCCGAGAGCCGGCTGGACCGGAACCTCTTCGGCTGGGAGATCCCCCCGGGCATGGTGCAGTCCATCAACCCGGTGTTCATCGTCCTCTTCGCCGGGATCTTCGCCGCCGTGTGGGCCCGACTCGGCAGCCGCCAGCCCACCTCCCCCGTGAAGTTCTCCCTCGGGCTGATCGTCATGGGCGTCGCGTTCCTCGCGTTCATCCCCTTCGCCGGGGGCGGTCCCAACAGCACGCCGCTGATCGGGATCGTGGGCATCCTGCTCCTGTTCACCTGGGCAGAACTGTTCATCTCGCCCATCGGCCTCTCGGTGGCCACCAAGCTCGCCCCGGAAGCCTTCCGCACCCAGATGCTGGCCCTGTTCTTCCTGTCCATCTCGCTCGGCACCACGGTGTCGGGCATCCTCGCGGGCTTCTACTCCGCGGACAACGAAGTGCCCTACTTCGCCTTCAGCGGCATCACCGCCATCGTCCTCGGAGGCGCGCTGCTCGCAGGTGCCCCGGCCATCCGGAAGGCGATGAGTGGCGTCGCCTGACCCTCGAAGCCGAACCCGGTCCAGGATCCGCCCGGCGCGCCGGGCGGATCCTGTTGCACCTTCCCCATCGATCCTCCAGACTTCTACCCACCGGTAACCCCTGCCCCGGGAGTGCCGCAGCGTGCAGGAGATCAAAGGAGATCGCGTGTCGAACCTCGCCAACAACCTCGTGGCCACCGCAACGAGGAGCCCCTCGATCGTCGCCATCAAGCTCGACGACGTCGAAGTCACCTTCGGGGCCTTGGAGGCCCTCAGCCAGAGGGTGGCCACGCTCCTGGCCGAGGAGGGCATCCAGCGGGGGGACCGCGTGGCGCTGATCATGCCGAATATTCCACAAATGGCATTCGTCTACTACGGGGTGCTCCGGGCGGGCGCCGTCGTGGTTCCCCTCAATCCACTCCTCAAAGGGCGTGAGGTGGCCTATCACCTCACCGATTCGGGGGCGAAGCTCGTCTTCGCCTGGGAGGGGATCCTTCCCGAGGCCCAGGCGGGAGTGGACTCCTCGGCAGCGGGAACGGGGACGCCCGTGAAGCTGGTGGCGGTGGACGGCGGAGCGTTCATGCAGCGCGTCTCCTCCGCCGAGCCCACCCCCGGTGTGGTGGAGCTCGACGGCGAGGACACCGCGGTGGTGCTGTACACCTCGGGCACCACCGGCCGGCCCAAGGGTGCCACGCTCTCCCATACGAACCTCAGCCGGAACACGGAGATCTCCCGGGACCTCATGGGCACCGCCGAGGGCGAGGTGCTGTTCGGCGGCCTGCCGTTCTTCCACATCTTCGGGCAGACCTGCGCGCTCAACGCCGCCGTGCTGACCGGCGCCACGGTCACGCTGCTACCCCGCTTCGAGCCGGGCAAGGCGCTCGAGATCATCGCCCGGGACGGCGTCACCGTCTTCGAGGGCGTACCCACCATGTACGTCGCCATGCTGCGGCACCCCGATGTCTCGCGCACCGACCTCTCCTCCGTCCGCGTGGCCGTGTCCGGCGGGTCGGCCCTGCCGGTGGAGGTGCTGCACGAGTTCGAGCGTGTCTTCAAGGCGGACCTGCTGGAAGGGTACGGCCTCTCCGAGACCTCGCCGATCGTCAGCTTCAACCGGGTGGGTGCGCTGCGGAAACCCGGTTCCATCGGCACCCCCGTGGAGGGCGTCGAGGTGCGGATCCTCGATCTGGAGGGCCAGGAGGTGCGCCAGGGAGAGGTGGGCGAGCTCGCGGTCCGCGGTCACTGCGTCATGAAGGGCTACTGGGAGAATCCTGACGCCACCGAGGCCGCGATCCCGGACGGGTGGTTCCGCTCAGGGGACCTGGCACGCGTGGACGAGGACGGCCTGCTGTTCATCGTGGACCGGAAGAAGGACGTGATCCTCCGCGGTGGCTACAACGTCTACCCGCGGGAGGTGGAGGAGGTGCTGTACGAGCACCCCGCCGTCGCGGAAGCCGCCGTGATCGGCGTCCCGGACCAATTGCACGGCGAGGAGATCGTCGCGGTGATCGGGATCAAGGCCGAGCACGAACCCGCCGATGAGGCAGCACGCGAGGCTCTCGCCGCGGAGATCGCCGTGTTCGCGAAGGACCGCGTGGCCGCTTACAAGTACCCGCGCCGCGTGGTCCTGGTCGATGCCCTGCCGAAGGGACCCACGGGCAAGATCCTCAAGCGGGAGATCGCGGTCTAACCGTCCATCCCGCGCCGGGAGCGGGCGCCGAAGACGCCGTAGACCTGCGCGGCGGCATCCTCCATCAGGACGGCCGCGCCCCGGATCAGCTCGTCGAGGGACATGGGTCCCTGGGCGATCGAGAACGCCGCGGCGAGCCCGGCGTCCTGCACCTGGGCGGCCGTGAGCTGTACACGGCCGGCGATCGCGACCACGGCGCAGGTCTCGGGTGCGTTCTCGACGACGGCCTGCACCACCTTGCCGCCCAGCGACTGGGTGTCGAAGGACCCCTCCCCGGTGAGCACGAGGTCGGCATCAGCGAGGGCGCCCGCGAGTCCGACGGCGTCCGCCACCAGCGCGGAGCCCGGCACGATCTCGGCTCCGAGGAAGGGAACCAGCACCGCGGGCAACCCACCGGCGGCTCCCGCGCCGGGAACGGTGAGCATGTCGACGCCGGTGGTCGCTGCCACGACGCCCGCCAGGTGCGCCAGTGCGGCGTCGAGCACCACCACGTCCGCCGGCGTGGCACCCTTCTGCGGTCCGAAGACGGCTGCTGCGCCGCGGGCCCCGCACAGCGGATTGTCGACGTCGACGGCGATCCGCCAGCGCACCCCGGTGGCGCGGGGGTGCAGGTTCGAGGTGTCGATCGAGGCGAGGGAGACCAGGGCACCGCCGCCGGGCGGCAGGGGCCTGCCGTCCGCATCGAGGAACCGGGCGCCGAGCGCGGAGAGCAGACCGGTACCGCCGTCGGTGGTGGCGGAGCCGCCGATGCACAGGAGGATCTCGTCGACGCCGTCCTCGAGGAGAGCCAGGGCGATCTCGCCCACGCCGTGGCTCGTCGCGGTCAGGGGTCGGAGGACGAGGTCCGCGACGAAGGGCAGCCCGTTCGCCTCCGCGGCCTCGAGGACACCGCGAACGGTGCCCGTCTCCCCGAGTCCGGGCTGCACGGCCGAGACGCCGTACCGCGCTTCCCGCGCCCGACCCCCGGCGTCGTGGCAGCCCGTGGTCCGGGGTTCCGCGTCCCAGGCCGCGAGGAGCGCGTCCAGCGTTCCCTCCCCGCCGTCGGCGAGGGGTGCCAGCACGACGTCGGGCGCCGGGTGGCCGAGCCGGGCCGCCGCACCGCGCACGCCGGCGGCCATGGCAAGGGCAGCCTCCGCTGCCGGGAGGCTGCCCTTGAGTGAATCGGGGGCCAGGACGATCTTGAGCGGGCGTTGAGGCGTGGTCACCCGTCCACCCTAGCCGCGGGCGGAGCCGCTGCGGAGGCTCCGGCAGGTGGAGTCAGGCCTTCGAGCCGCCGTCGTTCTCGGCCTCGAAGCCGGGAGCCACCTCGTCCTCGAGGTCAGGGCCGCCGTACCCGCCCTTCGACTGCTCCTCGAGCTTGCCGGCTTCCTCCGCGCCGGTCTCCTCGGGATCGCCGGACGGGGTATCGCTGGGATTCTCGCTCATGGTGCTGCCTTCCGTTCGCGTCTGCCCCCTGACTGGGGGCTGATCATCAGCTTACTGATGATCGGACTCCGGGCAACTGCCGGTCCGGCAGGCCCACGATCGACCGACGGGTGTAATCGGGCGCGTTCTTTGGCATGCTGGGGCCATGGCTAATCGAGCGGGCACTGTTGCCCTTCCCAGCGACCTCGTCGACGTGACCACACTGCTCGATGCGTACTTCGACATCGAACCCGATCTCGCGGACCCCGCCCAGCGCGTGGCCTTCGGCACCTCGGGGCACCGGGGTTCGTCCCTGAAGTCCTCCTTCACCGAGGGGCACATCGCGGCGATCACGCAGGCGATCGTGGAGTACCGCGCGGGGCAGGGCATCACGGGACCGCTCTTCATGGGCAAGGACACGCACGCGCTCTCCGAACCGGCGCAGAACACCGCACTCGAGGTCCTGGCCGCGAACGGCGTGAGCGTGCTGATCGATGCCCGCGGCGCCTACACGCCCACTCCCGCGGTCTCGCACGCCATCCTCACCCACAACGCCCGGCACACGGCGCAGTCCGACGGCATCGTCATCACGCCGTCGCACAATCCTCCGGGTGACGGCGGTTTCAAGTACAACCCGCCGCATGGTGGTCCCGCCGATTCCGACGCGACGAACTGGATCGCCGATCGGGCCAACGAGCTGCTGGAGGGCGGACTGCAGGGCGTCAGGCGCATACCCATCTCCCAGGCCCGGTCGGCGGAGGGTGTCGGCAGCTACGACTTCCTGCAGAACTACGTCGACGACCTGCCGTCGGTACTCGACCTGGACGCCATCCGCTCCTCGAACCTGCACATCGGTGCGGACCCGATGGGGGGAGCCTCCGTGGACTACTGGGGTGCGATCGGCGAGCGCCACAACCTGAACCTCACCGTGGTGAACCCCACCGTGGATCCCCAGTGGGCCTTCATGACGCTCGACTGGGACGAGAAGATCCGGATGGACTGCTCCTCCCCGTCCGCCATGGCGTCACTGATCGGCCGCGCCTCGGAGTTCGACATCGCCACGGGCAACGACGCCGACGCCGACCGCCACGGGATCGTGACCCCCGACGCCGGGCTGATGAATCCCAACCACTACCTGGCCGTGGCCATCCAGTACCTCTACGCGAACCGCCCCGACTGGCCCGCCGATGCCGTGGTGGGCAAGACCCTCGTCTCGTCGTCGATCATCGACCGCGTGGCCGCGGACCTCGGGCGCACCCTGCAGGAGGTCCCCGTGGGCTTCAAGTGGTTCGTGCCCGGTCTCCTGAGCGGCCGGCTGGCGTTCGGCGGCGAGGAGTCCGCGGGAGCCTCGTTCCTGAGGCTCGACGGCTCGCCGTGGAGCACCGACAAGGACGGCATCCTGCTGGCGCTGCTCGCCTCGGAGATCACCGCCGTCACCGGCAGGACGCCGTCCCAGCACTACGCCGGGCTCACGGAGCGTTTCGGAGCACCCGTCTACGCCCGGATCGACGCCGCCGCCACGCGCGAGCAGAAGGCGGCGCTCGGCAGGCTGGCGCTGTCGGACGTCACCGCCACCACGCTCGCGGGCGAGGAGATCACCGCCCGGCTCACCGAGGCGCCGGGCAACGGCGCTCCCGTGGGCGGATTGAAGGTCACCACCGAGAACGCCTGGTTCGCGGCCCGCCCCTCGGGCACAGAGGACGTCTACAAGATCTACGCGGAGTCCTTCAAGGGCGCGGAGCATCTCGCCCAGGTGCAGGCCGAGGCGAAGGCCCTGGTGGACGGCGTCATCAGCTGACGCCCGCTCACTAGAGGAGTCTGCGCAGGAGCTTGCGCTTGACCGCACCGAAGGGTGGGTACGCGACACGCAGCGTATCCACCCCCATGGGCTTGGAGAACACCGGCTGCAGGTGGCTGAACGTCTCGAAGGAGCGCCGTCCGTGATAGGTGCCCATCCCGCTGGCACCCACCCCGCCGAACGGCAGTCCGGGAACGGCCAGCTGGATGGTGCAGACGTTGTGGGCGATCCCCCCGGCCTGCACGTGCCAGGTGAAGGATCGCAGGTGGTCCTCGCGGTCGCTGAACAGGTAGGCGGCCAGCGGGTGGGGGCGGGCGTTGACGAACCGGATGGCCTCCTCCAGGTCCTCGACCTCGAGGATCGGCAGGAGCGGCCCGAAGATCTCCTCCTGCATCAGCGCTGAGGACGGGTCCACCTGCCGCAGGATGGTGGGCTCCAGGTACCGTTGCTTGCGGTCGTGGCGCCCGCCCGAGACCACCGTCCCGTCGGCGAGCAGACCCACCAGACGGTCGAAGTGCTGCTCGTTGACGATCCGTCCGTAATCGCCGGACTCCGACGGGTCACTGCCGTAGAAGTCCGTGACCGCGTCGGCGAGCGCCGCGGCGAGGGCCGGCGCCCGGTCCGGCGTCGTCAGGATGTAGTCCGGGGCCACGCACGTCTGGGCCGCGTTCATGAACTTGCCGTAGGCGATGCGCCGTGCCGCCGCCTTCAGGTCTCCGCCCACGACGACGGCGGGCGACTTGCCTCCGAGCTCCAGGGTCACGGGGGTCAGGTGCTCGGCCGCGGCTTTCATCACGATCCTCCCCACGCGCTCACCACCCGTGTAGAAGACGTGGTCGAAGGGCTCTGCGAGGAGGGCCGTGCTCGTCTCCACTCCTCCCTCCATGACGGACACCGCGGACGGGTCGAGGTACTGCGGAACCAGCCGAGCGAGCGTGCGGGAGCTCCTGGCCGCGACCTCACTGGGCTTCAGGACGGCGGCGTTCCCCGCGGCGAGCGCCCCCACCAGGGGGGCGAGGACGAGCTGCACCGGGTAGTTCCAGGGCCCGATGATGAGCACGACGCCGAGCGGGCGGGGCTGTGTCCAGGCGCGGCCCGGCCGGAGGCCCGCCGGGACCACCACCTTCTCGGGTGCCATCCAGTAGTTGAGGTGTTTCAGGGCGTACTCGGTCTCCGCCTTGACCACGGCGATCTCCGAGAGGAAGGCCTCCGTGCGGTTCTTGCCGAGGTCCTCCTCCAGGGCGCCGGTCAGCTCGTCCTCGCCCTCGGTGAGAAGGCGGAGCAGCCCGGTCAGCTGGGCCCGGCGCCATCCACCGCCCCTGGTGGCACCGCTCTCGAAGTAACGGCGCTTGTCGGTCAGGAGTGTTGCGGCGGTCATTGCCCGTCCTCGTTGTACCCGGGGGCGCGGCCCTGGCGCCCGGTGAAGTGTTCCATGGAGCTGTAGACCCTGAAGACGCGGTCTGCGACCAGGTCCCATACGGGTTGTGGCAGGAGGTTGCGGAGGGCTCCTGCCAGCTGAACCGTCCAGGGCAGCTGCACGCGTGCCCTACCAGCCAGCGTAGCCTTCCACGCCCTGTCCACCACGTAACCGGGCTCCATGAGGGGTGTCAGCAGCGGCCCGCGCGCCCCCTCGAACATGCCGGTGCGGATGTAACCGGGAATGAGGGTGGTCACGGCGATCGGCAGGTCCGCTGCCACCAGTTCCAGTCGCAGCGAGTCACTCCAGCCGATCACGGCCCACTTCGACGCCGCGTAGACGCTCATGCGGGGTACGGCGAGGGTGCCCGAGGCCGAGGCCACGTTCAGGATCCGCGCCGCGGTGCCGCGCTCCATCATGGCCGGGAGGAACGCACGCGTGACGTGCAGGGGACCGCCGGTGTTCACCTGCAACGTGAGGTCGATGTCGGCGTGGTCGTGCTCCCAGAAGTACTTCCCGCGCACGATCCCCGCGTTGTTGACCAGCAGATGCGGTGCGCCGACGTCGTCCAGGACCACGGCCGCCGCGGCACGGACGGCATCGACCGAGGCCACGTCCACCACGTAACTGTGCACGGAGGCGGCACTGGTGGCGAGGCCGGCGACGACGTCCTCGAGCGCACGGCCGTCCACGTCCCACAGCACGACGGCGGCAGCACCCTCGCGTGCCGCGCGCTCGGCGTAGAGCCTGCCCATGCCCATCGCCGCACCTGTGACCAGCACGGTGAGGCCTCGGACCGTGAAAGCCATGGTGTCCCCTCCCTGGGAAGCAACGTAACATCCCGGTGACGCAAGGCCGATAGGATTCTGGAAACCCCGCGAAGAACCTTCGGAAGGCATACCCATGAGCGCACGAGGCACCGGCTGGACCCTGCACGGGGATGGCCGGAACGTCCGTCCGGGCGGCTTCGTGGCCCCCGGCGAGCGATTGACCTGGCCCCGCACCATCGGCATCGGCGCCCAGCATGTGGTGGCCATGTTCGGCGCCACCTTCCTGGTTCCCCTCATCACCGGGTTCCCACCCTCCACCACGCTCCTCTTCTCCGGGATCGGCACACTCCTGTTCCTGGTGATCACCGCCGGGAAGGTGCCGAGCTATCTCGGCTCGAGCTTCGCGTTCATCGCACCGATCGCCGCAGCACAATCGCAGCACGGCCCGGCGGGTGCCCTGGGCGGCATCATCATGGCCGGGGCGGCACTTGCGCTGATCGGCCTGATCGTGCACACTGCGGGCGCACGGTGGATCCAGGTGGCCATGCCGCCGATCGTCACGGGATCCATCGTTGCGCTGATCGGGCTCAATCTGGCACCGACCGCGAAGGCGAGCTTCGAGGAGTCACCCCTCACCGCCCTGGTCACGGTGGTGGCGATCCTGCTGGTCACCGTGCTGTTCAGAGGGATCCTCGGACGCCTGTCCATCCTCGTGGGGGTTCTCGCCGGGTACGCCGTCGCGATGCTCCGCGGCGAGGTCGACTTCCAGGCCATCAACGGGGCCGCATGGATCGGCCTCCCGGAGTTCAGCGCTCCCGAGTTCCACCTCTCCGTCGTCGGACTCTTCGTTCCCGTGGTGCTGGTGCTGGTCGCCGAGAACATCGGGCATGTGAAGTCGGTGGCCGCGATGACCGACACCGATCTGGACCCGATGACCGGACGGGCACTCATGGCGGACGGGCTCGCCACCATGATCGCCGGCTCCGGCGGCGGTTCGGGCACCACCACGTACGCGGAGAACATCGGCGTCATGGCGGCCTCACGGGTGTACTCCACCGCCGCCTACTGGGTGGCCGGCATCGTCGCGATCCTCCTGAGCCTGTTCCCGAAGTTCGGTGCGCTGATCGCCACCGTTCCTGCCGGGGTGCTCGGCGGTGCGGGGGTAGTGCTGTACGGCATGATCGGCATCCTCGGGGTGCGGATCTGGGTGCAGAACCAGGTGAACTTCTCGAACCCGATCAACCTCTCGACCGCGGGCGTGGCACTGGTCATCGGCATCGCGGACTTCACCTGGGTGATCGGGGACCTGTCGTTCGCCGGCATTGCGCTCGGGACGGCCGCGGCGCTCCTCATCTTCCACGGCATGACCGGCATCGCGCGTGTCCGCGGGAGCGAGCACGTGGCCGGGCCCGAGGAACTCGAGGCGCGGGATCACGGCAGCAGGCCGTCGAAACTCGGCTAACGGCGCCAGCTTCAGGCCGCCGATTCCTCCCGGCGATCGAGAACCGCATCTCGGATCCAGGCGAGGGCCTGCTCCTCGGAGGTGAAGTAGCGGGTCTCCGTGGCCGAGCCGGAGGCGAAACCGGCGAGGACTTCGTCGACGGGTCCGTCACCGATGAGCGCCACCCGGGCGAAGCCGCGGTAGGCGTTCATTCCCATCCGAGCCTTGAGTGTCAGCCCGTCGATGCCGCCCATCACGACGACCAGCGGCAGGATCTCACCCGCACCGAGCGCCGCCAGCAGATGCGCTGCTTCGACCGCCAGGGGGTGGGTGATCTCCACCCCGGGCGCCCATCTCAGGTGCAGCACGTCGTCGGTCCGGTGCGCGGTGAACTGGTCTGACACGAACACTCCTCGATGGAAAATCCCAGTACGGCCGGTTGAAGCATGGTTGAGACCAGTTCCGCCACAATAACCTCCCGCCGGTTCCCGTGCACCCGGTCCCGGCGCGTCGCAGGGGTTCACCGGCGTGCATCCCGAGGACCACGGGCGGAGCCGGTGGAAGAATGGGTCCATGCCCAGTACCCCCACTCCGCCCGCCGTCCGATGAACGATTCCCGTGCTGTATGGGCCTCGCCCGAGTGGCGGCAGCAGGCGGAGCAGTGGATCGACCTGGTGCTCGAGAGTTTCGGGGTGGTGAGGACCGGGCCGGTCGAGCAGCCACCCGTCCGCTTCTGGGCAACGCACCTGACCGTGCCCACGGACCATGGGACGCTCTGGTTCAAGGAGAACAACCTGGGGCAGTTCGCCGAAGCCGCCATCGTGTCCGTGCTCGGGGAGCTCGCGCCGGACCACGTGGTGGCACCCCTGGCGACCGAACCGTCCCGCGGATGGATGCTGACCACCGATCACGGCGCCACCCTGGCCACCGTCACTGCCGACAGCCCCCGGGTATGGGCACGCGTGGTCGCGGATTTCGCCGACCTGCAGAAGCTGGTGGCACCCCACGGCGAGCGGTTGTCCCAGGCCGGGCTGGTGATCATGAACCCCGAGGTCGCCGCGAACTTCGTGGAGAACCAGCTGCTGCTGCACACGGGCCTGCCTGCAGAGCACCCGCTGTACCTGTCGGCGGCGGACGCCGACGACGTCGTGCGCCGACTCCCCGCCGTCGGGACGGCAGTGGAGACCCTGCGGAGCGTGGGCGTCCCCCTGTCCCTGGACCACAACGACCTCCATGCCCGCAACTGCTTCCTGCCCGCCACTGCCACGGTCCCGCTGCAGTTCTTCGACTTCGCCGATTCCTACTGGGCGCACCCTTTCAGCGCCCTCCGGGTACCCATCGCGGAGATGCGGGAGCAATGGGGCACCACCGCGGACGACGCGCGGATCACGGCCGTGGTCTCCGCGTACCTCGAGAGATGGACCGACCACGCACCGCTGCCGGAGCTCCGTACCGCCGTCGAGCCGGCCCTGCAACTGGCCGGGGTCCACCGGTACGGCTCGTGGTTGCGCCTGCTGGTGTACGCGGACGACGACTCGATGCGTACCTACGCACCGAAGGCCCTTCACTACCTGCGGACGCTCATGGATCCTGTTCTCGAGGGTTCTCCGCGCGAAGCCTGAAAGGGCCGTTTTCTGCAGGAGTAGCCGTTTCAACCGGGAAAGCATTGCCCCGCAGGCGAGCCTTGACGGCCCGCACTCCCGTGCCGGCCACCCCCCTACGGTTGCGGCATCTGCCGCGGCTCGCGCTGCGGCCAGGCATCCCGTGCAGCCAGGCGATTCGCGAGTACGTCGGCGGCATCCGACACCAGGCCGTCCACGCCGAGGTCCAGCAACCGGTCCATGTCGCCCTGGTCGTTCACGGTCCAGACGTGCACCTGCAGGCCGGCGGCGTGGCACGCCCGCACGAAGCGATCGGTGACCACACGGAACCCCCGGTACTCCTCCGGCACCTGCAGCGCCTGGACGCCGGCCCGCCGTGCCACCGTCGCAGCCAGGCCCACCGGCGCGAGGATCTTCAGGAGCGCATTGACCACCATGCCGGCGGACGACGCCGTCGGGCGGTCGAGCAGTCGCAGCACCGCGCGTCGTCGCCGGTCGGAGAAGGACGCGACGAGGACGCGCTCGTGGACCGCCAGCCGGTTGACGAGCTCCGCGAAGGGACGTACGCAGTCGTCGCTCTTGACGTCGATGTTGAGGCGCAGGTCGGGCCACCGCAGCAGGACCGATTCCAGGGTGGGCACCCCGCCGTGTCCGCCGACGGAGAGGGCGGCCAACTCGCTCGCGGTGCAATGGACGAGCGGCCCGTGCGCGTCCGTCACGCGGTCGAGCTGCTCGTCATGGAACACCATCACCACGCCGTCCCGGGAGGCCCGGACGTCGATCTCGAGGTACCGGAACCCGAGATCAACCGCACGCCGGAAGGCCGCCACCGTGTTCTCACCACCGCCGGGAGCGAAGCCGCGGTGCGCCAGCCCGAGGGGAACCACCCGTGGCGGTGTGCCCACGGCGTTGTCGAGGTAGGGAAAGCTCTCCGGGTCAGACCGCGCGGAGCGCCGCAAGCCGTTCCTCCAGCACCTGCGCCACGCCGTCGTCGTCGAACGGTGGTGCCATCAGGTTCGCCGCTGCGAGCGCATCGGGGTGTCCGGACGCCATGGCGTAACCGTGCCCGGCCCAGCCGAGCATCTGGACGTCGTTGGGCATGTCACCGAATGCTACGACGTCGGCGGCGTCGATGCCGCGCTCCGCCGCATAGCGGGCCAGCGTGACCGACTTGTTGATCTCCCGATCCGCCATCTCGAGGAGTGCCACCGTGGGCGCGGAGTGTGTGGTGGACACCAGGTGGGCGACGGCGGGCCGCACGGCGGCGAGGAACTCGTCCGGGGAGATGTGCTGCTCCCTGGCCAGCAGCTTCACGATGTCCTCGCCCGGGAGCGACTCCTCGAACGGGAGCGCGGTGACGCCCCCGAGGAGTTCGGAGGTAGCGGGGTCGGCGAACCCGGACTCGATCTTGAAACCCGTGACCGTCTCCGCCGCGAAGGTCGCTGCCGGGAACAGTGCCCGGATGATGTCCCGCGTGGCGTAGACCGCCTCGGCCTGCAGGAGCGTGGCGTCGAGCACCTGCTCCGCCGCCAGGTCGTAGGTCAGGGCGCCGTTGGAGCAGATCACGGTTCCCCGATGGCCGAGCTGGTCCTGGAGGGGCTGGAGCCAACGCGGCGGACGGCCCGTGACGAAGACGACCTCGACCCCCGCCTCCATGCACGCGCGGAACGCCGCGACGGTGCGCTCGCTCATCCTGCCGTCGTGACCGACCACGGTCCCGTCCATGTCACTCGCCACGAGGCGCATCACTGACTCCTTAGTGTCTGGCTTTCCAGCCTACCGGCGTCCGGAGGTGGGGGTGGCGCTACTGCTCGAAGGTACCGATGAGCCGCGCCCGGCCGATGCTGTGCGAGAACAGGTTGAAGCCGAGGTAGGCAGGCGTGCCCTCCGCGGGGATGGCGAGCGTCTCCACGTCCACGGCGTGCACCACCACGTGGTAGTGGTGCGGGCCGTGCCCCTCGGGAGGGGATGCGCCCACGAAACCGGCGAAGCCGGCGTCGTTCCGGAGCTGTACCGCACCCTCCGGTAGCAGCGTGGAGCCCTCGGTACCGGCGTTGGCGGGAAGACTCGTGATGGTGACCGGGAGATCGAGGACCGCCCAGTGCCAGAACCCGCTCGCGGTGGGCGCGTCGGGGTCGTAGACGGTGACGGCGAAGCTCCTGGTGCCCTCCGGCGCGCCGCTCCAGCTCAGCTGCGGGGACTCGTCCCGACCGCCGCTGATCCCCATGATCCCGGAGGCCTGGGCCGCGGCGAGTGGCTCGTTGTGGGTGATGTTCTCACTGGACAGCTCGAATTCGGCTACCTGCGGAAGATCGGCGTACGGGTCGCGGGTCATCGCGTTGCTCCTCGGGTTGGTGGGGATCAGGTCAGGCGGTCAGTCCTGGTTGAGCAGCTCCTCGCGCGTGGGCGGGTTGGCCCCCGCGCGCGACACCGTGATGGTGGCTGCACGTGCAGCGTGGTGCAGCATGTCCGTGAGCTGCCCGAGGTTGATTCGGCACAGCTCCTCGCGGCGATGGGCGCCGTCCAGCTCGAGATCCACGAGCGCACCGATCAGGGCCGCCATGAAGGCGTCACCGGCGCCCACGGTGTCCACCACGCTGACCGGGGGCGCCGGAACGGCCACCTCACCGGCCCGGCACACCCCCCAGGGTCCTCTGGATCCGTGCGTCACGATGACGACGGCGGCTCCCGCTTCCAGCATGGCGCGCGCGGACTCCTCCGGTGTGCGGTCCGGGTAGAGCCATTCGAGGTCCTCGTCGGAGGCCTTCACCACATCGGCGTAGGCCACGAACTTCTCCGCCTGTTCCCGGGCGAAAGCGGGGTCGCGGATGATGCTGGGCCGGCAGTTGGGGTCATAGGTCACCGTGACGCGCGGGTGGGCGGCGCGCACCAGGGCCAGGACGTCGGCGGCGCCGGGTTCGAGCATCGTGGCGATGGAGCCGGTGTGCAGCAGGGTGGTGGCCTCCAGCAGTTCCTCCCTGCGCTCCGCCAGCCCGGGCAGTTCCCAGACCAGCTGGAAGTCGTAGGCCGCACCACCCGCGGGATCGAGCGTGGCTGTCGCCACGCTGGTGGGCGAATCGTCGGGAACCATGGGGAAGAGGACGGAATTCCTGTGGAGGTGGTGCTGCACGACCCGGCCGTACGGATCGTCGCCGAACCGGCCCACGAACTGGGTAGGGAAGCCCAGCCGGGCGAGCCCGACGGCCACGTTCATGGGGCTCCCGCCCACGTGCGCCCGCATGGAGGCTGTGTCGCTGACGACTTCGTCGATGAGGGTTTCCCCGATTACGGTAAGCACCTTTTCAACGTATCAGTCCTGCCACCCTGGGGACCCGCCGGGTTCCTGGCAGGAGGCAGGGAACAAAGTCCCAGGTACATGTGTTTGCATCGATATGCCGGAGGAAGCGAACCGGTCCGAGCACAAGGAGCACACCGTGACCGCATCCACCGAAGGTCTCCACCACGTCACCGCGATCGCCGGTGACCCGCAGCGGAACATCGACTTCTACATCAGGGGTCTGGGCCTGCGCCTCGTCAAGAGGACCGTGAACTTCGACGACCCCGGTACCTACCACCTGTACTACGGTGACGAGTCCGGGCGGCCGGGCTCGCTCCTGACCTTCTTCCCCTGGAAAGGCATCCGGGACGGTCGCGTAGGCACCGGACAGTCGACCACCACCGCCTTCTCCGTCCCCCAGGGCACCCTCGGCTGGTGGCAGGAGCACTTCAAGGCCCTCGGCGTCGACTCCACTGCGTCCCGGGCCTCGTCCGAGGAGGAACGCCTCTCGCTCCGCGATCCCGACGGCCTGCAGATCGACCTCGTGGCCTCGTCCGTCTCCGATCCCCGTGATCCGTGGGATTCCGCCTCCGTTCCCGCCGAGTACGCGGTACGCGGCCAGCACTCCTCCGTCCTGACGGTCCAGGACCCCTCGCGCACCCTCGAGACCCTCACCCAGGACCTCGGCATGACCATCCTCGGGGAGAAGGACGGGTGCTACCGCCTCAGCACGCACGACGGCGAACCCGGCACGGTGGTCGACGTGGTGACGGACACGCGCGGTGAGCGCGGCCTCGTGGCCGGTGGCACCGTCCACCACATCGCCTTCCGCGTCCCCGACCAGCAGACACAGGAGCTCTGGCGCCAGGAACTCGCCGAGCGCGGCTACGGCGTCACAGCGATCCTCGACCGCCAGTACTTCACCTCCATCTACTTCCGCGAGCCCGGGGGAACGCTGCTGGAGATCGCCACGGACACTCCGGGCTTCGACATCGACGAGCCCCTGCTGGAACTCGGCCGCTCCCTGAAGCTGCCGCCGTGGCTCGAGCCCAACCGCGAGGCCATCTCGCACGCGGTCGCGAAGATCGACCTCCCCGGTGAGAACAACCCCGCCGTCCAGGCTTTCTTCAGGAGCTGACATGACAGACCACGAGTGGCCCCACCTGTTCGGGGCAGGAACGGCAGACACCCCGGTGCTGTTGCTCCTGCACGGTACGGGTGGCACCGAACACGACCTCCTGCCCCTCGTCGAGCGCCTCGCGCCCGGCGCCGGACACCTGGCGCCGCGCGGTCCCGTGCAGGAGCACGGCATGAACCGCTGGTTCCGCCGCTTCGGCGAGGGCGTGTTCGACGTCGACGACGTGGTCCGCCGCGCGGCGGAGCTCGCCGCCTTCGTCTCCTGGGCCCGCGAGCACTACGGCATCGGTGACCGCCGCCTCATCGTCGTCGGTTTCTCCAACGGCGCGAACATCGCGCTCGCCACCGCCCTGCTCCACCCGGGAATGGTGGCCGACGCCGTCGCGTTCTCGGGGATGTACCCACTGGAGGGGCGGACCGTCGAGGCGGACCTCTCCGGATCCTCGATCGCCCTCTTCAACGGGACGACCGATGCCATGGCCCCGTTCGACAGCGTGGTCCGTCTCGGTTCGATCCTCGAGAGCCGTGGCGCCGAAGTAAGCCGGAGCGTCCGACAGGGCGGTCACGGTATCCACCCCACCGAGGTAGACGGCGCAGCCGCCTGGATCGCCTCGCACACCCGGAAGGTTCCCCATGACTGAAGCGACCACAGAGCACGCCAGTCTCGCCGAGAAGGCGACAGCCCTCGCGCAGCTCCACTCCGCCCCCGAGATCCTGCAGGTCGTCAACGTCTGGGACGTCATCAGCGCGAAGACCATCGCGGACGTCCCGGGCACGAAGGCCCTGGCGACGGCGAGCCACTCGATCGCCGCGTCCCTCGGGTACGAGGACGGCGAGAACATTCCCCTGGAGGAGATGATCGTCGCCGTCGGACGTATTGCCGCCGCCACGGC
>JASLBS010000061.1 GCA_030146405.1 Arthrobacter sp.
TGGGCGCATCCTCGGGGAGGCGAACGGGCTGGGGCGCCTCGTCCTCGCGCTCACCGACACCGGATTCCTCGAAGCTGAGCCTTCGGCCAGTCCATTGCCGCGGGATGTCTGGCAACCCTCCACACAGGTCCTGATCGCGCGAGAGAACGCAGGTTCGGCGTCAGGACTCGCGATCTGCACCAAGGGCGGGCACAACGCGGAACACCACAACCACAACGATGTCGGGTCCGTCGTGGTCACCTCGGGCGGTGTGCCGGTGATCATCGACGCCGGGCGTCCCACCTACGAGCTCAGGACCTTCGGCCCCGAGCGGTACTCCATCTGGACCATGCAGAGTTCGTGGCACAGCGTGCCCGAGGTTCGAGGTGTACCGCAGCGGGGCGGAGCGCAGTTCGCGGCCTCGACCGTCATCGAGCAGATCGACACCGGGCGGTCCTCGCTGTCCCTCGATCTTGCGGATGCCTACCCGGTGCCGGGGCTGCGATCCTGGCGCCGCTCGGCGGCCCTGGACCGAAGCTCCCGGTGTGCGGTGATCGAGGATGTGTGGGACCTCGAACCCTGGGCGGGGGAGGGTGCGGAACCACCTACCCGGCTGCACTTCCTGCTCGCCGGAGTGGTAACGCTGAAAGAGGGTTTCGTGCAAATCGCACCGCTCCACGGTATGCCCCGGGTACACCTGCGGTGGCCGCTGCATGTGCCTGTCACACTGACTGAACGGAAACTCACCGATCCCTTGCTCTCGGATGTGTGGGGGTCCACAATCACCAGGCTGGAGCTGGATGTGACCGGCTGTGGGTCGAGCTTCGTCACGGTCAAGGACGAGCGGGACGAAGGAAGGGAGTCGCGATGACCGAGGAGATGATTCGCACGCCTCTGGCTGCCAGTCGCAGGGCACATGTGCTGGAAGCGCTGGCACGCGACGGTGGGGTCCGGGTATCGCAGCTCATCGTGGAGCTGGGCGTGGCGCCGGTGACGTTGCGACGTGACCTCGCCCAGATGGAGACAGAGGGGCTTCTCCTCCGGGTGCACGGAGGCGCAGTTCCGCTGGACAATCATTCCGAGCAGGCGGCGATGACTGTTGTCGATTCCGCGGACTCGGGCGTCCGTAGGCCGTACACCGAGGGGACTGCCCAGACGTCTCTCGCGGTGCTGGTTCCCTCCCTCAACTACTACTGGCCCGGGGTGATGCGCGGGATGGAGGCCGAGGCGGAAAAGCACGGGCTGAGCATGCTCATGCGTGGCGCCTCCTACGAATTACAGGACGAACGGCCAGTTCTCGAGCGGCTCGTGGTGCGCGATGACGTGCTCGGTCTGATCGTGGCTCCCAATACGGAGACTCCGCATGCCCAGGACGTCATCCAGTGGCTGGCCGAGTGCGGCAAGCCGAGCGTCTTCGTGGAGCGCGACGGCGTGCTGCTGCCCAGTGGCACGCCGCTCGAGTCGGTGACCACCGACCACGCCTTGGGTGCAAAGCTCGCGGCCCGCCATCTCTCCGGTCTCGGTCACCGCAAGGTCGGGCTCATGCTGTCCCGCTTCTCGCCGACGTCGCGCAAGATCGCCGCGGGGTGGCAGGACGCCTGTGCAGAACTGGGCCTGACGGCGAGTGAGCATATCGAACGGATACTCCCGGACCGGCGCAGCCCCGACTTCTCCGACGCCGTGGATGCCACGCTCGAGGTCGCGCTGAAGACCGGCATCACAGCCCTGCTGGTGCATTCTGATCCCGAGGCCATGGCCTTCGTGGACCTGGCACTTACCCGGGGAATCTCCATCCCCGAGGACATGTCGATCATCGCGTACGACGACGAGGTGGCGCAGCTCTTCACTCCGGCGCTGACCGCGGTCAGCCCGCCGCGCGCCGGCGTCGGTGCTTCCGCTGTCGATCTCCTGCTGCGACGGATCGCCGAGCCGGCACGGCCTGTCCACCGGGTGACGCTCAACCCGAGTCTGAACGTCCGCGGCTCGACGGCTCCTCCGCGAGCCCTGAAGGTATCGGGTCGGTGAATGAGCGCCATCCTTGGGCATCCTCGAGCGATCCCCGGCACCGCCGGCAGTTCCGCCGAGGTACGACACCCAACGCGAACGTGACCGGATGAGTGCAGATCCCGGTAGGGGGACAGGACGCGCCCTCCTTCCCCTGCAGCGTAGGGAGCAGCTGATGGAGGAGCTCCGAGCCCACGGCGCCATCACCGTCCGCGGTATCGCCTCAATGCTGGGAGTCAGCGAACTGACGATTCGCCGCGACGTCAATATGCTCGCCGAAGACGGGTTGGTGAGCAGGGTTCATGGCGGTGCCATCCTGCCCAGTCCGCTGGACCGCTCACGAGTAGCAGGCAAGGCAACCCCGACCAGGTACGCCATCGGCATGGTGGTGCCCTCGCTCGACTACTACTGGCCCCACGTCATCAGCGGGGCCCGGGCCGCAGCGGACGAGCATGACCTGCGGATTGTCCTGCGCGGTTCGTCCTACGATCCGGCGCACAACCAGAAGCAGGTACGGGCATTGCTGGACTCCCAGGACATCGACGGGTTGATCGTGGCACCTGAGGTGAACGGCGCCCAGGGCCTGGAGTTGCTCCGGTGGCTCAACGCCCTGCCCATACCGGTCGTCCTCGTGGAGCGTCGCGCACCCCTCGGGTTCTCGGCGCACCGCATCGAGTGGGTGGCTACCGATCATGCCTTCGGCGCCGGCATGGCTGTCCGGCACCTGTGGCAGGAGGGGCACCGGCGAATCGGATGCCTCGCCGATTCGACCAGCCCAACAAGCTCCCAGGTCATCCGAGGATGGCGCCAGGCCCTGACATCCCTGCACCTTCCGACGCTTCCGGCGGTCTGTGATGATTCCGCCCATAAACCAGGTGTGTGTGAGGAGGACCTCTACGATCGGGTACTCGACGCTTGCCGCCGAACCGCCACCACCGCCCTGCTCATTCACGCGGATACGCAAGCTGTCGCCTTCGTCCGGCATTGCATGGTACGCGGTATCTCGGTTCCAGGAGACATTGCAGTCGTGGGCTACGACGACGAGGTCGCATCGCTCGCACAACCGGCGATAACCGCCGTCCGCCCACCAAAGCACTACGTCGGCAGATCAGCGGTACACCTCATGGCGGCCCGGCTCATCGAAGGCAGGGCACGACCGGTCCACCGGCTGGATCTGAATCCCGACCTGATCCTTCGCGCATCGTCCATCGGGGCGCCCAACCCGAACACTGACGTCGACCCTGACCCAGCTCCCCGCTGACCGCCTCCCTAGGACCGGATACTGTTCACCCCCTGGCATAAAAATGTCCCTGGGTGCGGGTTTCCCCACGCCCAGGGACACTCTCTTCCTACTGGCTACTGGCTACTGACGAGCGAAGTGGCTCACACATGCACCCATGTTCCGGAACCCGGGATCCACATTGTTGGTCCAACCACCATTGGCGCAGGCGTCCTTACCCGTCACGAAAGTCACCGTGTACTGGCGTGTCGTGCCATCCGGCGCCGTGACCGTGACCGTCGCCACCCGGTTCGCCGTGGTCGCCTGGACCACGCTCACCCCGGCAGCAGTGTCCAACGGATGGGCCGCCACAACGGGGAGCACCTCCGTGGGCGTCAGGACGGTGTAGTCGGACGTGTCAGCCGAGAACCGGTTGACCGGCCTCTGACCCACAAGCAGCCGACCCAGCTCGGCCACGCCTGCCTCTGCCAGACGCGTGCCCTTGATAGCCACTTCGGCGACCTTCGTGTAGGAGCCGGTAGTGGTGAACACGACCCGGATTCCTCGCGTGGCCACAGGGGTGAACGTCACCTCGGTGGGAGTAGCTACGCTCAAACCGGTTACGACGCCGGCGGAGGTGTCCTGCCACGTACCGGCCGCGTCCTGATACTGGACCTTGAGGTTCACAGCAGCCCGTTCCGAAGACGTCACCGTCACGGAGTCCACGGTGTACTCGCGGCCGAAGCCATAGCTCAGATTGTCCCCGGCCCTGCCGCCACTGACCCAGTTGGACCAGCGAGTAGAGGCATTACCGTCGCAGGTATTGCGGGCCACGAACGAGCCCTCGGTGTAACTGGCCGTCACCGTGGTGTCAGGATCCTCCGTGCAAATATTGCCTGTGCTCACGCGATCCACCACCACCACGGTCAACAGGGCACCCAGGCGAACGTCACCGGCAACACCGGTCGCGGCGGTCCCGCGCACCGTGATGCGCCCAGCTTTCTGCAGTGCCGCCGAATCCACCGAGCTCCAGTCCCAGGTGACCGGCAGGTCGGTACGGCCGGCGGAGGCGCCCACCTGACCCGGAACCACGTCAGGGGCCGCTGCCTGAAGATCCGCCAACGAAGCTCCTGTACCCACCGTGATCGAAACGGGATCGGTCGCAACATACTGCCCCACGGTCACGGTGACCCGCGCATCCGTGAAGGACTGACCGTAGACATCGGTGCCGGATCCGGCGATGGTCACCGTGCCACGCTTCGTCCACACCATCGGGTCTACAGCCTCCCACGTGACCGCCGCGGGCTGCCCTTCACTATCCGTGTAGAGCGGGACGACGGTGGCCGGCAGGACCGGCGCGACACCGACGGGAGTGCCAAGTTCCACAGGCCTGGTCCCCGTCAGTGAGAGATCAGCGAGATCAGTGAACCCCCACGACTGGGACGGCGTACCATTCGAGGCGCTCAACGACACCCCAGTACCTGCGGCGACCTGATTACCCGTCACCTGCAGAGAAATCGCAGCACCAGCATTCACCAGCGACCACTGCTCACCATTCTCGGTACTCACGATCCACTGCGCAGCCGGGTCCGATGCGGCCTGCTCAGCCGTCATCGTAGTCAACGTGGTCGTCCCGGACGTGCTGGAAGCAGGCACCCCACCCTTCCCCGTCAACACACGCCCGTCCTGCGAGGTGACGATCCACCGCCGATCATGCGCATACTCCTCACCCGCACCCGCAGTGAACGTCCACAACTGGGACGAGACATCCACCTCCGTCGAACCCAGGTCGGCAACCACCGTCGAGCCATCCGAACGGCCCGTGAGGTACTTATCGCTCGCATCACCGCTCAGGTGATACGTATGACCATCCTCAACGGGCGCCGCATCGGCAGCAACCCCACTGACACCATCGACGAGGAACGTCACCACCGACGCAGCCGGCACATCCAAAGTGGCCTTCTTCGCCGCCACATCAACGGCAACCGGAACGCCCTCCACCAAAGCGTTCCGTTCAATGTCCTCCAGCGGCGACTTCGTGGTAACCACCGGAGTCACCGTAGCCCCCGGGGCAATGTCCCCGAAACGACTGAGATCCACCGTTACCTGCTCCGGCGTCGCGGTGTCATTAATATGCACCAACGTCGCACCGTCACCATCGGCGTCCACCGCGCTCGCGGTCTTCGCGTTGTTGTTCTGGATGAGGAAATCCCCGGGGCGGATGTAGTGCGTGAAGTTCCGGGTGGTGTTGTACTTCTGGTTGGTGAGGACACGGCATTTCGCCTGGTCCTCGCTCGCGCCGTCGTTCAGCCGGCGGTTGGAAAAGCCTTCTCGGCCCTCGTAGTCGCAGTCAAAGTCGATGTAGATGGAACCCCAGCCCTTATCGGCTTTCTCCTGCTTGTAGGTGTCCTCTACTGGCTGCCAGAACACCCACGCGTCCGGTTCGAGCTCGCGGAGGTCCTCCACGATCCTCCCGGCGATGCCAAGGCCGTTGGTGATGTTGGAGCGGTCCCAACCACTGGTGTTATCACCGAGAGCCCGGTTGCCGGTCCAGAAGCCACCCACCTCGCTCATCCACAGTGGTTTGTCCACGGATTTCGCCAGATCGCGGACCCGACGGCGGTCGGTGGTGCCGTACGTGTGGACGTTCAGTTGAGCGACGGCGTCTTTGGCCTCCTGGGTGTATCCGTGCCAGTTGGTCATGAACCTTCGTGGATCGGTCTCGTCCATGGCGGAGATGACTGCATCGGTGGTGGTTCCGTCCTTCGCCAGCTCTTGGGCGAGCAGTTTGATGATGCGGTCCTGTGCGGCCGGGTGGATCAACGCACCCTCCTGCTTCTGCGTGTAAGCGGTGGGTGGCTTCCCTGTGGCGGCGTCGATGTCCGTGCCCCAGTATCCGGAGTTCGGCTCGTTGAAGGGGTCGATTGTGTCGACGGTGATGCCGTTGCCGTCCTCCAGAAGTTGCACGGCGTGCTTCATGTAGGCGGCGAACTTCTCCTCGGCCTGGGGGAGTAAATTTTCACCCCGCGCTGGGTTCACCGCTCCGGAGACGTAACCACTTTTGGTCATGAACCAGGGAGGTGAATTGCTGAAGGCCTCCCAGTGGGTGATCTGCTGCTCTGCCGCCAGGCGTTCTACCCACCAGCGCTGGTTCTGGTCCGCATCAGGGTTGTAGGAGGCGGGGTCTTCCGGATCCCACTGCTCCAAAAATGCGAGCTTGTTCGCCTGAGACCTATCCACCGACCCGTCCGGGTTGTAGAGATTTGACGAAGCCTGCCCGTCCTCCGGGTCCATGACGGGGTTCCACCAGCCCTCCACCGCGCTGCCATCGTGCAGGTAATCGGCGACGTCGGAGGCATGACCGCCACCCACGTTATAACGAGCGATATTCAAATTCAGCCCGTCCTCTCCAAACACCTTCTGATACAGCTCTTCGCGCAGTTCGGGGGAGTATCCCGCCGTCGCATTGGCGAACCAAACCAGGCTGGTGCCCCAGCCCTGGAAAGCCTCACCACGACTCGCAGGGTTAGGGGTGATAGTTACAGCAGTGGATGAATCCACTGCTTCAGCAGGGGCTGCAGGCAGGACCGACAACCCAGCCATGGTCGTTACAGCAGCAGCCAAAATAGCTACCGGTTTTCGTAACTTACGGGTGGATAACTTCATTGTTGCACCTCGTCATCTCAGTTATTTTCCGCTAATGCCAGCCGTGACCGAGCTAGTGCGATCATCTGAACCAAGCACAGCGAGACTACGAG
>JASLBS010000106.1 GCA_030146405.1 Arthrobacter sp.
GTGGTGGGAGGGGTGGTGATACCCGCGGCCTCGAAGAGGTCCTGGCGGTACAGCATGCCCATGGGGCCGCCGTCCACGGGGATCGCGTAGACGGCGTCGCCGCTGGAGGCATCCTCCCAGGCACCCTCGGCGTAGTTGGCCTTGACGTCATTGGCCCCGTACTCGGTGAGGTCGACGAGCGCTTCACGGATGGTGAAGCTGGCCAGCACCTCGGACTCGAGCTGGATGACGTCCGGTGCGCCGGACCCCGACTCGATCGACGTGGAGAAGCGGGTGTACTCGTCATTGCCCTGGCCGGCGTTCGTCCAGCAGACCTGGACGTCGTCGTTGGCATTGTTGTAGGCGTCGACAACCTCGTTGAAGCCCGGGTACCAGGCCCAGACCGACACGGTGGGGGCGTCGGCGTTCACGATGGTGTTGGTGCAGGATTCGGCAGCGTTACCGCCTCCTTCGCCGCCTCCGTTTCCTCCGGAGCAGCCGGTCAGTGCTACGGCAGTGGCGGCGACGATGCCGGCCGATGCCAGGAACTTGGCTTTCATATCTCTTGCTTCCTCTCGCGGTGGCGTTCCACCGTGGTCCGCCCTCGGGCGGCCGGTGCGGGTGCTGCAGGGAGGAGGATCACCGGGGCACCAGATGCCGTGCCCGCTCGAATCTTCCTTGATCCGGGTCCGTTCCCCTGCAGGCGAACCCCGTGGATCGAGGAATGCAGCAGGCGTCGGTTCCGTCTTTTACATCGTTGTAGGTAAACGATGTAAAAGACAGCATGCAGAGTGACAGCGGTCACTGTCAAGCGGCTCGGGGAAAATTGTGTCCTTCAACTGAAGCGTTACCCGGAGAGTGCGGAGGACTCCCGTTCAATTACCTGGAATCGCGCCTCGATCTCGCGCGGGGGCACAATGCCGTCACGCTCGGCGATGCGCTCCTGCAGCACACGCACCGCCGTATCGGCGATCTCGGCGCGGCCGGGATCGATGGTGGACAGGGTGGGGAGGGAGTACCTTCCCTCGTCGAGGTCGTCGAAGCCGATCACGGCGACGTCCTCCGGGATACGGCGTCCGGCTTCCTGCAGTACGCGGATGGCGCCGAGAGCCAGGGTGTCGTTCAATCCGAACACGGCGTCGAACTCCACACCGGATTCCAGCAGCTCCCGCATGGTGGTGGCACCATTGGCCCGGTGCCACAGGGTGGTGTATCCCACGAGTTCCGGATCGAACGGGATGCCGGCCGCCTCGAGTGCCTGCTGGTACCCCTGCAGCCGCAAGCCGGCGGAACCGATGATCTCGTCCCGGTGGCCACCCACCACTGCGATGCGACGGCGTCCCTTCGAGAGCAGATGAGCCGTCGCGGCACGCGCGGACTCGACGTTGCTCATGGTCACGTGGTCCGTGGGCCCGCCGAAGATGCGTTCGCCGAGCAGCACCAGGGGGAAGTTCACGTGGAGGTAATGGGCGTCCTCGTTGGACATGCCGAGCGGACTGAACAGAAGCCCGTCCGTCATCTGCAGCCGCGGACTGGAGAGGATCTCGAGTTCGTGGGCGCGATCGCCCCCGGTCTGTTCGATCAGCACCTTCAGGCCGCGTCGCTCGGCGGCCTTGATGATGGAATCGGCAAGCTCGGCGAAGTAGCTGAGGGAGAGTTCGGGGACGGCGAGTCCGATCACGCCCGTCTTCCCCGAGCGCAGGCTCCGGGCGGAGAGGTTGGGGCTGTAGCCGAGTTCGGTGATGGCTTCCATGACCCGCTGCTTGGTGTCGGCACGGATGTGCTGGTAATCGTTGATCACGTTGGACACCGTCTTGATCGAGACACCGGCCGCCCGCGCAACGTCCTTCAGTGTGGCAGCCATGGCGCTCCCCTTGATTCAGCCGTGATGCCCTGTACGTCACGCGTCTGGTGAGTCTACAACGTTGTAGGATGGTCGGGCACCCCTCCGTCGTGTTGCTGGAAGCGCAGTCCAGGCCGTGGCGACACCGCTCCAGACAAGGACCAACATGCTCGAGGAACAGGTACGGGACAAGCTCAACTGGGCGGGTAATTACGAGTACCGCGCCCGCACGATCGAACATCCCACGTCCCTGACCGAGCTGCAGCGTGCTGTCTCCGCAGCATCCCGCGTCAAGCCCCTCGGTTCCCGGCACTCCTTCAACGACATCGCCGACACCGCCGACACCCTCGTATCCCTGGACGTCCTCGATCCGGACGTGGTGATCGACGAGTCGGAGTTCACCGTGACGGTGGGAGCAGGAGCCCGCTACGGCGTTCTCGCGGAGCACCTGCAGCGGCGCGGCTTCGCCCTCCACAATCTCGCCTCACTCCCCCACATCTCGGTGGGCGGCGCCATCGCCACGGCCACGCACGGATCGGGGAATGCGAACGGCAACCTGTCCACCGCCGTCGTCGGCCTGGAGATCGTCACGGCATCGGGTGATGTCCTTTCCGTGACGCGCGGGAGCGACGACTTCGACGGCATGGTGGTGGGACTCGGTGCTCTCGGCATCACGCATCGTGTGACCCTGCGCATCGAGCCCACCTTCGACGTCCGCCAGGACGTCTTCACCGACGTCCCCTGGGATGCGGTGCTCGCCGACTACGACGCCGCGACCTCCTCCGCCTACAGCGTCAGTCTCTTCACGAACTGGCAGGGGGACAGCATCGGCCAGGCGTGGCTCAAGACCAGGATCGACAGCGGCGTCCCCGTGCCCGGCGAGTTCTACGGCGGACGCGCCGCCGATCGCGCCCTCCACCCCGTGCCGGGCGTGGCCGCCGACCACTGCACGCAGCAGCTGGGCGAGCCCGGGCCGTGGTCCGATCGCCTGGCACACTTCCGTCTCGCCTTCACCCCCAGCAACGGCGAGGAACTGCAGACGGAATACCTGGTGGGGCGCGAGCACGCGGTCGACGCCATCCAGCAGATGCGTGCGCTCGCACCCAGGATCTCGCCACTGCTGCAGGTCTCCGAGGTGAGGTCCATGGCGGCGGACGATCTATGGCTCAGCAACAACTACCAGCGCGACGGCATCGGCCTCCACTTCACCTGGAAGCCCCGGCAGGCGGAGGTCGAGGCCCTGCTGCCCGAACTGGAAGCAGCGCTGGCACCGTTCGACGCCCGCCCGCACTGGGGCAAGCTGTTCGCAGCGGACGCCGCGCAGCTCGCGCCGCTGTATCCCCGCTTCGACGACTTCCGTACCCTGGCCCGCGCCATGGACCCCGAGGGCAAGTTCCGCAACGGCTTCCTGGACCGCACGGTGTTCGGCGCCTGACCCGGCCGCTCCGGCGACGGGCACAGTGACATCTGTCATGATTCCGGTCGCACGCATGTCAGGGAACGGCATGACGCCGGCCCACTGGGGGCGACGGCGCGGGTACGGAAGAGTGGATCAGGTAGCCGCACCTACCTGAGGAGACTCCCGATGATCGATTCGCTGCAGGACCTGACCGAAGCCGCGCCCCCCGCCCTCCAATGGCTGGTGATCATCGCCGGTGGGGCGATCCCCTTCATCGAGTCCTACTTCGGCTCGGTCCTCGGGATCGTCGCCGGGGTCAATCCGTTCGTCGCGATACCCGCGGCAATTCTCGGCAACTTCGCGTCGATGGCCCTCCTCGTCACGTTCGCCGACAAGCTCCGCGGTCAGCGCAAGGCGCCCGGAGAGCCGAGCGCACGGCGCCAGAAGTTCAAGCGGGCCTTCGACCGTTACGGTGTCGCCGGGGTGAGCCTCCTGGGGCAGGCCATTCTGCCGAGCCAGATCACGGCCCTCGCGATGGTCGGTTTCGGCGCCGACAAACGCGCCGTCATCTTCTGGCAGACAATCTCGATCATCCTGTGGGGCGTGGCCTTCGGGGTACTCACTGTCCTGGGATACGAAGCCTTTACGGGGTGAGCCCCTCCCCCTCCCCGGTGATCAGTGCTTGCGGGTCAACCACTTCCAGTGCGCGAGCGTCCGCAACCTGATCAGCAGCGCACGGGACTGCTCCGGTCCGTAGGGCAGGATCGGGATCGCCTTGGTCACGTCCATCGAGGCCTCGTCCATCGCCAGGCGGGTCACCCGGATACCACTGCGCATCTTGTTCATCTGCGTTGCCACCTCATCCACGCCCACCGGCTGTCCGTGTCCCGGTACGAAGACGTCGTACAGGTCCTCGAGTGCCAGCATCTTCCCGAGCGTCCGGATCCAGTCCGTGGGGAACGAGTCCTCGAAGGCAGGGTCGGATCCTTCCTCGACGAGATCTCCTGCAAAGAGCACGTTCCCCGCCCCCACGAGGAGGTCGTGGTCCGTGTGGCCGCGACCGAGGTGGAAGAGTGTCACGGAGACCTCGCCGAGGTCGAGGTCCACCGGCTTGCCCTGCACGAGCTGGTTGGCGGGGTGCACCTCGGTGTGCTCGCCCTCCCCAGCTGCCGTGGCGGGTTCGACGTCGGTGACCAGCTCCCGCTGCTTGTCCGAGTCCGCCTGGACCTCGCTGCACCGCGAGGTGGCCCAGAACTCCTCCACACCCTGTGCTGCGAAGTAACTGTTCCCGAAGAAGTGGTCCGCGTGGGCGTGCGTGTTCACCACCACGAGCGGCAGCTCGGTGATGGTCCGCAGCTGCCGGTACAGTTCGGCGGCCTCCGAAGGCCCTGCGCCGGTATCCACGACGAGAGCACGCTCGGTCCCGACCACCAGGCCCACGTTCACCCCGAACCCCGGCGTACGCAGCACATAGATGCCCGTTCCGAGTTCACGCCACGGGCTGGGGGTCTCGGCATTCACGACGTCGGCAGTCATGGGGTCCTCTCGATGGCTACGGAGCTTCCAGTCTAGGACGGACCCCCCGGATGCAGCCGCGCCGGACCCGCAGCACCGTCGAGGCCACGGGTCCGCTCCGGCTCGGGACGTGAGCGACCTCGCAGCACCGTCGGCCTTGCATCAACGCATGCATAGGTGCTTATATATTTACATGGTTGATGACAGGGACCTCGAAAAGGTTGCCGAACTGTTCAAGGTCCTCGGGACGGTATCCCGGCTGAGGATCCTGACGGCTCTGGCCACCGGCGAGGGCTCCGTCAGTTCCCTGGTCCAGGCCACGGGACTGTCACAACCGCTGGTGTCGCAGCATCTGCGCCTCCTGCGAAGCATGGACCTCGTTGCGGTCAACAGGTCCGGACGGGACGCCGTGTACACCCTGACCGACGAGCACGTAGCGCATGTCATCGACGATGCGATCGCCCACACGATCGAAGCATCGCCGACGACGGACCACACCCACTGACCGGCAGCCCACGGGCGTCGAACACCAAGGAGCTTCACATGACCACAGAGATCAAGGCCGAGCACACCCTCGATGAGCACAGGCACGGTACTGCCGACTGCAGCCACGAGACGGTCCAGCACGGCGACCACACCGACTACCTCCACGACGGCCACCGTCACGCCGAACACGATGACCACTACGACGAGCACGACGAGCCTGCGGAGCACAGCGTATCGGATCACGTCCACGGTTCCGCGGACTGCACCCACGAAGCCGTGGAGCACGGCGACCACACGGACTACGTCCACGACGGCCACCGCCACGCCGAACACGGCGACCACTACGACGAGCACTGACCTTCACTGAACGGCCCCGGTCCTGGAGAACTCCTCAGGACCGGGGCCGTTCCGCGTTTCCGGCCCTACCGTCTCCGGGCCCACAGGGCCTAGGTCGACGTCCCCGGGGCGCGCGGTCCGTTCCCGGCGTCGTGAGGAGTAGCTTCACGGGCACATGCGTCGGCATGCCTCATCACGAGGAACGCCCCGATCAGGGCTGCGCTCAAGGGAAGGGCATAGAACACCAGCGAGGAGAAGGCGGCTGCCAGGAGGTAGTACGCGTCATTGACGATTCGCGGATCCCCGTACAGGGGCTGGAGCAGCTGTGGACTGAAGAGCGTACAGATCAAGCCTGCAGCACCTACGATGATCCCTGCCAGAAGAGTCCTGCGGGCCACTGTCGATGGCGCCATCGTCCATCCCTTCTCCGCTGTTCCACCGCCCGCACCGCGGTAGCGGGCTCATCACCCAGACGCTAGCAGGGGTGGGAAGGCTCGGCCCGGCTCCGGAGAATTCGCAATGGCACTGTGACCAGGGAGCCGCGGACTGCTCCCACAGTGCAGAAGCCTCCGTCGAAAAACCGCCCAGTACTGCATCGCCAGAGCACTTCCGCAGCAACCTGCCCGGAGCGCCGGACCTGCAGTCATGTAGCCGATCGCTGCTCTCCCACAGCACGTGGGGACGCCTCGGCATAGCTGGAGCGCCGTCCGCCGGCACTCACCGCGACGAGGAGGTCGTCAGTGGCAAGATGGGAGCCATGACCGCTGACGCCACCGCGCACGAAGTCCCCGTCCCGCAGCCCGCCACGAAAGTGCCCCATCCGCGCACCCATCACGGCGATACGTTCATCGATCCCTACGAATGGATGCGCGACAAGGAGAGCCCGGAACTCATCGAGTACCTCGAGCGCGAGAACGTGTACACGGAGGCGGTCACCCGCGGGCAGGAACCCCTCCGCGAGGCCATCTTCGCCGAGATCAAGGAACGGACTCAGGAGACGGACCTCTCGGTGCCTGCGCGCAAGAAGGGCTGGTGGTACTACTCGCGCACGGAGGAGGGCAAGCAGTACGGCATCCAGTGTCGGGTGGCCGCCGAGGACACCGGCGACTCCCGCCGTGACTGGACACCGCCCGAGGTGGTGCCCGGTCGATCGATGGACGGCGAGCAGATCATGCTCGACGGCAACGAGCTCGCGGAGGGCAAGCCCTTCTTCTCCCTCGGCGGACTGTCCGTGACCGAGGACGGCACCCTGCTCGCCTACTGCGAGGACAACGCGGGCGACGAGCGCTTCACGCTGCGCATCAAGGACCTCACGACCGGCGAGCTGCTTCCGGACGAAGTACCGAACATCTTCTACGGGCTCGCGTTCTCCCCCGACGGCAGCCGCGTCTACTACACCGTCGTCGATGATTCCTGGCGTCCCTACCAGGTGCGGGTGCACATTCTCGGCACCGCGGTGACCGACGACGTCGTCGTGTACCAGGAGGACGACGTCGCGATGTGGACCGGCTTCGAGGTGTCCGCGGACCGTTCGCAGCTCCTCATCAGCATCGGCTGCGCCGAGTACAGCGAGTACCGGGTGCTCGATCTCGCGCGACCCGAGAACGGCGTCACCACACTGATCTCCCGCGACGAGCGGATCCTGTACGACGCCGAGCCGCTCACGATCGACGGTGCGCGCTTCTACCTGGTGACCCACGACCGGGACGCGAAGAACTCGATGGTGTCCCTCGTTGCCGCGGATCAGCTCACCCGGCCGCTGGACGAGCAGGAATGGGCCACCGTGATCCCGCACGATGACGCCGTTCGCATCAACGGTGCGACCCTCACGAGCACGCACCTGGTGCTCTCGGTGCGGAAGAACACGATCGAGCGCGTCCAGGTGGTCCCACTCGCCGGTCTCGCGACGGCGGACCAGGAGCTTCCAACGGAACCTGATTTCGACGAGGAGCTGTTCACCTGCAGCCTCGCCAACGCCGAGTTCGACTCCCCGATCATCCGGTTGTCCTACACCTCCTACCTCACCCCGCCACGCGTCTACGACTACGTCCTCGAGGACAGCACGCTGGAGCTCCGCAAGGAGACCGAGGTGCGCGGTGAGTACCATCCGGATCAGTACGTCGCCGAACGGCAGTGGGCGCCCGCAGCCGACGGCACGTTGATCCCGCTCTCGGTCATCCGTCGTGCCGAGCTCGCCCAGGACGGCACGAATCCGGCCGTGATCTACGCCTACGGCAGTTACGAGGCCAGCATGGATCCGGCCTTCTCGATCGCCCGACTGTCACTGCTGGATCGCGGCATCGTCTACGTCACCGCGCACGTCCGCGGTGGCGGCGAGATGGGCCGGAGCTGGTACGACCAGGGCAAGAAGCTCGCCAAGAAGAACACCTTCACCGACTTCGTGGATGCCACCACGTATCTCGGCACCTCGGGTTGGGTGAACCCCCACCGGATCGCAGCGATCGGCGGATCCGCCGGTGGCCTGCTCATGGGCGCCGTCGCGAACCTCGCCCCGGAGAAGTACCGCTCGATCGTGGCGCAGGTACCCTTCGTGGACGCGCTCACCACCATCCTGGATCCTGAGTTGCCGCTCTCCGCCCTCGAGTGGGAGGAATGGGGTAACCCCATCACCGATCCCGACGTCTACCGCTACATGAAGGAGTACACGCCCTACGAGAACGTACGGCCCGTGGCCTATCCCAGGATCGCCGCCGTCACGAGCTACAACGACACCCGGGTGCTCTATGTGGAACCCGCGAAATGGGTGGCACAGCTGCGGGAGACCACCACCGGCAGCGAACCGATCGTCCTGAAGACCGAGATGGACGGCGGACACGGCGGAGCCAGTGGGCGCTACTCCCGCTGGCGGGACGTCGCATGGGACTACGCGTTCACCGCGGACGCGCTCGGGGCCGTCGACGTACTGGCGCGTTCCACCAGCTCCGTGGAGTAGATGACGGGCTCCGGGTGCGAGCCCGGGGCCTCGATCTCCTCGAGGAGCATGACACCGGCCTGGACGGCCATCCGCATGATGGACTGCGTGATGCTGGTCAGCGGCGTGGCTGCGGTCTCGGCGACGGCATGGTTGTCGTACCCCATCAGGGCCACGTCCCCGGGCACTGTCCTGCCCGCGTCCTGGATCGCCTCCAGGACGCCGAGAGCCATGAGGTCCGATGCCGCGAAGATGCCGTCGATCTCGGGGTCCTCGGCCAGTAGCCGGCGGGCAGCCACGGCAGCGCCCTCCGTGGTGAAGTCCGCGTGGACCACGCGCCCGCCCTCGATCCCCGAATCGGCGAGGCCCGCTTCCCACCCGCGGAGGCGGTCCACGGCAGCCGTCATGTCAGCGGGGCCCGCGACGGTCGCCAGGTGACGTCGGCCTATCCCGGCCAGGTGGAGGGCAGCGAGGCGGCCGCCCTGCACGTTGTCGGTATCCACATAGGTGACCTTCGACGTGGTGTCCCACGGACGCCCGATGAAGATGGTGGGGAGACCGGTCTCCGCGAGTGACCTCGCCCACGCATCGCCCTCGTGGTGCGAGACCACGATCGCCCCGTCCACGTGCCCGCCCCGCAGGTAGCGCAGGGTGCGGGTGGAGTCACCCCCGGTCCTCGACATCAGGAGCACCAACTGGACGTCGGTCTCCCGGAGCGCTTCGGTGACACCCGTGATCACGACGGCGAAGAAAGGATCCACCATCACGCGCACATCGGGTTCAGGGATGACCAGCGCTATCGAGGACGTCCTCCGCGTGACCAGGCTGCGGGCTGCCCGGTTGGGGATGTACCCGAGGTCCGCCACCGCCCGGTCCACTGCGGCCTGGGCTGCCGCGCTGACCCGCTCCCCGCCGTTGATGGCGCGTGATGCCGTGGACCGGGACACCCCTGCGGCGACTGCGAGATCCTCCAGCGTGGGGCTCGGGGCGCGATGCACCTGGCGATCGGCCCGCCGGCGGGGACTGTTCATCACCTCGACAATACGACACCCACTTCCCCGTCCGTGGACGTATTCGTGGTCGCAGGAACGGCGTTGGCCGCTGCGACACCCGCGTACCAGAGAGCACTGGCCTTCGGGATGCGCTCCTGTGTGTCGTAGTCCACACGCACCAGACCGAAGCGCTGGTGGTACCCCCAGGCCCATTCGAAGTTGTCCATGAGGGACCAGGCGAGATAGCCGCGAAGATCCACGCCGTCATCGATCGCGTCCTTCATGGCCCGTACATGGACGTCGAAGAATCCGAGGCGGTCCTGGTCGTCCACGAACCCGGACTCGTCCGGGACGTCGTTGTACGCAGCACCGTTCTCCGTGACATAGAGCGGTATTCCGGCGGCGCCGGTGTACTCGTCCTGCAGCCGGTTGAGGAGTCGGCGCAGGCCGTCGGGCTGGACCTCCCAGCCCATGGCCGTGACCGGGAGTCCGCGCGGCACGGAGCGGACACCGTGCGCTGCCACGTAGGGCGAGGACACCGGGCGGTCGAGCGGCGCATGCCCCTCCTGCGGTACCGCCTCGTCCGCCGGCATCGTCGTCACGGCCTCCCCGTGGTAGTAGTTCACGCCCAGCACGTCGATCGGCGTTCCGATGATGTCGAGATCCCCTGGACGGATGTGATCCGCGAACCCGAGGTGCTCCACGTCCCGGAGGACGTCCTCCGGATAGGATCCGCGCAGCACCGGGTCCAGGAAGATGCGGTTGAACTGCCCGTCGATCCGCCGGGCAGCATCGCGATCCGCCTCGCTCGAGGGGTCCAGGGGGTCGGGAACCGTGAGGTTGAGCGTGATGCCGAGGGTCGCGTCGGCGTCCCGCTCGCGCAGCTCCTGCGTGGCGAGGCCGTGCCCGAGGAGCAGGTGGTGTGCTGCTGCGAGCGCCGCCGTCGGTTCCTGCCGCCCGGGTGCATGCACCCCCGCGGCGTAGCCGAGGAATGCAGCACACCAGGGTTCGTTGAGCGTGGTCCATACCCGGACGCGGTCGCCGAGGGCTTCGTGCATCACCGCGGCATAGTCGGCGAACCGGTAGGCGGTCTCCCGGTTGGTCCACCCGCCCCGATCCTCGAGGGCCTGCGGGAGGTCCCAGTGGTACAGGGTGAGCCAGGGCTTGATCCCCGCTTCGAGGAGCTGATCCGTGAGCGCAGAGTAGAAAGCGATACCCTCCGCGTTCGGGGTGACTCCGTCCGGCATGCAGCGTGACCACGAGGTGGAGAAGCGGTAGGCCTGCAGATTGAGGCGTCGCATGAGGGCCACGTCCTCGGCCGAGCGGTGATAGTGGTCGCACGCCACGTCGCCGTTGTGGGTATCGGCCACAGCTCCGGGCACACGGGCGAAAGTGTCCCAGATGGACGGGCCCCTGCCGCCCTCCTGGGCTGCACCCTCGATCTGGTAGGCGGCTGTCGCGGCCCCCCAGAGAAAACCCTCGGGAAAGGTGATATCGGTACTGCTCATCCTTTGACTGCTCCTTGCATGATTCCTGAGACGAGTTGGCGTCCCGCTACTGCGAAGAGGATCAGCAGGGGGATGGTGGAGAGCACGGCTCCGGCGAGCACGATCGAGTAGTCGACGAAGTGCGCCGCCTGCAGCAGCTGCAGTGCCACCGGGAGGGTGGGATTGGAGGGATCGAGCACGATGAACGGCCAGAAGAAGTTGGTCCAGGTTGCCACGAACGTGAAGAGGGCGAGCATCGCCGCCGCCGGCCGCGCCGCGGGAAGTCCCACGAACCAGAAGGCCTGGATCATGGAGGCGCCGTCGATGCGTACCGCTTCGATCAGCTCATCGGGGAGGGCATCCTTCAGGTACTGCGTCATCCAGAACACGCCGAAGGCGGTGACGACTCCCGGAACGATCACGGCCCAGAGGGATCCCGTCCAGCCGAGTCGGGCCATGACGATGAAGAGCGGCACCACACCGAGTTGCGTGGGAACCGCCATCGTGGCGATCACGAAGACCAGCAGGGCCTTGCTCCCGCGGAAGCGTAGCTTGGCGAACGCGAACCCCGCCAGGGTGGAGAACAGCACCACGGACGCCGCCGTGACGGTGGAGACGATGATGCTGTTGCCGAGGGCCTTCCAGAAGGGGATGCTGTCCAGCACCGTGGAGGCGTTGGCGAGGAAGTTACCGCCCGGGATCAGTGGGACGCCCCTGCTGATCACGGAACTGTCATGGCTACCGACGAGGAAGGACCACCACAGGGGGAAGAGTGAACCGAGGATCACGGCACCGAGGAATCCGTAGGTCAGGAAACCCGGCCGGCGCATCGATCCGCCGCCGCGGCCACGGCGCCCGGAACCCAGGCCTCGCTGGGCGGCTCGCGCCGCACCACTGCCTGCCGTCTGCGCGATCATGGGGATGGAAGTCATCGTCGTCCTCCTTGACTGGCGATACGGCGGGTGATCAGGAAGTTCGCCAGCGCGATGACCACGATGATCAGGAACAGGAGCCACGCCACGGCAGAGGCCCTGCCGAAGTTCCGCTGGCCCCAGCCGAGTTCCCAGATGTACATGGTGAGTGTCTGCCACTGGCGGTCGGCGCCGCCGAGGCCTGCCTGATCGAAGACCCTGGCTTCGTCGAAGATCTGGAGACCACCGATGGTGGCCGTGATCACCACGAAGATGACGGTGGGACGCAGCATCGGTACGGTGACGGAGAGGAACTGCCGGAGCCGTCCGGCTCCGTCGATCGTCGCGGCCTCGTAGACGTCCCTCGGGATCGCCTGCATGGCCGCGAGGAAGATCAGGGCGTTGTAGCCGGTCCAGCGGAAGTTGACCATCGTGGCGATGGCGAAATGGCTCGCGAAGGAATCCGCGTGCCAGCGGACCGGGTCCAGCCCTACCCCCATCAACAGCTCGTTGACCAGGCCTGCCTGGTCGGCGAAGAGGTTGTTGAAGATCAGCCCTACCGCCACCGGAGCCACCACGAAGGGCACCAGGACGCCCATCCGCCAGAACGTCTTGGCCCGCAGATTGGCGTCCAGCACCGCAGCGATCGCGATGGCGAGGACGACCTGGGGGACGGACGAGAGGAGGAAGATGCTGAACGTATTCCCTACCGCGTTCCAGAAGAACGGCTGCGCCAGCACGAACTGGAAGTTCTCGAGACCCGTGAACGCGCCCTGGCCGCCGATGAGGTTCCACTCGTGGAGCGAGACCCACGCCGTGTACAGCAGTGGAAACAGCCCGGTGACGGCGAAGAGCAGGAAGAACGGTGAGATGTAGAGATACGGGGACAGCTTGACGTCCCACTTCGATACCTTCTGGGAGAAGGCAAGCCGCTTCACGCTCTTGCTGCGCGAAGCTCGCTGCTTCGTGTCGGGAGGTGGGGGTTGGACCCGGTCCGTGACGGCCATCTATTACAGAGCGCCCACAGCGGTGACGAACTTCTCCCAGGAGGAGTCGGGATCGTCGGTGTTGTCGACGTCGACGCGGGTGAGGGCCTGCTGCATCGCATCATTGATGGCGAAGTACTTCGGGCCCTTGAACGGGGTGACGTCCACGGCTGTCGCCCGGTTGGCAAGGATCTCGCCGGTAGGCGCGTCATTGAAGAAGGGATCGACCTGGCTCAGGAGCGTGTCACTCTCGAGCGCATCCACCTGGCTGGGGAACGTGCCCTTGGACTCGAACGCCTTGATCTGCTGCTCCGGTGCGGTCAGCCACTCGGCGAGTTTCTTGGCCTCGGCCTGGTTGGCACCCTGGGTGGGGACGGTCAGGTAGGACCCGCCCCAGTTGCCGCCACCGCCGGGGAACACGTCAGCGATGTCCCAGCCTTCCACGCCTTCCGCGTTGCCCTCGATGATGCCGAGCATCCAGCCCGGGCACAGCTTCGTCGCAAACGCGTCCGACTGGAAGCTCGCCACCCAGTCGTCCTCCCACTGGGTGAGGTGTGCGGACAGCCCATCCTCGACCGAGGCCTGCAGGACCTGCTCGTAGATGTCCTTGACCTCGGGGTTGTCCGTCGCCATGACGGTGCCGTCGTCCTCCTCGTAGGCGTTCTGGACCTGGTTGATCATGCCCTGGTAGGTGGCTCCCGCGGAGTCGAACCAGGCAACGCCGTCGCTCGCGGCAACGAACTCCTTGCCGGTGTCGAAGTAGTCCTGCCAGGATCCCTCCAACAGCTCGGCGACCGACTCGCGATCGCTGGGTAGCCCCGCCTGCTCGAACAGGTCGGCGCGGTAGCAGACGCCCTGGGGCCCGACGTCGGTGCCGTACCCGATGAGTTGGCCGTCCTCCGTGGTCGCGGCCTCGGTCTTCCACTCCAACCAGCGGCCCTCCACAGCGGGATCGCTGAGGTCCGCGAATTGGTCGGGGTACTCCAGCAGCTCGGGCAGCCAGTCGACCTCGATGCCTTCGATGTCCGAAAGACCTGAACCAGCGGCGAGCCGGGTGGTGAGGTTGTCGCGCGCCTCGTTGGACGTGGCGGCCTTCTTGTGCTGGATGGTGACGTTGGGGTTGAGTTCCTGGTACTCGGCGAAGAGCTCCTCGTAGCCGAACTCGTTGAACGTGCCGACGGAGAGGGTGACATCCTCCGAGCCGGTCTCGCCTTCGACGCCGGCATTCTCCGACGTACCGGAGCTGCAGGCGGAAAGTGTCAGGGCGAGGCAGGCGGCCGCGGCGGACAGTGCTGTGAAGCGTGTTCTGGGTTGCACGAGTGACTCCTTTGTCAATGTCTCCCCCGCACGTGCGGGGGAAGGGATCGAGCTTTTGGCGGGATACAGCCGGGCAGGGGCACCCGGCGCAGCCGGAGCGCCGCGTGTGCTCCCGGGAGGGAAGGGATGGCGAGGAACAGGGTTCTGAATCACGCCGGGACGGGGGCGGAGGGGACGATCTCCCACCATGATGTGCTCCTGGGTGGGAGCGCTCTCATGCGGTGACACCATCCTGGATGTGACCTGTGGCACTGTCAAGTGGGAGCGCTTCCACACCCTCGACACCGCCGGCCCGATACTTCATCGGCGCAGGCCAGCAGCACGAACACCCATTCGGCCGTGACCATATCGTTATGCGGGTCCGCCTACGGTGCCACCACCTCGCGCAGCTGCGAACGACGCTCGATGGTCTCCTCCGACAGCCCAGGAACGTCCCCTCTGCCGGTAGCGGAACACGACGTGCCCACCGGCAACACCACCACGCCCGGCGCACCTCCTGCACACCCGATCTACTCCTTCACGAACCGGCTCCCCCGGTAGCGTTGAAGGATGACCTCTCGATCAACCCCACCACCCTCCAGCGCACTCCGAAGGGGCGGGCTCGCCGTCGCCCTCATCGCTGTTGCCACGCTCTTCGGCTGCGGCACTCCCGCCCAGGAGGAGCCCCGGGCCACGACCCAGGCGGAGGACCCGGCTCCGCTGAACTATGTTGCCCTCGGGGACTCGTACGCGTCCGGCTACGGCGCAGGCTCCTACAGTGACGAATGCGGCCGATCGCCACTGGGGCTGCCTGGACTTCTCGGTTCCGAGGAGCAGATAACCCTCGTGGCAGATGCCACCTGCGCGGGGGCGAGAGCGGCCTCCGTAGCGGGAGGGCCGATCGACCTGCCCGAGCAGGTCGCCGGGGTCGTCGACGCAGGCGACCTCTCCGGGGACACGTCACTGGTGACCATCTCCGCG